>JBHWSH010000097.1:0-8003 GCA_043427135.1 Marmoricola sp. | reverse complement strand
GAGCCTGTCGAGACCCCGGCCCCGTCCGACAAGGAGAACTGATGCCCAAGCGCGAGGACATTCAGAGCGTGCTGGTGATCGGCTCGGGGCCGATCATCATCGGGCAGGCAGCCGAGTTCGACTACTCCGGCACGCAGGCCTGCCGCGTGCTCAAGCAGGAGGGGCTGCGCGTCGTCCTGGTCAACTCCAACCCGGCCACGATCATGACCGACCCGGAGTTCGCCGACGCCACCTACATCGAGCCGATCACGCCGGAGTTCGTCGAGAAGGTCATCGCCAAGGAGCGACCAGATGCCCTGCTGGCCACGCTCGGCGGCCAGACCGCGCTCAACGCGGCGATGGCGCTGGCGGAGAACGGCGTGCTGGAGAAGTACGACGTCGAGCTGATCGGCGCCAGCATCGAGGCGATCAACCGCGGCGAGAACCGCCAGTCCTTCAAGCAGATCGTCGAGGAACTCGGGGGAGAGGTCGCGAAGAGCGTCATCTGCCACACCCTCGAGGACTGCCTCGCGGCGGCGGACGAGCTCGGCTACCCGATGGTCGTGCGGCCCAGCTTCACCATGGGCGGCACCGGGTCCGGCATGGCGTACGACGAGGACGACCTCCGGCGCATCGCCGGCGCCGGCCTCGCGGCCAGTCCCACCACCGAGGTGCTCTTGGAGGAGTCGATCCTCGGCTGGAAGGAGTACGAGCTCGAGGTCATGCGCGACAAGGCCGACAACGTCGTGATCGTGTGCTCCATCGAGAACCTCGACCCGATGGGCGTGCACACCGGCGACTCCATCACGGTCGCACCTGCGATGACGCTGACCGACCGCGAGTACCAGCACCTGCGCAACCTCTCCATCGGCATCATCCGCTCGGTCGGCGTGGACACCGGTGGCTGCAACATCCAGTTCGCGGTCAACCCCGTCGACGGCCGCGTGGTCGTCATCGAGATGAACCCCCGCGTGTCCCGCTCGAGTGCCCTGGCGTCCAAGGCGACCGGCTTCCCGATCGCCAAGATCGCCGCGAAGGTCGCGATCGGCTACACCCTCGACGAGATCCCCAACGACATCACCGCCGAGACGCCGGCCAGCTTCGAGCCGACGCTCGACTACGTCGTGGTCAAGGTGCCGCGGTTCGCGTTCGAGAAGTTCCCCGCCGCCGACCAGACGCTGACCACGCACATGAAATCGGTCGGCGAGGCGATGGCGATGGGCCGCAACTTCACCGAGGCGCTGCAGAAGGCGCTGCGCAGCCTGGAGAGCAAGTCCGCGCCGTTCGACTTCCACGCACCGATCGGTGACCTCGACGAGCTGCTGGCGTCCATCAGGGTGCCGCACGACGGACGGCTCAACGAGGTCATGCAGGCGATCCGTGCCGGGGCCACGACCGAGCAGCTGTTCAACGCCACGCACATCGACCCCTGGTTCCTCGACCAGCTCTTCCTCATCCACGAGGTCGCCGTCCAGGTCGAATCCGCCGACGAGCTCGACCCGGCGACGCTGCGGATGGCCAAGCGGCACGGGTTTTCCGACCACCAGATCGCCGGGATCCGCGGTCTGCACGAGGACGTCGTCCGCGGCGTCCGGTGGGCGCTCGGCATCCGGCCGGTCTTCAAGACCGTCGACACGTGCGCGGCGGAGTTCGCCGCCCGTACGCCCTACCACTACTCGTCGTACGACGAGGAGACCGAGGTGCAGCCGCGCGAGCGGCCCGCGGTGCTGATCCTCGGCAGCGGCCCGAACCGCATCGGCCAGGGCATCGAGTTCGACTACTCGTGTGTCCATGCCTGTCTCGCGCTCAGCGAAGCCGGCTACGACACGATCATGGTCAACTGCAACCCCGAGACCGTCTCCACCGACTACGACACCAGCGACCGGCTCTACTTCGAGCCGCTGACGCTCGAGGACGTGCTGGAGATCTACCACGCGGAGGCCAAGGCCGGACCGATCGCCGGCGTCATCTGCCAGCTCGGCGGCCAGACCCCGCTGGGTCTGGCGCAGGGGCTCCAGGACGCGGGCGTGCCGATCGTCGGCACCAGCCCCGCCGCGATCCATCTCGCCGAGGAGCGCGGCGCCTTCGGTCGCGTGCTCGCCGCCGCCGGTCTACCCGCCCCCAAGCACGGCACCGCAGCGTCGTTCGAAGAGGCGCAGGAGATCGCGCACGAGATCGCCTACCCCGTGCTGGTCCGCCCCTCCTACGTCCTGGGCGGACGCGGCATGGAGATCGTGTACGACGACGAGGCCCTCCGCAGCTATCTCGACCAAGCGGCTCCCGGCCTCATCAGTCCCGAGCGTCCGGTGCTCATCGACCGATTCCTCGACGACGCGGTCGAGATCGACGTCGACGCCCTCTACGACGGCGAGGAGCTCTTCCTCGGCGGCGTGATGGAGCACATCGAAGAGGCCGGCATCCACTCCGGCGACTCGGCCTGCGCGCTGCCGCCGATCACGTTGGGGCACGAGACCATCGACCGCATCCGCGCCTCGACGCTGGCGTTGGCCGAAGGAGTGGGCGTGCGCGGGCTGCTCAACGTGCAGTACGCGATGAGCTCCGACGTGCTGCACGTCCTCGAGGCCAACCCCCGCGCGTCGCGGACGGTGCCGTTCGTCTCCAAGGCCACGGCCACCCCGTTGGCCAAGGCGGCGGCACGCGTGATGCTCGGGGCGAGCATCGCCGACCTGCGTGCCGAGGGGCTGCTGCCCGCCGAGGGCGACGGCGGCGACCTCCCGGCCGGCGCACCGATCGCGGTCAAGGAGGCGGTGCTGCCGTTCAACCGGTTCAAGACCAAGGACGGCCGGACCGTCGACGCCATCCTCGGTCCCGAGATGCGTTCCACCGGTGAGGTGATGGGCTTCGACGCCTACTTCGGGACGGCGTTCGCCAAGAGCCAGACCGCGGCGTACGGCTCGCTCCCGACCGAGGGCAAGGTCTTCGTCTCGATGGCCAACGTCGACAAGCGTCACATGATCTTCCCGGTCAAGCGCTTGGCGGATCTGGGCTTCGAGATCCTCGCGACCACCGGCACCGCCGAGGTGCTGCGCCGCAACGGCGTGCCGGCCACGGTCGTGCGCAAGGGCAGCGAAGGCCGCGGCCCCGACGGCGAGCCGACCATCATCGAGCAGATCCACGACGGCGAGGTCTGCCTGGTCGTCAACACCCCGCACGGATCGACCAAGGGCGGCGCGGTGCGGCTCGACGGCTACTCGATCCGGACCGCGGCCGTGCTCAACAACATCCCGTGCATCACGACGGTCCAGGGGCTGGGCGCGGCTGTCCAGGGCATCGAGGCGCTGCAGTCCCACACGGTCGGCGTGCGGTCCCTGCAGGACTGGGCGAGGACACCGTCGGTCGAGCCTGTCGAGACCACGCGGTGACGGCGTACGACCGGCTCTTCGACCGCGTCCTGACCCGCACGGATCCTGAGACCGCCCACCGCGTGGCGGCCCGAGCGATCCGATCAGCACGTCCGGTCCTGGCCTCGCGAGGCGACGCGGTACGCCGAGCAGCGGCCCCGGTGCGGGCGATGGGGCTGACGTTCCCCGGGCGGCTCGGCCTGGCAGCGGGATTCGACAAGAACGCCCAGTCGATCGACGCCGTCGCCGCGCTCGGGTTCTCGTTCGTAGAAATCGGTACGGTCACCGGCGAGCCGCAGCCCGGCAACCCGCGTCCGCGGCTGTTCCGCCTGCCCGAGGACCGCGCGATCGTCAACCGGATGGGCTTCAACAACGACGGTGCGGTTGCCGTGGCGCGGCGGCTGTCCGCGCGAGCCGTCGCCGGCGCCCGCGGCGGGCCGTCGGAGCACCGCGTCGTGCTGGGCGTCAACATCGGCAAGACCAAGGTGGCGCCCGAGGAGTACGCCGTCGCGGACTACCAGAAGAGCGCAAGACTGCTGGCACCCTTCGCCGACTATCTCGTCGTCAACGTCTCCTCACCCAACACCCCCGGCCTGCGTGACCTGCAGGCCGTCGCATCCCTGCGACCGCTGCTGGAGGGCGTCCGCGCTGCGACCGCGCGCGCGGTGCCCGACCGCGCCGTCCCGCTGCTGGTCAAGATCGCCCCCGACCTCTCCGACGACGACGTGATCGCCGTCGCGGACCTCGCCCTCGAGCTCGGTCTCGAAGGCATCGTGGCCACCAACACCACGATCTCTCGCGACGGGCTGAGCAGCGCGCCGGACGCCGTGGACGCGACGGGTGCGGGCGGACTGAGCGGCGCGCCGCTCACACAGCGGGCCACCGAGGTGATGCGCCTGCTGCGGGGGCGGGTCGGACCCGAGCTGTGCCTGATCGGGGTCGGCGGCATCGACACCCCGGCCGACGCGGTCGCACGCATCGACGCTGGAGCGACGCTGGTGCAGGCCTACACCGGCTTCGTCTACGGCGGGCCGCTGTGGCCGGCGCGAGTGCAGCGGGCGATCGAGCAGGCGAGAGTGGGCGCGCGATGAGCACCTTCGGCGAGCGGCTGCGCGTGGCCATGGACACCCGAGGCCCCCTGTGCGCGGGCATCGACCCCCACGCACAGCTGCTCGCGGCCTGGGGCCTGGACGACACACCCGCCGGGCTGGAGCGCTTCGCGATGACCGCAGTGGAGGCACTTGCGGGCACCGTGGCCGCGATCAAGCCGCAGTCGGCCTTCTTCGAACGCCACGGCTCGGCCGGCATCGCCGTCCTGGAGCGCACGATCAGCTCGGCGCGCGAGCTCGGCGCCCAGGTGGTGCTCGACGTCAAACGCGGCGACATCGGCTCCACCGCGCAGGCCTACGCCGACGCCTATCTCGACCCGGCATCCCCGCTCGCCGCCGACGCCATCACCGCCAGCCCGTTCCTCGGCTTCGGGTCGCTGGACCCCATGCTCGACACCGCGCAACGGCATGGCGCCGGCGTCTTCGTCCTTGCCCTGACCTCCAACCCCGAAGGTCCGCAGGTGCAGCACGCCCGCACCACCGACGGACCCACCGTCGCCGGCACGGTCCTGGCCGCGCTCGCCGAGCGCAACCGCGGCGCGGAGCCCATGGGGTCGTTCGGTGCCGTGGTCGGCGCGACCATCGGCTCCACCGACGAGGACCTCGACATCGACGGTCCGCTTCTCGTCCCCGGGATCGGTGCCCAGGGCGGCACCATCGATTCCGTACGCCGCGTGGTCGGCTCCGCGGCGAGCAACGTGCTGGCCTCGACCAGCCGCGAGATCCTGCAGGCCGGCCCTGATCCGGCCGCGCTTCGCGACGCGGCACTACGGGCGACCGAGGTCTTCCGCGGGCTGACCGAGCGGCCGGAAGAGCAATGACGCGACGGGGCCGAATGATGGCGGCGACGCTGTTGAGCGCCGGCCTCCTCGCCGGCTGCAGCGACGCCGAGCAGGAGTACTGCACGGTCCTGGAGGACAAGGGGTCGGTGCTCACCGAGCTCGCCTCGCAGAGCACGACGCCCGGCACGGACGTGCTCACGCCCAGCCTCGCTGCGATCGAGGACCTGCGCGAGGCCGCTCCCGACGACCTGCGCGACGAGTGGACGACCGTGCTCAACGCCTGGCAAGGCCTGGCGGACGCAGTGGCGGCCGCCGGCGTACCTCCTGGCGAGTATCGGCCAGGCGTGATGCCCGACGGCGTCACCGGCGCGGACCGGCGCCGCCTCGAGGGCGCGGCCACCAAGCTCGCGGGACTTCCCGTGCTGGAGGCGGCCGGCGCGATCGAGGACCATGCTCGTCAGGTCTGCGACGTCGATCTCGGTGGCTGAGCATCCGCGTCCGCCCGGATTGCGAGCCCGCGGAGGACCCGACTAGATTCGGCGGAACTCCCGCCCCTTCGAGAGCACGAGGTCTGCACTGTGGCTCTGCCGCGACTCACCCCCGAACAGCGTCAGGCCAACCTCGACAAGGCGGCCGCGTCCCGCAGGGAGCGCGCGGAGGTGAAGAACCGGCTCAAGCACTCCGGCGCCTCGTTGGTGGACGTGCTGCGCCAGGGTCAGGACAACGACGTCATCGGGAAGATGCGGGTAGTCGACCTGCTCCAGTCGATGCCCGGCCTCGGCAAGGTGCGTGCCCGACAGACCATGGAGCGCCTCGGCATCTCCGAGAGTCGCCGCGTCCGCGGGCTCGGCGTCAACCAGGTCGCCGCGCTCGAGCGCGAGTTCGGCGGCAGGGACTCAGGGCAGGCGTGAGCCGACTCACCGTGCTGGCCGGCCCCACCGCGGTCGGCAAGGGGACCGTCGCGGCCTACATCCGTGAGCATCACCCCGAGATCTGGATCTCCGTCTCCGCCACCACCCGACCGCCGCGTCCCGGCGAGGTGCACGGCGAGCACTACCTGTTCGTCTCCGAGGACGAGTTCGACCGGATGGTCGCAGACGACGAGCTCCTCGAGTGGGCGGTGGTCCATCGGAGAGCCCGCTACGGCACGCCCCGCCGGCCGGTAGAGGAAGCACTCCGGTCCGGGCGCCCAGCGCTTCTCGAGATCGACCTGCAGGGGGCTCGGCAGGTCCGCCGCAGCATGCCCGAGGCGCTGTTCGTGTTCCTCAAGCCTCCGTCGTGGGAGGAGCTGGTCAACCGCCTCGTCGGTCGGGGCACCGAGACCGAGGAGGAGCGCACTCGCCGCCTGGAGACGGCGGTGGAGGAGCTGGCGGCGGAGTCGGAGTTCGACGTGACGGTGGTCAACACCGAGATTCACGTCGCCGGCGAGGAGTTGGTAGCCTTGACCAAGGGCTCGTCCGACTGAGCCCTGATCTGCGCCCTGATCTGCACTGCCCGGCCTGCTCGACCCGCATGCAATCCGCTGCGCAGGACCCACCGGCCGGATCCAGCCCGAGCCGGGCTCCCACCCCGAAAACTCTGTGAGGTTCACCCACGTGTCTGGCACTCCCGTCGCCGAGGGCATCACCAACCCGCCCATCG
The DNA here is from genome assembly GCA_043427135.1 of Marmoricola sp. Classification (GTDB taxonomy): domain Bacteria; phylum Actinomycetota; class Actinomycetes; order Propionibacteriales; family Nocardioidaceae; genus Marmoricola_A. The sequence goes on along the minus strand of JBHWSH010000097.1, from coordinate 1,130 downwards.
ACGAGCTCCTGACCAAGACCGACTCCAAGTACCAGCTGGTGTTGTTCTCCGCCAAGCGCGCCCGGCAGATCAACGCCTACTACTCCCAGCTCGGCGAGGGCCTGCTGGAGTACGTCGGCCCGCTCGTGGACACCCACATGCAGGAGAAGCCGCTGTCGATCGCGCTGCGAGAGATCAACGCCGACCTGCTGCTCGCCGAGCCCTACGACCCCGACGCCGAGCCCGAGGCTGCTCCGGCCGCCGACGCGGTTGTCGCCGGAGACCTCGAGATCTGAGGGACGGCTCGGTGAACGCGCCCTCGTCGCGACCCCGCGTCGTCCTGGGGGTCGGGGGCGGCATCGCGGCGTACAAGTCCTGCGAGCTGCTCCGCCGTCTCACCGAGTCCGGGCACGACGTCACGGTCGTGCCCACCGAGGCCGCCCTGCGTTTCGTCGGCGAGCCCACCTGGTCGGCGCTGTCCGGCAAGCCCGTGTCCGCTGAGGTCTGGGACGACGTCCACGAGGTGCCGCACGTGCGGATCGGCCAGGAGGCCGACCTCGTGGTGGTCGCTCCCGCGACCGCAGACCTGCTCGCCAAGGCCGCCCACGGGCTGGCCGACGACCTGCTCACCAACACCCTGCTCACGGCGCGCTGCCCGGTGCTGTTCGCCCCGGCGATGCACACCGAGATGTGGGAGCACGCCGCAACCCAGGCCAACGTCGCCACGTTGCGTGAGCGCGGGGTCCTGGTGCTCGAGCCGGCCGAAGGCCGACTCACCGGCGCCGACACCGGCAAGGGCCGCATGCCCGAGCCGGCGGCGATCTTCGACGCCGCGCTCGACGCCCTGACCCGCGGCGCCGCACCTGCCGATCTCGCAGGCAGACACGTGGTCGTCTCCGCCGGCGGCACGCGCGAGTATCTCGACCCGGTCCGCTTCCTCGGCAACCGCTCGTCCGGCCTGCAGGGCCTCGCGCTTGCGCGCACCGCTGCTGCCCGCGGCGCCGAGGTCACGCTCGTCGCGGCCAACGTCAGCCTGCCCGACCCTGCCGGGGTCACGGTGGTCCGTGTGGAGACCACCGCCCAGCTGCGCGAGGCGATGCTCGCCCACGCCGCCGGCGCGGACGCGGTCGTGATGGCGGCCGCGCCACAGG
>JBHWSH010000096.1:0-6446 GCA_043427135.1 Marmoricola sp. | reverse complement strand
GGAGTCACCTCCGCCAGGCGCGCCTTACTTGAACCCCGGGGGTTTGCCCAGGGAGACAAGGAAGTCGCTCAGAGTTGGAGCCTCGGGCCTGCGTGGCGGAAGCGCTACGTGAGCCCGGGGCAGGCCATCGTCGCTGCCGGTGCCCCTCGTTGGCTCGGAAAGGGATGGGGCATGAAGGTCGCCGAAGGCGCCGGCGCCTGTCGGTTCGGTGCGCTACGGCCTCCCGCCCACCAGCATCCTCGGCGAGATCGTCGAGGACCTGTGGGCGATCGTCGCAGTCGTGGCGGACCCTTGTTCAACCTGAAGGCCTGCCCCCGACCAGAGCGTCACCCGGTGACACATGGGACTTCGGGAGTAATCAAGACGGCTCGCCGAGCGGGTGCTCGACGAGCAAGATCTTTCCCGGTATATCTAGTCGTACGAGCCGCTGACCTGCACGAATGCGGTTCCGTCGGTGGTGGCAGCTAGCGTCCCACCCGCACCATCGAAGACGCACGACGAAGGGAAGGCCCTCCCGATGAGCCGATCCGTCAAACGCGCCGCGAAGGCGGCAGATCCGGAGCCTGCGGCAGCACGACCGAAGCTCGCAGCTACCTCCATCGGACAGCTCTCAGACTGGGAGCCGAACCTGCTCGACGCACAGCTGACGTTCACCCCTGGCGACGCCCGAAAGACCGGCCTGCCCGACGACTCCGTCGACCTGATCGTCACATCGCCTCCCTATTGGAATAAGCGCGATTACGGCCACGCCAACCAGATCGGACTCGAGCCCACCGCTGATGCTTATGTCACCTCGATCATGGAGTGCCTCGCCGAATGGAAGCGGGTTCTCCGGCCGCACGGTTCGGTCTTCCTCAACGTTGGTGACACCTACTTCAACAAATCGCTGCTCGGTATCCCGGGACAGATCGAGTGGCAGGCCGCTAAAGGCGATTGGCTCATCCGAAATCGAATCATCTGGGCGAAGGAGTCGGGGATGCCCGACCCGGTGAAAAACCGTCTCGCCAACCGTCACGAGTACGTCATCCACCTGACGTACAAGCCGAACTACCACTACGACCTCGTTGGGTATGCCGAAGAGTTCGGCAACGGTGCCAACCCTGGCGACGTCTGGACGATCAACCCGGAGCGAAACATGGGCGCTCACCTCGCGCCCTACCCCCGCGAACTTGTCCGCCGCGCTATCACTCTTGCCGCACCGCGCCAGATCTGTGCGGACTGCGGCATGCCCCGTCGGCGGGTCGTGGAGCGCACCGCCGAGCTGGACCCGTCGCGCCCTCAGGCGAAGCGAGCGATGGAACTGGCGAAGGAGCACGGCCTAACGCCTGAACACATCCGCGCCATCCAAGCCTTCGGTGTCTCCGACGTCGGCAAGGCGACCAAGTTTCAGAATGGCACCGGCCGCAACAGCCTCGCAGTTCAACGTCTGGCAGCTGAGGCCAAGTTGGCGCTTGGCGGTTACTTCCGCGAGTTCACTTTTGCGAAGAAGCGGACCGTCGGCTGGACGGACTGCGGCCACAACGCGCCTGCGCGCGGCGTGGTGCTCGATCCCTTCGCAGGTACGGGCACGACCCTCAAGACCGCAATCGAGGAGGAGCGTGACGCCATCGGTGTCGACCTCGTGAACTGGATGGATCAGCCGGACATCTCAGACTGAGCCTGAGACAAGCCAGCGAGGCGTGCGATGGCGCGCGCCATATCCGCCAGCGCCGCATCGGTCCCGGCATCCGACGACAAGTCCAGCCGGTAGTCGTAGACGTCGATCGACCGTACGCGACCCACGTAGACCAGCCCCTTCTCTCCGCTGCTCCACGGGTGGATGAGCAAGGTGAAACTCAATCCGTAGCGCAACGCATACGTGACCGCCTGCTCAACATGGGACCGATCAGGCAACGCGCTGTCCGAGGTCATGGTGTTCTTCACTTCCGCGATGAGCGGGACCTGCCCGTCAGGACTGCGCAGCACCACATCGGGCTGTGCCTTACCTGGGTCCCGTCGCGCCACTGCCTCCAGTGGCACGCCGAATGGTGCGGGCAGATCGTCGGGGATGTCGTAGAGGTCGACCTTGCCTTCCGTGTTGCCGTCGAGAACGTCGACCGGCCAACCGTGCCGTTTGGCTTGCTTCATGAGGCTGACCCGCACGAACTTCTCGAACAACTGGTTCGTATTTACGAGCATCGACCCCAGCTGTACATCGGCGCCGCCCAGTTCGAGGGCGATGCCGGCTTCGCGCAGGATGAGCACAGACAGATCGAGCGCCGGGCGGTAGTAGGCGCGAGGATCGGGAAGCGGTGTCAGTCCAAGCACCTGCGGGTCATCGAGAAATCGGTAATCCGGGTCGTCGGCGACCTCATCAAACGCGCGGAACTGTCCGGCCAGCCTTCCCAGATTGCTCCGATCGCCTCTGCGTGGCTGAGCCCTGACCTTCATCAGATGCCCGTGCACCACTTCCATTGCGGCCTTGATACACCGGTTAGCGGGCGTGTCGACCGACCGCTCGTGCCAGGAGAAAGCCGCCTTGTTCGGCACGCCGCGGGCGGCAAATCGTTGCATAGTGGCGGTTAGTTCGAGACGCCCGTGCGGGAAGCGTCCTTCGTCCTCGAAGCGCTGGTACGTCCGGAGGAGACCTTGGTCGAGAACGACGTCGACGTACGTCAGAAGGGCGGCCGCATAGCGGTCCATGATCCAGTCGTCCGCCGTGCCGCGCCGGCTGTACTCGCGCAGCGCAGATAAAGCGATGACCCCATGACCCGTCTCGGTGACCATGCGGGTTAGATCGCCAAGTGGCACCCGTGGCTTGACCTTGAGGATCACTCGGTCGTTGATCGGGATGACTCCGACGAAGGAGGTCGCTTGCAGCCGCAGCTTGCCGCCGCTGAAGCTCGCGCGCAGGACATCGGTGCCGTCGATCTCGGAGTTCAGGATCGCCTGGTGCGTCTCACCCAACCAGAGTGTCGGGTCAATCTCTACGAATTCGTACTCCCGGCACTCCTTGACGATGACTTCTGGACGCAGCGCGGTCACGTGCTCGTCTCACGCTCCGCTCCTACTTCTTCAGCGGGAGCCGGCGGCTCTGGCGACTGGAAGATGTGCGCCCAACCGGTCTCAATGGACTCGCGGCTACTCTGGTCGCGCCGGAACGCCCGCTCCACCAAGTACTTCAGCTGGTAGTTCCAGATGTCAGTGAGCGATGCCTCGTCCGTGGCCGACCAGAAGTAGGCATGTCCTACCGCAGCTGCTGGGTTCGAACTGGACAGTGAGTTGATGCGGTTGAACCAGGCAAGCACCCGAGCCTTCAGGAGGTCGTCCATGCCGTTGTCGGTGAGGATGTCCTCCAGTAGCTCCCTATCCGGCTCCATGGCGATCTTGGCAAAGCGTCGCTCGAAGGCCGCGTCCACCTCATCGACGCCCCGGTCGAACGGGTTCATCGTGGCGATGATGACGAAGTTCGAAGGCACCTTCGTCTCTACCCCGCTCGCAATCGGGAACGGAATCTCCCGCTTGCTGCGCTCGACATAGGTCAGCGCCTCGCCGAAGACCCGGCCGACATCAGCGCGCGACAGCTCGTCAATAACCAGAACGTACGTGTGATCCGGATCAGCAGAAGCGTCGTTCACCATCGTGAGGAAGTGGCCCTCCTTCTTGGTGAACCCTGTCGGTGTCGGGATGAACCCGTACATGAAGTCTTCGTACTGAAAACTCGCGTGGAACTGCACGAAGTGGTAGCGGCGCTTGTTACCGCCCGCCATCACCTTGGCGGCTGCTGCCGCGAAGAAGGACTTGGACGTTCCTGGAGGACCGGTCAAGATGACACCGCCATACACCTCAGCGAGCCGGATGATCTCCTGCACTCGGGGGTGGTCGGCTGAGATCTCCGGCGCGTCGGGAGCTGACGACGCGTGGCCCTGCTGCGCTTTCGCCTGGACACCGATTCCGAGATCGTCCGCAGTCAGGACGCGCACATCCGGGACGAGCTGCTTAAACATCCGTCGCCTCCTCGGAGTCGGCCAAGATGAGCGGTTCAGTCAGAGTGAACGGGTCGAACCACACGAAGCCGTCATTGTCAGGGACGTCAGTGGTGAAGAGACGCGCGAACTGATCCTCAGTGTCGTCCGGGTAGTCGAACTTGGCGCGGAAACCCGCGACGATGTCAGCCGCCTCGGGCTCCCCCGACAACACGAAGCCGTCGTTTCGGAGGAAGTACGCTCCCAGAGCCAGCGCCGATACAGGTGTGCCAAAGAGCAAGTCCTTGAACGCGCGCTCAAGGTGATCTTCGGGCAGCGCGTATCCCCCCGTCGCCACACCCATCCAGCCACCGCCCTTTAGTCGGAAGATGGAACCGGGTGACCAACTACCGGGGATGTTCTTGGCGCGCCAGAAGCTCGGCAACAGGGTGCCGGTACGCTCGCCGCGGTCGATGAGTGGGAAGTAGTATGGCTTGGTTGGGTTGCCCGGCATACGGATCAGCGACAGCACCTCGTCTGAGGAGGCCGAAGCATCGGCCAAACGACCGGCCCGCTGCTCCTTGCGGAGATACAGATACATCACGAACGTGGGATGAAGCTTCTGGCCCCCGAGCGTGTGGATTGCCCAACGCACGGCACCCTTGCTCAGGACATGAGTCGGCGTGGGGTCTTCAGGCACAAGCCCGAGCCTACTAGTGGTGGCATTCGACATCTGATGGCAAGCGCAGCGACATGGCTGCCCTCTGGCTGATGCTTGTTAACGCAGTCCTTCACCGCTCGCACGCTCTAGCCGCGCCGCCACCGTCTGCCGCGTAACCCCGAACTCCTCACCGATGCGAGGCAGCGTCTAGCTGTTCTATGCCGCGAGGCGGACCATCTCCTCAACTACCGCCAGCTGCGCCGGACCCGAAACGGGCTCCGTCCGGATCTGCACTCCCGCCGCCCGCAGGCCAGCCAGCACCCGTGCTGTCGCTCACCCTGTACTTCCGCGCCAGCCGCCACGACCCGATCCCTGCCGCATAGTCCATCACCGCGATCTCCCCCGGCGCCATCCCGCCGGACGGTTGTGACCGTCACCTCTGGCGATATCCACGGCTCAGATGTCGGTTCTGCCGGTCCGCCTCCGCCGCCTTGGCGACCCTCACCCCAGTGGGACAAGGTTCGAGTAACGTCCCAGCACAGCGGTGAGTCCCCCTCAGTCGGCCTCGTCCTCAGGAGGCCCGTCGACCGGGTCGTCGGACGACTCGTCGTACGTCAGGGGAGCCCAGTCGTCGACCCTCCAGTCCCCCAGCGGCGAGAGCGCCACCCACTGCAGGCCGATCGGGCGGCCCTCGCGGTAGGTGATCAGCGTCATCGTGGCGTCGCGCCGCGGCTTGGTGCCGATCGCGATCGCGTACGCCGCGCCGCCGGTGGTGCCGTTGGTGTACTTCCAGCCGACTCGCCCGTTGTCGCCCACGGTGGCGTCCGGGCCGCGGACGACGTGGAGGTGGCCGCCGACGACCAGGTCGGCACAGCCGCGTTCGAGTGTCGGCCGTCCCAGGTTGGCGTCGTGCACGAGCACCGTGGTGATCCGCTCGCCGTCCTCGTCGGCGGCGCAGGCGGCGTCGGCAAGGCGCTCCGCGACCTCCCCAAAGGACAGCCCCTTCTCGTCGCGCCAGTTGCCCAGTCCGCTGGAGCGCGGGTCGTGGACGCCGAGCAGACGAAGGCCGTCGGGGCCTTCGACGATCTCGCCTTCCATCGTGGTGAAGCCGAGCTGCTTGGCCTGCTCGGGCACGAAGTCGCCGTGGTCGTGGTTGCCGGCGACGTAGTAACGGTGGTCGTAGTCGTCGAAGGCGACGTCGAGCGACTCGAGGCTGAAGGCCTCCCACTCCGACCCGGTCGAGGTGTCGTCACCGGCGACCATCAGCATCGTGGCGCCGGCGACGTCCCCGACTGCCCGCGCGACCACGTCCATGCCGATGTTGTCGTGACGGTCCGACACCAGCAGCGCGACCTGCTCGCCCTCCTCGGGCAGCCGTAGCTGCTCGGCCAGGGCGGCGGCGTCCTGGGCGGCGTCCCCGTAGAACTTGCTGCTCGTGCGGTAGCTGTCGAGCGCCGACTCCACCAGCCTGCGCGTGCCCTGGGTCAGCAGCCCGGCATCGACCTCGAGCAGCGCGGCCTGGCTGGGGATGCTGACCCCCGGCACCGCCTCACCCAGCGGCTGCCACGCGATCGTCTCCGACCCCTCGGCGTACTGGTCCCAGGGTCGTACGACGAGCGCCGCCAGGAGCGTGAGCACCAGGACTCCGGAGAGGGCGGTCAGGGCCGCGGCTCGACGGTCGCGGCGCACCCGGTCGACGAGCTCGGCGCGACGCCGCGCACCGAGCAGGAACCACAGACCGGGCACGAGCAGGCCGGCCAGCGCGCCGGTGAGGGCGGCCGCGAGCAGGAGCTCGGTGAGGACGCTCTGGATCTTGGCGATCGAGGCGTCGGGGGACGCGG
>JBHWSH010000095.1:0-2580 GCA_043427135.1 Marmoricola sp. | reverse complement strand
CACTCCCCAAGGGCGAGGCGTCTCGAAACCACCCCCCGCGCACGTGGGTTTCGAACGTCGCTAACTGTGATGCCCAGCCAGGTTGTCCAACCGTGTGATGGGTGGTTGAGGAGCCGAGCCCCCGAGGGCGAGGCGTCTCGAAACCACCCCCGCGCACGTGGGTTTCGACACGCGGCCTCCGCTAGCGCTCCTCCTCAACCCACCAAGGAGTCTCGACAGGCTTGACCGGCGTGGGTGGTTTCGAGACGCGGCCTCCGCTAGCGCTACGGCCGCTCCTCAACCACCAGGAGGAGGCTCGGCAGGCGGACGGGCGGGCTGGCGTACCCCGGGCGCTGTTAGAGTGCGGGCGACCGACATCCTTTAACGAACCGTCCCGAGAGGCGGAGAAGGAGTCCGGAGGCTTGTCTTTGCCACCGCCTGCCCACCCCGCAGAGACCGAGGGACGCACCGTCCTCGACGCGCGTGACATCTCCCGCGCACTCACCCGCATCGCCCACGAGATCCTCGAGCGCAACAAGGGCGCCGCAGACCTCGTCCTGCTCGGGATCCCCACCCGCGGCGTACCTCTCGCGGCTCGCATCGCCGAGCGCATCGCGCAGGTGGAGGAGACCGAGGTCGCGACCGGCTCCCTCGACGTGACGATGTACCGCGACGACCTACGGATGCGTCCCGCGCGGGCGCTTCTGCCCACGGAGATCCCCGCAGGCGGCCTCGACGACAAGGTCGTCGTGTTGGTCGATGACGTGCTCTACTCCGGCCGCACGATCCGCGCGGCCTTGGACGCGATGAACGACGTCGGCCGGCCGCGCGCGGTGCAACTGGCCGTACTCGTCGACCGGGGGCACCGCGAGCTTCCGATCCGGGCGGACTTCGTCGGCAAGAACCTGCCGACCTCGCTGAGCGAGTCCGTCGCGGTGCGGCTGGAAGAGCTCGACGGCTCCGACGGCGTCACGATCACCGGCGGTACGACGACAGGAGCACCGGCGTGAACAGGCACCTGTTGAGCGCGGCCGACCTCAGCCGCGACGACGCCGAGCTGATCCTGCGGACGGCCGAGGAACTGCGCAGCCTCGCCGACCGGCCGATCAAGAAGCTGCCCGCGCTGCGCGGCCGCACCGTGGTGAACCTCTTCTTCGAGGACAGCACCCGCACCCGGATCTCGTTCGAGGCGGCGGCCAAGCGACTGTCGGCCGACGTGATCAACTTCGCCGCCAAGGGCTCGAGCCTCAGCAAGGGCGAGAGCCTCAAGGACACGGCGCTGACGCTGGAGGCGATGGGGGCCGACGCGATCGTCGTACGACACGGCTCGAGCGGTGCGCCGCACCGCCTCGCCCACGCCGGCTGGACGCGGTCCAGCGTGGTCAACGCCGGGGACGGCACCCACGAGCACCCCACCCAGGCCTTGCTCGACGCCTTCACGATGTGGCGTCACCTCGGCGACCTCGACGGCCGCAAGGTCGCGATCGTCGGCGACGTGCTGCACAGCCGCGTCGCGCGCTCCAACGCGCTGCTGCTCCGCACCCTCGGCGCCGACGTCACGCTGGTCGCTCCGCCCACGCTGCTGCCCGTGGGAGTGGACGACTGGGACGTCGCGTCGTCGTACGACCTCGACGCGGTGCTGCCGAAGACCGACGTGGTGATGATGCTGCGCGTCCAAGCCGAGCGGATGAACGCGTCGTACTTCCCGACCGTGCGGGAGTACTCCCGCCGCTACGGGCTCGACGCCCGCCGCATGGGCATGCTCCCCGACCACACGCTGGTGATGCACCCCGGCCCGATGGTGCGCGGCATGGAGATCACCGCCGACGTGGCCGACTCCTCGCGCTCGGTCATCGTCGAGCAGGTCACCAACGGCGTCGCCGTGCGGATGGCCGTCCTCTATCTCCTCCTCGGCGGCAGCGAGCCCGCCGTCTCCACCCCCGACGCCACGCAGGGAGCATGAGCTGCCGATGACCACCACCCTTCGAGACACTCGCTCCGCTCGCTCCTCAGGGACCGCCTACCTGATCCGCGAGGTCCGGCCGTACGGCGAGGAGCCGGTCGACGTGCTGGTCCGCGACGGCGTCATTGCCCGCATCGCTCCGGACCTCGCGTCCGACGGGGAGGCCGACGGCGCTCAGGTCGTAGATGGGGGCGGCGCGATCCTGCTGCCGGGCCTCGTCGACCTGCACACACACCTGCGCGAGCCGGGACGTGAAGACGCCGAGACCGTCGAGACAGGCACCCGCGCCGCGGCTCTCGGTGGCTTCACCGCCGTGCACGCGATGGCCAACACCGACCCGGTCGCTGACACCGCGGGCGTCGTCGAGCAGGTGTGGCGGCTGGGCCGCGAAGCCGGCCACTGCGATGTCTTCCCGGTCGGTGCGGTCACCGTCGGCCTGGCCGGGCAGCAGCTCGCCGAGCTCGGCGCGATGGCCGACTCCGCTGCGCGCGTCCGGGTCTTCTCCGACGACGGCAAGTGCGTTTCCGACGCCGTGCTGATGCGCCGCGCCCTGGAGTACGTCAAGGCGTTCGACGGCGTCGTCGCCCAGCACGCCCAGGAGCCCCGCCTCACCGAGGGCGCGCAGATGAACGAGGGCG
>JBHWSH010000094.1:0-3606 GCA_043427135.1 Marmoricola sp. | reverse complement strand
CCTGTGTTGTTGGGGGTCGCTCGCGGGCCCGCTGAGCAGCCCGTCCACGGCCACGTCGCCCTCCTCGTCGTGGAGCGTGGCCAGCAGCCGGACCAGCGTGGTCACCGCGTCCGGCACGACACCGCCCCACATACCGGAGTGCACGGCGTGCTTCAGCGTGCGCACCTCCACAAAGCAGTCGACCAGGCCGCGCAGGCTCGTGGTGAGGGCGGGTACGCCGACGTCCCAGTTCGCGCTGTCGGCGATCACGATCACGTCGGCGCGCAGCCGGTCGCGGTGGGCCTCGAGGAACTTCGCCAGCGTGGGCGAGCCGATCTCCTCCTCGCCCTCGACGAACACGGTCACGCCGACCGGGAGGTTGTCGCCGTGCGCGCGGATCGCGGCCAGGTGGGCGGCGATGCCGGCTTTGTCATCGGCCGCCCCGCGGGCATAGAGACGGCCGTCGCGTTCGGTCGGCACGAACGGCTCGGTGTCCCAGGCCGCCGGGTCACCGATCGGCTGCACGTCGTGGTGGGCGTACAGCAGCACGGTCGGCGCACCGTCAGAGGCGGGCTTGCGTGCCACGACGGCCGGCGCGCCGCCCTCGACGGTGAGGATCTGCGTGTCGAAGCCCTCTGCCTCGAACAGGCGCGCGGTCGCCTCCGCGCTGCGGCGTACGTCGTCGGCGTGCTGGGGCAGCGCACTGACCGAGGGGATCTCGACCAGCGCCTCCAGGTCGGCGCGGACAGAGGGCAGCACGTCGCGGACTCGGGCTCGCAGATCCATCGGGCCAGCGTAGGCGCGGGTTCAGTCCGTGGGCGCTGCGGCGTACTCCCGAAAGCTCAGGCCTCGGCCTTCCGCGTGAAGGTGAGGTGAGTGACTCCGCTCGGCGAGGAGACGGTTTCGACGTCGTAGGCCCTCTCGAGCCCTTCCAGGCCGTCCCAGAGGCGCACGCCGCGACCCAGCAGGATCGGCACCTGGACGAGGTGCATGTGGTCGACGAGCCCTGCGGCGAGGAAGTCGCGTACGACAGTGGGTCCGCCACCGATGCGGACGTCCTGACCACCTGCTGCTTCCCGAGCCGTCGCGAGTGCTTCGCGGGGAGCGGCGTCGAGGAAGTGGAAGGTGGTGCCTCCGTCCATCTCCAACGGCGGACGGGGGCGGTGCGTGAGCACGAAGGTCGGCGTGTGGAACGGCGGGTTCGGACCCCACCAACCCTTCCAGTCCGGGTCGTCCTGCCAGCCCGGCGGGCCGAACTTGTTGGCCCCCATGATCTCCGCACCGAAGCCGACGCTGTGCCGCTGCGCGAAGGCGTCGTCGAGCCCCGTGGTCCCGTCCGAGCCCCAGAACCGGGTGGCGAACATCCACTGGTGCAGCCGCTGGCCGGCATGGCCGAACGGTGCTTCGGCGGACTGCGGCTCGCCCGTGGCGAAGCCGTCCAGGGAGATCGACAGGTTGTGGATCCGGGTGAGTGACATCGCCATGCTCCTCGACTCTTCGCCCGTCCCTCCGCACCCTCCCGCAGAACGTCGGTTCCGCGCTACAGCGGGAGATGCGGTGAGAGATCGGAGCGCTCTCCCGACGCCAGCACGAGACCGGCGGAGACGGCGTCCGACCAGGTGAGACGGCCGCGGGCGAGGTCGACCCAGGTCGCCGGCGCGAGCTCCACCACGGCGGGCGGCGTCCCGCGCCGGTGGACGGTGCCTCCGACGACCTGCACCGCGGCGTACGGCGGGACGCGGACCTCGACGGCGCTGCCCGGCGCCTTGCGGGACAACAGCGCGAGGAAGTGCTTGGTGAGCAGCCGCAGGTCGGCGCGGGCCGCGGTCCCGTCGTCGAGACGCAGCAGCGCTGCCTCCACCTCCGCCGGGTCGCCCGGGGTGAGTCGGACCGCCACGTCAGCCGGCCACCTCGCGGTCGTGCTCTTCGACAAGGGACCGCAACCGGCCGGCCAGAGCCGGGTCGAAGAGCTCCTCGCCGGCCTGCCACGACCAGTTGCCCTCCGCGGTGCCGGGAGTGTTCATGCGGCTCGCGCTGTCGAGTCCGAGCAGGTCCTGAGCTGGTACGACGGCCAGCCGCGCGGTGGACGCCATGGCCAGCCGGATCAGGGCCCACGGCATCGCCTCGTCGGGGTCGATCAGGAACGAGCGGGCCGTGGCGCGCTCGTCTTCCCCGATCGACTCCCACCAGCCGAGCGTCGTGTCGTTGTCGTGGGTGCCGGTGTAGACGACGCTCTGCTCCCCGTGCCGCGCCGGACGGTAGGGGTTGTCGTCGTCGCCGTTGAAGGCGAACTGCAGGATCTTCATGCCGGGCATCGCGAACTCCTGCCGCAGCTCCTCGACCTCCCGGGTGATCGTGCCGAGGTCCTCGGCGACCAGGTGGCCCTCGCCTGCCACCTCGACCAAAGCACTGAGCACCTCACGGCCGGGCGAGGGCACCCATGCGCCGTCCTTGGCGGTCGGCGCATCCGCGGGCACATGCCAGGCCGCCTCGAAACCGCGGAAGTGGTCGATGCGCACGAGGTCGAAGATCTCGCGCTGCCGGGCGACACGTTGCCGCCACCAGGCGAACCCGTCTTCGGCCATGCGACCCCAGTCGTAGTGCGGGTTGTTCCAGCGCTGCCCGTCGGCGGCGAAGTAGTCGGGCGGCACACCGGTGACAGTGGTCGGCTGTCCCTCGTCGTCGAGCAGGAAGAGCTCGCGCGACGCCCACACATCGGCGCTGTCGTGGGAGACGAAGATCGGCAGGTCGCCGAAGATCAGCACCCCTCGCTCCAGGGCGTAGGCGTGCAGTGCCTCCCACTGCCGAGAGAAGACGTACTGGCCGAACAGGTGCACCTGCGCCTGGTGCTGGGCGTCTCGCATGACCGCCGCCACCGCTTGCGGGTCGCGGTCGCGCAGCGCGGGCTCCCAGGTAACCCACGGCGCGTGGTCGAGGGTCTCGCGCACGGTGGCGAACTCCAGATAGGCGTTGAGCCAGGAGGCGTGCCGCCTCGTCCAGGCGCTCAACCTCTCGACCTCAGCGACGTCGTCGTCGAGCCGCTCGTGCCAGCGTCGTGCGGCGAGCGCGCGCGCTTCGGTGGCCGAGGTGGTGCCGGCGCGCACGGACGCGGCTGTCTCGGCGTCCAGTACGCCGTCGTCCACCAGCAGGTCGATGCTGATCAGCTCGGGGTTGCCCGCCATGGCGGACAGCGCGTTGTACGGCGAGCGATCAGCCGGATGGGTCGGCACCAGCGGGAGCACCTGCCACACGGTTGCGCCGGCCTCTGCGAGCCAGTCGACGAAGCGGTACGCCGCTGGGCCGAGGTCGCCGCCGCCGTACGCCGACGGCAGCGAGGTGACGTGCAACAGCACCCCCGCACGGCGTACGTCGAGAGGGCGACCGGACTCCGGGGGGGCGTGCACCTCCCCAGCCTGCCACCGCGCCCGCGACGCGAAACGCCGTGGCCGCGCAGCGCCGCCCGGGAAGTGAGTCCGCTCACGCTCTGACCCATCGGCTGCAGAGCGAGGCCTACCGGGCCGAAGGTGAAGGTGTGAGGACCTTCCTACGCCTTTCGATGCTCCTGGTGGTCGGGCTGCTCTTCGGACTCGTGAGCAGCCCCTTCACCGCTCTTGCTGCCAGCCACGT
>JBHWSH010000093.1:0-32945 GCA_043427135.1 Marmoricola sp. | reverse complement strand
ATACTCCCCAACGGCGCCGGCAAGACCACGCTGATCCGGGTGCTGGCCACCACGCTGCGCCACGACCGCGGCGACGTCGAGATCCTCGGGCGGACTCTGTCGCGCGCCCGGGACGTCCGAGCGGTCCGCGAACGCATCGGCTACCTGCCCCAGGCTTTCGGCCACCTTGCCGGCTTCACCGCTCGGGAGTACGTCGGCTACCTCGCCTGGCTGCGCAAGGTGCAGAGCGCCGATGTGCCTTTGGCCGTCGACCGAGCCCTGGAGCGGGTCGACCTGCTGCCGCAGGCCGACACCAAGCTGCGCAAGCTCTCCGGCGGCATGCTGCGCCGGGTGGGACTCGCGCAGGCGATCGTCAACGACCCGCAGGTGCTGCTGCTCGACGAGCCGACCGCCGGGCTCGACCCCGAGCAGCGGGTCGGCTTTCGCGAGCTGCTCCGCGAGATCGGGCAGGACGCCTGCGTGATCGTCTCCACCCACCTCGTCGAGGACGTCGCCTACGCCTGCAGCGACGTCAGGATCATGTCGTCGGGACGGATCGTGTGGCATTCCACCCCGCAACAGCTGGCTGCACTCGGCAAAGGCACCGACCATCCCGGCGACAGCGTGATCGAACGCGGCTACACCGCCGCCCTGCACGGCGCCGGGAGTGTGCCGTGAGGGGATGGCTCCGCTCGCTGGCAACCGAGCTGCGTCACGGCACGGCTCGGTGGATGACGCTCGCCGTCGCGGGCACGACGGTCGCGTTGCTGTGGCTGGACCACACCGCGGACTGGGGAGGGCGATGGAACGCCCTGGGGTCCTTCATGCGCGAGCTGATCATCGTGCTGGGCCCGGTGTGCGTCGTCCTCGGTGCTTGGCAGGGCGGCCGGGCCCGCCTGTCGGGCGTCGGCGAACTGCTCGCCTCCACCTCGCGGACGGCGATGCAGCGGCACTCGGTGGAGATCGTGGCCGTCTGGCTGGCGATCACCACGGGGGTGTTGCTGGGGTGGGCCAGCGCCGCCTGGACCATTGCCTTGGTCGGCGGATGGGGCTCCTCGGCAGCCGCGTGGTACGTCCTCGGGCTGATCCCTGCGCTGGCGGCGTACACGACCGCGGGGTACCTCGTCGGTGCTCTCGCACCATGGCGCATCGTCGCTCCGATCGCCGGCGCCGCGACGTACGTCGGGGTGGGGCTGGTGATGTGGCAGTCGGACAACGTCGCCGTGGCGATGGGGGGCGGCTGGCTGGGCGGCACCGACGGCTACGCGTTCGACCTCGATGCGTTGCTGCTGTCGATGGCGGTGCTGTCGCTGGCGGCCGTGACCCTGTGGGCCGCCGTCTCCTGGGAGCGCCGACCCGGTGCCTCGTGGCGGTGGGCGACGGTGCTGGTCCCTGCGGCGACCGCGACCGGCGTGCTGTTCCCGTTGACGGTGCAGGCTTCCGACTCCGGTCGCGACGGACTACGCCCGACCGACGGTCTGCTGGCCTGCACCGACGATTTGCCCGAGGTGTGCGTGTACGCCGAGGACCGGCTGCTCCTCCCCGAGACGGTGGAGAGAGCCCGCCCGGTCCTCGACCGGTTGGCTAGCATCCCGGGAGCCCCGGACCGTGCGATGCCGATGCGCGACCCACGGGACATCTCGGTGCTCGGCGTCGAGCCGGGCGCGACCACACCGTGGGGCGGGGTCGACGAGGAATGGGGCGGCCAGGTCCACGTGGACGTCTACTCCTTGTTCGCTCCCGAGACCTACTGCCCCACGGGGCGATTCGCCGAGGCGCCACGCCCGGTCCGGCGCGCGTTCCGCAGTGCGACGCACCTGCTGGTCGGATGGTTCGACCCGGAGTCGGCTCAGTACTTCGACGCCGAGACGATGCTGCAGGAGGAGCCGGGCGCACGCGACCGCGAGCTGATCGAGCGCTTCTTGGGAAGCACCGACCGACAGCGCGACAGCTACGCCGCCGCTGTCTGGGCCGCTGCCCAGGATTGCGACATCGCTGCCGTGCGCGCCGCCGGCGACCTGCTCGCTCCTCCGGCGACCGCCACGGACCGATGACGGCGATCCAGTTGAGCCCGCTGCTCCTGCACGCCCGCGCTCGGGGACTCCTCTGGTCGGCGCCAGGCATGCTCGTCGCGGTCGCGGCCGGCGCCTGGTGCGCCCATGCGTTGGAGAGCCAACGCCGCTTCGACGTTTACGACCGAGTGCCCGCCGTCGTCCTGACCGGGCTGGTGGCGTCCTTCCTGGCGACCAGCTGCCTACACGTAGCCGACGAGGAGCTCGACGGCGCCGCGGCGCGCCCCTCCCGCGCGAGCGCGCTGGGTCTGCTGCTCGGTCTCGTCGCACTCGGCGCGGCGACCGCTCTGGTGCTGCTGCGGGTGGCTCCGTTCGAGCGCGGCGGCGCAGAGCTGCTCCGCAACCTGATCGGCCTCACCGGGCTGGGCCTGCTCGGCTCGGCTGCGGCCGGCCACGCGCTCGGTTGGGTGTTGCCGTTCCTCTGGACCGGGATCAGCTATCTCGGGGTGCCGCGGGACTACGCCGCCCATCCCGACGCCGCGGTCCTCGGATGGCTGATGTTCCCCGCTACCTGGCCGGCCACCTGGGCGACGGCGGCCGGTCTGCTGCTTACCGGACTGGCGGCGTACTCGTGGGCCGGATTCGCGCCCCGCCCACGTCGGCACCCTCTGCGCTGAAGCGGCAGGTCGAGTTCTTGTCCACGTCGACGAGATCGCGCGACGCCGTCATGCGGCGGCGACGCTCGCCTCCGGGCGCAGATCGAGCCGTCTCAGCGTCTGCGCGTTGACCGCGACGATGATGGTGGACAACGACATCAAGATCGCGCCGACCTCCATCGGCAGGACGAACCCGATCGGGGCGAGTACGCCGGCGGCGAGGGGTACGGCGGCCAGGTTGTAGCCCGCTGCCCACCACAGGTTCTGCTGCATCTTGCGGTAGCCGGCCCGCGACAGCTCGATCACCGACAGCACGGACCGGGGGTCGTCGGAGGCCAGGATGACGCCCGCCGACCCGATCGCGACGTCGGTGCCGGCGCCGATCGCGATACCCACATCGGCCTGCGCGAGAGCGGGCGCGTCGTTGACGCCGTCGCCGACCATCGCGACGACGAGCCCGTCGCTCTGCAAATGGGCGACGCGCGCGGCCTTGTCCTCCGGCCGGACCTGGGCGAACACCTGGTCGATGCCCAGCTCCGCCGCGACTGACCGCGCGACCGGCTCGGCGTCGCCGGTGATCATCACGACGCGAATCCCCAACGCGTGCAGGGCATCGACGGCGTCCCGCGACTCCGGACGGATCTCGTCGGCCACGCCCAGCGCACCGGCCACGCGGCCGTCGACGAGCACATGCAGAACGGTCGCACCGGCTTCGGCCCATGAATGGGTGCCGGTCAACGGGTCGAGCCCATGCTCCTCGAGCAGCAACGGACCGCCCACGGCGACCTGCCGACCGTCCACGGTGGCCCTCACGCCGACCGCCGCGGAGGCCACGAAGTCGCTCGACGCGGGCACCGTCAGGCCCCGGTGCTCAGCGGCACCGACGATCGCCTTGGCCAATGGGTGCTCGCTGTCGGACTCCGCAGCCGCTGCCAACGCGACCAGCTCGTCCTCGGCGTACCCCTCGACCGCCTGGACCGACGTCACGGCCGGCCGCCCCTTGGTGAGCGTGCCGGTCTTGTCGAAGAGCACGGCGTCGACGGTGCGCATCCGCTCGAGGGCCGCCCGGTCCTTGACGAGTACGCCGCCGCGGGCCGCGCGCTCGGTCGAGATGGAGACGACCAACGGGATGGCCAGGCCCAGGGCGTGCGGACACGCGATCACCAGCACCGTGATGGCCCGGACGATCGCGGCGTCCGGCCCGCTGACCAGCGACCAGACGACGACGGTGATCGCGGCTGCGGCGAGGGCGTACCAGAACAGCCAGCCCGCAGCCTTGTCGGCGAGCAGCTGCGCCCGGGTGGACGACGACTGCGCCTGCGCGACGAGTCGCTGGATCCCGGCTAGCGCGGTGTCGTCGCCGATGGCCGTGACCCGCACGCGTACGGCGGTGTCGGTCGCGACCGTGCCGGCCACGACCTGGTCGCCGACGGTCCGGGACACCGCACGCGACTCTCCGGTGATCATCGACTCGTCGACCGCGGCCGTGCCGTCGACGACCTCGCCGTCGGCAGGTATCCGACCTCCCGGTCGTACGACGACCACATCCCCGACGCGGAGGTCGGAGACCGGCACGGTGGTGACCGCGTCGCCGTCGACCCGCTCGGCCTCGTCGGGCAGCAGCGCGGCCAGCGAGTCCAGGGCCGACGACGTCTGCGCCAGCGATCGCATCTCGAGCCAGTGGCCGAGCAGCATGATGACCACCAGCAGCGCCAGCTCCCACCAGTAGTCGAGCTCGTGGGAGAACACGCCGAACGTGGCGCCGGCCGAGGCGAGGAACGCCACCGTGATCGCCATGCCGATCAGCAGCATCATCCCGGGCTTGCGGGCCCTGATCTCGTCGGCGGCGCCGGTCAGGAACGGCTGGCCGCCCCATACGTAGATGACCGTGCCGAGCAGGGGCGACACCGCAGCGAGACCTGGCACGTCGGGCAGGTCGTAGCCGACCAGGCTCGCGAACATCTCGTTGGCCAGCACGGTCGGCACGGCGAGGACCAGCATGATCCAGAACAGCCGGCGGAACATCGCCACGTGGTCGCCGTGGTCGCCATGCCCGTGTCCGTGCCCGGAGTGCCCGGCATGCGCGTCGTGTCCGGCGTGCCCGGCGTGCCCGGCGTGCCCGTGGGCATGGTGGCCCTCGTGCTCGAGCTGCTCCGCGTCGTACCCGCCGTGCCGGTCGTGCGCGGGCTGTCGTTCGCGATCTCCGGAGGCCGTCATGAGATCACCCTTCCCGTCCCGCCTCTAAGACAACATCCCCGCCTTTGCGGTGCCTGTGATTCACCAGGTGGATCACAGACACCGCAAAGCACGGCTCGCAGACCTAGGCTGAGGCGCATGGACCACGACACGATCGAGGGGCTGCGCGAGCAGCACCCGGCGTGGCGGCTCCTCCGCGCCGGCAACGCCCCGCTCGTGCTGTCGTTCCTGGGCCGACACTTCGTGGAAGAGAACAACGGCGCCACCTCCGCGTCGGTGTTGATCTCGCGGCTCGACGACGAGCTCTACGCCCTCGATCGGGGCGATGGCACCGACGGCGCGCGCCGCTACCCGAAGGCGGCTCGGGAGTACCTCGACGACTGGTCGGCTGACACCACCGGCTGGCTGCGACGGTTCTACCCACCGGGCTCCGACGAGATCCACTACGACGCCACGCCGTCGTTCGAAAAAGCCTACGCCTGGCTCGGCACTCTGCAGGCGAGGAGCTTCGTCGGCACCGAGTCCCGGTTGCAGACCGTGGTCGACCTGCTGCGCCAGATCGTGCACGGCGCCGAGACAGACCCCGACGCCCGGCTGGCCGAGCTGCGCCGACGGCGGGCGGCGATCGATGAGCAGATCGCCGCGGTCGAGTCCGGCGAGGTCGACGTACTCGACCCCACGGCGCTGCGCGAGCGCTACCAGCAGTTCGCGGCCACGGCCCGGGAGCTGCTGGCCGACTTCCGGCAGGTCGAGGAGAACTTCCGTAGCCTCGACCGGTCCGCGCGCGAGCGGATCGCGGCGTGGGAGGGCGGCAAGGGCCGGCTCCTGGAGGATCTGGTGGACAGCCGCAGCAGCATCACCGGCACCGACCAGGGCCGCAGCTTCCAGGCGTTCTACGACTTCCTGCTCTCGGAGTCGCGTCAGGCCGAGCTGACCGAGTTGCTCACGCGAGTGCAGGACGTCGACGGTCTCGATACCGAGCGCCGACTGCGCACCATCCACCACGACTGGTCCGACGCCGCCGAGCGGACGCAGCGCACCGTGCGGCAGATCTCCGAACAGCTGCGCCGCTTCCTCGACGACCAGGTGTGGCTGGAGAACCGCCGCGTCCTCGACCTGGTCAAGACGATCGAGGCGGCCGCGCTGGCCTGCCGGGACGCCCCGCCGGCGATCGGTCTCGACGTCGACGAGCCCGGCATCGACATCGCCCTGCCGTTCGAGCGTCCGTTGTACGACGCGCAGCCGGCAACCAGCGTCGACAGCCTGATCGCGCCCGACACAGGGGACGAGGTCGACATCGCCGCCCTGTTCGAGCAGTCCCACGTCGATCTGGCTCGGCTGGCGACCAACATCCGGACCGTCGTACCCCCGCGCGGTACCGCGTTGCTGCGTGACATCGTCGACCTCTATCCGCTTGAGCAGGGCGCCGCCGAGCTGGTGTCCTACCTGGCGTTGGCCGACGACGACATCGCGGTCGAGATGGACGAGACGGAGGAGATGTTGGTCGACTTCGCCGACCCGACCGACCCCGACGTCGTACGCCGTGCGCGCCTGCCCAAGGTCACGGTGACCCGCCGATGAGGACGGGCTGATGAGGACGGCCCCATGAGAACAGCGGAGGAGCACGCCACCGCGGCGACGATCATCAAGCTGATGCGCGGCGTGGTCTACCGCGAGAGCGACGAGGACACCTGGCTCGCACTGGTGCGGCACGAGGCTGCCGTGCGCGACCACTTCACCACGATCGGGGTGGAGGTCGTGGTCGACGACACCGAGGGCTACGCCTTCTTGCGCAGCGCTGAGGAGCAGGACGACGACGACCCGCTGCCGCGGCTGGTGAAGCGGCGCAGCCTGACCTACCACGTCAGCCTGCTGCTGGTGCTGCTGCGCAAGCGGCTGGTGGAGTTCGAGACCGCCGGCGGCGAAGGCAAGCTGGTGCTCAGCCGCGACCAGATCGTCGACCTGCTGCGGCTGTTCCTGGCCGACTCCACCAACGAGGCCCGTGTCATCGACAGCGTCGACACCACGATCCGCAAGGCGGCCGACCTCGGCTTCCTGCGACAGTTGCGCGGGCAGTCCGACCATTGGGAGGTGCGCCGGATCCTCAAGGCCTACGTGGATGCGCAGACCATGTCGGACTTCGCCGGCAAGCTCTCGGAGTACGCCGGGCGGCGGACGGACGGCACCGATGACTGACGCGCTCTTCTCCTCCGTCGAGCTGGACGCCCCCGCCCGCGCGGGTTTCCGGATGCACCAGGTCGAAGTGTTCAACTGGGGCACCTTCGACAAGCGGGTCTGGCGACTGTCACTGAGCGGTGAGACCGCCCTACTCACCGGCGACATCGGCAGCGGCAAGTCCACCCTCGTCGACGCGGTCACGACCCTGCTCCTGCCCGCGCATCGCATCTCCTACAACAAGGCGGCCGGCGCCGACACCAAGGAGCGCTCGCTCCGCAGCTACGTCGAGGGCCACTACAAGTCCGAGCGGATCGAGGCCACCGGCACCTCCCGACCCATCGGCCTGCGCGACCACCGCAGCTACTCGGTGATCCTCGGTGTCTTCGCCAACGAGGGGTACGACGAGACCGTCACCCTCGCGCAGGTGTTCCACCAAAAGGACCGAGCCGGCCAGCCCGATCGGTTCTTCGTGGTCTCCGACAAGGCGCTGTCGATCGAGTCCGACTTCACCTCCTTCGGCTCCGACCTGATCGACCTGCGCAAGCGGCTCCGGGCCGGCGGTGCCGAGATCCACAACGTCTTCCCCGACTACGCCCGCTCGGTGCGGCGCCGTCTGGGCATCGCCTCGGAGCAGGCGATGGAGCTGTTCCACCAGACCGTGTCGATGAAGTCGGTGGGCAATCTCAACGAGTTCGTCCGCAACCACATGCTCGAGCCGGTCGACGTCACCGAGCGGGTGCGCGGCATCGTCGGTCACTTCGAGGACCTCACCAAGGCGCACGAAGCCGTCAAGCGGGCGCGCGACCAGCTCGAGGTGCTCGAGCCGCTGGTCGCCACCGCCGATCGGTACGACGCCGCGCTGGCTCGGCGCGCCGAGCTGGAGCGGCAGCGCGACGCGACCCGGGCGTTCTTCGCCGACCTGAAGGTGCGCCTGCTCGACACCGAGCTCGCGTCCTTCGACGCCGAGCACGCCGAGCTCGTCGCTCAGTCCGATGAGCTGACCCGTGCGCGCGGTGAGGCGCTGCGCGAGCGGGAGGAGCTGATCAGCGCGCGGGCGCGGGCCGGCGGCGACCGGGTCGGACAACTGCAACAGCAAGCGGATGCCGCACGCGAACAGGCCGGTGTGCGACGCGGTCGCCGAACCGACTTCGACCGACGGCTCGCCGAGGCCGGGCTGCCGGAAGTGACGGACTCCAAAGGATTCGCCGCAGTCCAGAGCGAGGTCGCCACCCTCGAGGCTGACGTCGCCCAGACGCGCGGCGCCCTCGACGAACGGTTCGTGGAGCTGCGGGGCCGGCAACGCGAGCTCGAGGTGCAGAGCACCCAGGTGCGCGACGAGTTGACCAGCCTGGCCGGGCGCACCAGCAACATCCCGATGAGCCAGCTCGACGTGCGCGGGCAGCTGTGCGCCGACCTCGGGCTCGACGAGGAGGAGCTGCCGTTCGCCGGAGAGCTCATCGACGTCGCGGACGAGCACGCCGAGTGGCGGGGTGCGGCGGAGCGGGTCCTGCGCGGGTTCGCGCTCTCGCTGCTGGTGCCCGACGAGCACTACGCCGCTGTGGCGCGCTGGGTCGACGGGCGGCGGCTCACCCATCGCCGAGCCGACGGCAGCACGGCGGGCAGCCGGTTGGTCTACGAGCGGGTGCCTGCTCGACGCGTGCCGCTCCAGGTCGCCGACACCGGATTCCGCCTGGTGCTGGCCGACTGCCTGCAGGTCAAGGACGGTCCGCTGGCCGACTACGTGCGCAGCCAGCTGGTCCGCCGCGCCGATCACCTCTGCGCCGAGACGTTGGAGGAGTTCCGGGCGGCCGGGCGAGCGGTCACCCGGCAGGGGCAGGTGCGGTCCGGCGACCGGCACGAGAAGGACGACCGATCGCGTGTCGACGACCCTCGCACCTGGGTGCTGGGCTGGGTCAACGAGCGCAAGGTCGCCGCGTTGACCGACCAACTGCAGGCGCTGCAATCCGAGTTCCTCACCGCACAGGCACAGGGCCAAGCCCTCGCCGCCGAGCGTCAGGCGCTCGACCAGCGCGCGCAGGCTCTGGCCGGCCTGACGGCGTACGCCTCGTGGACGGACCTGGACTGGCAGGAGGCCGAGCAACGCGCGACCGCCGCCGACGCCGAGCGGGAGCGGCTGGTGGCCGGGTCCTCGGAGCTGGCCGAGATCGAGCAGCGGCTGCGCGACAACGAGGAGCGTGCCGCGGGCATCGACGCCCGGCTGGGCGATCTCACCCGCCACACCGCCCGGCTGGAGGAGCGGATCTCGCGCGGCGAACGTGAGCGGAGCGAGGCGCAGAGGTTCCTCGACGGGCTCTCCGCGGAGGTCGCAGAGGCGGCGCGCGCGGCGTACCCCTCCCTCACCGAGCGGCTCGGCCGCGACCTGCCGCAGCACTCCGAGCAGTGCGCCTCCGCGGAAGCCGGCCTCACCGCCGACCTGCAGGCCGCCATCGAGAAGGCCGGCCGCGAACTGGGCGGCTATGTCACCAGTCTCGTGCAGGAGATGAACAAGATGCTCTCCTCCTGGCCGGAGCTGCGCAGCGAGATGGACGCCGCAGTCGAGACCCGGGCGGACTTCCGCGCGATGCGCGACCGCATCGCCCAGGACGACCTGCCGCGTTTCGAGGCCGACTTCAAAGAGCAGCTCAACACCAACACGATCCGTGAGCTGGCACAGTTCCACAGTTGGCTCAACCGGCAAGCCGACGAGATCCAGGTGCGGATCGACCGGATCAACGAGGCGATGGGCGCGATCGACTACAACCCTGGCCGCCACATCCGGCTGGAGAAGGAGCGCACCGTCAACCAGGAAGTGCAGGCGTTCCGCAAGGAGCTGCGCGACGCCACCACGGACGCGGTCGGCGGCGACGACGACCAGTACTCCGAGCGCCGGTTCGTGCAGGTGCAGCGGATCATCCAGCGTTTCCGCGGCCGGGAAGGGCACGCCGACAGCGACAAGGCCTGGACTCGCCGCGTGACCGACGTCCGCAACTGGTTCACGTTCTCGGCCTCCGAGCGCGATCGGGTGACCGACGAGGAGTGGGAGCACTACCGCGACTCCGACGGCAAGTCCGGCGGGCAGAAGGAGAAGCTCGCCTACACGATCCTCGCCGCGTCGCTGGCCTACCAGTTCGGGCTGGAGTGGGGCGCTCAGCGGTCGCGTGACTTCCGGTTCGCCGTGATCGACGAGGCGTTCGGTCGCGGCTCGGATGTGTCGACCCGCTATGCGCTGGACCTGTTCGCCAAGCTCGGCCTGCAGCTGCTGATCGTCACACCGCTGCAGAAGGTGCACGTCATCGAGCCCTACGTGCGTGCGATCGGCTTCGTCGACAACCCCGACGGGACGAGCTCGCGGCTGCAGACGCTGACGGTCGAGGAGCTGCACGATCTGCGCGCCGGTCACGGCCGGGCCGCCTCCGAGCGCGGATGAGCTGGTCCACGGCCGCCGACGTGCGCGCCAAGGTGCAGCGGCGTTGGGAAGACGGCTCACTGCTGCGGGCGTACGCCGCGGGCGAGCCCTGCCCGCGCATCGAGGTGCCCCTGCGCCGGCCGGGTCCCCGCGAGCTCGGCGAGCGACTCGGCGAGGCACAGGACTGGGCACGCGACCTGGAGGACGGCTCACGCGACGGCGCCTGCTACACGCTGGAGCACAGCGACGTCGGCGGCAGGCTGGTCGGCCGCAACCGGTTGCCGAGCCGGGCGGTGGTCTCGACCTACGACCAGGCGTGGACTCTCCTCCGGGTCGGTCGCCGGGTCGCGGAGCTCGACGAGGTCCTCGCTACCGTTGCCGACGAGCCGGTCGTGCGGGCATGGGTCGTCCAACGCCCCCTGCCTGCGTTGGGGTTGCACGGCGAGTGGGACCGGCTGCTCGCGGCCTACCGATGGCTGGATGACCATCGCGGCTCCGGCCGCTACCTGCGGGAGATCAGCGCGCCCGGGGTGGACACCAAGTACGCCGAGCGGCACCGTGCCGTGCTCGCCGAGCTCCTCGGCGTACCGGGGTCGGCGTCGGGTTTCCTCGCCGGGCTCGGCCTGCGCGCCAAGCCCCACCTCGTCCGACTGCGACCGCACGCCTCGCTCGGCCTGCCCTCGCCGCTGACCGAGCTAGCGGTGCGGCACGACGAGCTGCCGGCGCTCGCCGTGCCGGCACGTCGAGCGCTCATCGTCGAGAACGAGATCACCTACCTCAGCGTGCCCGCGCCGCCGGACGGACTGGTCTTGTGGGGCAAGGGATTCGACGTCGACCGCGCCGGGTCGCTGCCTTGGCTTCGCGACGCCGAGGTCGTCTACTGGGGCGACCTCGACACCCACGGCTTCGCCATCCTCGACCGGCTCCGCGCCTGGCTGCCGCAGACACGCTCGGTGCTTATGGACATGCCCACCCTCCTCGCCCACCAGGACCGGTGGGGCCGCGAAGAGCGCCCTACCTCCGCCCGCCTCACCCGGCTCGACGCCGGTGAGGCCGACGTCTACGCCGCCCTCGTCGAGGACCGACTCGCGCCGCACGTCCGGCTCGAGCAGGAGCGGATCGACTGGTCCTGGGCGACTCCGCGGCTGTCCGCCGCCGGACCCCGGAGTCCGTGACTCACCTGGTAGGTCGAAGACTCCGGAACCCCTGGCCGTGTCAGGCTGACTCCCGTGCAGCAGGGATCGCGGGACATCGGCGTACGCATCGATCGGCCGGCCAGCGTCGTCTACGACTTCGCCGCGAAGCCGACGAACCTGCCGCGTTGGGCGTCCGGACTCGCCGGCGCAACGGTGGAGCAGGACGGCGACCGGTGGGCGACCGACTCCCCGATGGGACGGGTGACTTTCGAGTTCGCGCCGCCGAACGACCGCGGCATCCTCGACCATGCCGTGACGCTGCCGTCCGGAGAGACGGTGCACAACCCGATGAGGGTCGTCGACGACGGGGAAGCGTGTGAGGTGATATTCACGTTGCTGAGGCGGGCAGGGACGTCTGAGGCGGAGTACGCCGCCGACGCCGCGGCGGTCGAGGCCGACCTCGCGCGGCTGAAGGCGCTGATGGAGCGCTGAGCCGCTGCCCCGGGCTCCTGTCATGCTCGGCGTACGACGTCGACCGGAGGGTGCGCGATGGCAGAGCTGGTCAGGACCAACAACATGGGCATCATCTCCGCCGTGGAAGGGCTGCTGCAGAGTGCCGAGATCCCTTACCACGTGGCCGATCGCAACATGAGCTCGCTCGAGGGAGCGATCAACGCCATCCAGATGCGGGTGCTCGTGCACGACGACAACGCAGAGGCGGCTCGTCAGCTCCTCGTCGACGGCGACCTCGGCGACTGGCTGCGCACCTGACCGGGCTTCTCCACCGACTGTGGAGTCCTTGATCCACGTGGTGAGTCACAGACTCCACTGATCGGCGCTCTATGGGCAATCTCAGTCTCGAACGACGAACCAGTCCCAGTCCCACGGGGTGATCCTGCGCAGCGGCGTGGACAGCAGAGGCGTCAGACCCGGTACGTCGGGTGGTTGCCCGATCCGACGAGCGAGGGCGACCGGATCCACCTCGCACCACCTGAGCGTGATCATCAGTGCCCCGGGACGCATGAGGTCCTCACGCGGCGGCGTCGTCGACACCCGGCGCGCGGCGAACGTCCACCATCCCGCGATGCCGGGCGGCGGGTTGTCCTGCACGCGGCGTGCCAGTCGGGTACTGGACCGGCGCCGGGATCGTCGACCCGGTGCACGTCGAGCAGCACCCCGCGCGCCGACCGGACCGGCAAGGCGTCGAGGCTCACCTGAGCCGACGGCGCGACGTACCCGTGCACGGGCTCGAAGAAGCCGGTCATGCGGCGCTCGGTCCAGTCGAGCTCGGGCCGTCGCCCCTCGGCCTGGGTGCTGTCGCCCAAGGCGAGCCACTCGTGGATCGAGGGACGCGCCGGCTCGGCGAACCAGTACATCGTGACGTACTGCGCGGCCGACAGCGTCGGCTCGGAGTCGACCGTCGTAGCCGTCCGACAGTCCGGTGAGCGCACCCACCGCTCGCCATGGAGTACGCCGGGCAACGCGAGGTTCTCCGGCAGGTGGTCGAGCTGGTGCCAGGCGTTGTACGCCGCGTGCTTGCCGGAGTCGAGCACCTCGGGGAACGAGAAGAACGCGCGACTGGCCTGGGACACCGTGGTCATCGCGCACCGTAGGCCAGCGAGTCGATAGGACCGGACGGCAAAGCCCGGAGTCTGTGACCCACCAGGTGGATCACAGACTCCGGGCTAGCTAGTGCTTCAGCTCAGCGGCTGTAGCGTCCGCGGACGTTGACCGGGGCGAAGCCCAGCACGAGTCCGACGAGTGCCAGAGCGGCACCGAACCAGATGTACGGCATGTACTTGGCATCGGCGAGCTCCTCAGCCAGACCGGCCTCGACCGAGGTCGGGACCGCGACCGGCGCGGTGGCCTGGACACCCTTGACCGTCGGCTTGTCGTCCGGCGTCTTCTCGGTCACGCCCGGGGTGTCCGGGGTCTCCGTCGGAGGCGTCGTGGCCGGAGGCGTGGTCGGAGGTGCAGTCGACTCGCTCGGCAGGGCCTCGGAGCACTCGAGCGCCTCTTCGGCGGTCAGGTCCCGCGACTTCGTCTCCGTGCCAGTCAGCACACGCTGCCCCGGAACCCACTCGCTGCCCTCGCGCACGAACGGCGTGGTGTACGTCGAGACCGTCCAAGTGACCTTGTTCAGCTCACAGTCCTGGACCTTCTCCGACTCCACCAACTCCACCTTCGGCGGAGGCTGGTCACCCGCACACACTCCCAGCTCGGCGTCGGTCATGTCCCGCGACTTCGTCTCCGTGCCAGTCAGCACACGCTGCCCCGGAACCCACTTGCCGCCATCGCGCACGAACGGCGTGGTGTACGTCGAGACCGTCCAAGTGACCTTCTTCAGCTCACAGTTCTGGACCTTCTCCGACTCCACCGACTCCACCTTCGGCGGAGGCTGGTCGCCCGCACACTTCGCCTTCTCGTCGTCGGTCAGCTCGCGGGTGGTGTCGCTGCCAGGGACCTTCTTCCACTCGCTCCAGTCGCCGTACGCCGGGGCGACGCCGTCGTTGTTGCTGACCTTGCGCTCGCCGGTCTTCTCCCAAGGCGTTTCCAGGACCTCGGTGGTCCAATCCTTGAGCTCGTAGGTCGTCGTGGCGGCGCCGTTCTTCTCCTGGGTTTCAGTCAGCTGGTAGCGGTAGCGCGTGCTGACCTTGCGGAGCGAGCCGTTGTCATAGGTGCTGGAGACGCTGTTGTGCGTGCCGGACGCTCCCGTGGCGGCAGGCCGGCTCGCAGACCAATCGCTCCAGTAGGAGCTCCCGGAGCCCCAGATCCCGCCAGCCCACAGCTCGAAATCGAACGTGCCGTGGTCGGTCCACGCGTAGCCGACCCGCTTCTGAACCTTGCCGGAAACGAACTTCTGGTACTTCCCCCGGTACTCCTTCGCGTAGGTCGTGACCGGCTTCTTGTACGTGAACTCGGTGCGGAAGGTCTCCTTCTTGCCGGGGATGTAGCTCCGGGTGCGCTCCTCGGTCCACTTCTTGACCACGCCGGGGACGCATTCCACCGGGCCGTTGACCGTGCGGGTCTCCCGGGTGGGGGTGTAGTCACCTCCCCCGGTCGCATTGGCCGTGCCGGCTACGCCGACGAAACCGATCATCATGCTGATCAGGCCGAGGAGCAGTGCTCCCACTCCTGACAGCCGCCTGAAGTTACCCATGCGAGTTGACATTTGTCCTGTCCTTGCGGTCGGAGGCGCTTCGGCCCCACCCCTGGAGCCTTCGAATAAGGGCCCGCGATCCGAGATCAGCCACTTAGTGCCGAATGTCGGATTGTGCGGATTCCGAGCGTAGGGCGGCGGCAAGTGCTAGTAACAGACCTGCTGCCCGATCAGAGACCTTCCGCGGTCAACTCGGGACTTAGGTCGCAAACTCCGCGAGGCTCAGATCATCGAGGTCATCATGTGACCGGGCGGCTGCACGTCGAGCTCGAGGAGTGCAGCGGCGTGGAAGACGGTGCCCGGCACGTGAATCGCGTGCACGAGGCCCATGTGCCCGTCGCGCCAGAAGCGCTGGATCGGGTTGTCCATCCGCAGGCCGTTTCCACCGGAGCGGTTGACGATCTCGTCCATCGCCCGCACCGCGCGCCAGGCGGCGGCGACCTGGGTACGCCGGGACGCGGCCCGGTCGGCCAACGTGACCTCCTCGCCGCGGGAGACCTTGTCGTACATGCGGGTGACGTTGTCGAGCAACGCCGTCCGCGACGCCTTGATCTCCTCGGCGGCGCCGCTGACCGCCGACATCACGTAGGGGTCGTCCTTGGCCTTGGTGCCGGTGACCTGCACGCGCGTGCGCTGGTAGGCCATGTGCGCGGCGAGCGCACCCTCGCAGATGCCGATGGTGGCGGCCGTGATCCCCAACGGGAACGCGGTCGTGAACGGCACGTGGAACAACGGGTTCGTGCGGCCGGACTCGCGGGGACGGGTCATGTCGAGGAACTCGGCGAACTTGACCACGCGGTAGTCGGGGATGAAGGCGTCCTTGACGACGATGTCCTTGGATCCCGTGCCTCGCAGGCCGACGACGTCCCAGGAGTCCTCGACGATCTCGTAGTCCGCGCGCGGCAGGATCGCGTGGTAGCTCTGCGGCGGCATCGCCATCTTGCCGTCCTCGTCACCGAGGAAGGCGCCGAGGAAGATCCAGTCGCAGTGGTCCGTGCCCGACGAGAACTGCCAACGCCCGTTGAAGATGTAGCCGCCGTCGACCGGTCGCAGCACCCCCATCGGGGCGTACGGCGAGGCGATCCACACGTCGTGACCGAGACCGCCCGACCCCCAGATCTCCTCCTGCACGCGCGGGTCGCACATCGCCATCTCCCACGGGTGGATGCCGACGATGCCGGCGACCCAGCCGGTCGACCCGTCGAGCGAGGCGATCCGCATGACGGTCTCGGCGAAGTCGGCCGGATGCGACTCCATCCCGCCGTACTCCGCCGGAGCCAGCATCCGCATCACACCGGAGTCACGCAGGATCTTGACCGCGGCATCGTCGAGCCGTCCGAGCTTCTCGTTGGTGGGGCCGAGTGCCGCGATCTCCTCGGCGTGGGCCTCGATGTACTCCAGGACGGCGTTGCTCCGGGCCGGGTTGCTCACGTGGGTCTCTCTCCCTCAGTACGCCGCGAAGCGCTCAGTTGTCGTCGGGGCGGGTGAGGAACGCCAGCACGGTAGCCTCCCAGGCTTGCTTCTGCTCGATCATCACCCAGTGACCGCAGTTGGGGAACACGTGCACCTCGACGTCGGGGATGGTGCGCATGGGCACCAGCATCATGTCCATCGGGCTGACCCGGTCGTCGCGTCCCCAGGTGATCAGGGTGCGCGCCTTCAGCCGGTGCAGCATCGCCCAGTCGGGGGCGCGGTCGCCGGTGTGCGGGCGAGCCATGAAGTCGACGACGGCACGGCCGTACATCTTCTTCGCGCTCTCCAGCGTCGCCGGCTCGGTGGCCTGTGCCCAGCGCTCCTCGATCATCTCCTCGGTGACGAGACGCCGGTCGTAGACCATCGAGTGCAGCCATTCGATGAGCCGCTCACGTGACGGGTTCTCGGTGAACTCCATCAACAGCTTGATGCCCTCGCCGGGTGCGGGGCTGAAGATGTTGCGGCCCATGCCGCCCACGGTGACCAGGCGGCGTACGCGCTCGGGGTTGTCGATCGCGTAGCGACTCGCGATGAAGCCACCCATCGAGTTGCCGATCATGTCGACCCGCTCGAGACCGAGACCGTCGAGGAACTGCCCGACGGCGGGATAGGCCGCCATCATCGGGTGCTGGTCGGTCGCGTCGCTCACTCCGAAGCCCGGGAACTCCAGCACCAGGCAACGGAAGTGCTGCGACAGCGCCGGCAGGTTGCCGTGGAAGTTGCGCCAGCCGGTCACTCCGGGACCGGAGCCGTGCAGGAGCACGAGCGGAGGTGCGTCCGCCGGCCCGGCCTCGTGGTAGCGGAGCACGCCGGCGTCGGTCGGCAACTCGCGCAGCGCGCCGTCGTAGGTCAGGTCGCTCACCGTTCGACCCTAGGGGAGGCGGTGGGTGCGTTCCAGCCTCGCGTCCCGTCCAACGGAACGTCCGACCCCCTCAGCCCCGGACCGGCGGCGTGCCAGCGTCGGCGCCGTGGAGCTCGCCGTCATAGAGCCGCACGCGATCCCGTCCCGCCTGCTTGGCGGCGTACATCGCCCGGTCGGCCGCGCGCATCAACGTGACCCGGGTGGTGCCGTGTCTGGGCGCCACGGCCAGCCCGGCGGTGGCCGTCACCACGTCGGCCTCGTCGTCGCCGTAGGCGATCCGGGCTGCTTCGGTCACGGCGCGACCACTCGCCTCGACCTCCTCGAAGCTCGACACGCCGGCCACGACCATGGCGAACTCGTCTCCACCCAGCCGGGCCACCGTCACCCTGCACGGCTGGACCGCCGCGGCCACGCGAGCGCGTACGCCGAACGTGGCGAGCACCGCGTCGCCGGCGTCGTGGCCCCGGGTGTCGTTGAGCCGTTTGAAGCGGTCGAAGTCGAGCAGTCCCACCCCGATGATCTCGTCGTCTCGGCGTCTCTCGAGCAGTCGCTCGACCTCCTGGTAGAAGCCCCGGCGGTTGAGCAGGCCGGTCAGGTCGTCGGTCCTCGCCTGATGGCGCAGCTCGACGAGCTCGCGCAGTCTCCACATCGCCATCGCGGTCCGGACGCCGCCGGCGAGGACGGTCGCCGCCGCGAGCAGGACGACGTACCACGGCACCTCGATGAGGGCACAGATCGTCAGCACCACGACGCCCGCACTGATCGCCAGGCTGGTGACCAGCAGGGACGCCATGTCACCCGGGATGCGCGGTGGACGGGGTGCCCGGTCCCAGGCGAACCACGCGCCTTGGCCCAGGAGGGTGAGGGACAGCGCCCAGCCCACGTCGATGAGCGGCACCAGACTGGCGTTCTCGTGGACGATCGCCTGGGCGTAGAGGAAGCCGACGAGGACCAGCACGGTCAGGCCGGACGTGAGCCCGACGTGCGCGGGCGAGTGAAAGCCGCCTCCGACCGCGACGCTCGCCGCAAGGACCGCCAGCAAGACCAGGTTGAGGAAGACGTAGAGCGACAGCACCGCAGTGCGCAGAGGTTCGACGTCGGAGTCCTCCAGCAGGGGATGCACCAACAGAGCACCGACACTGAGTGCGGCCAGGCCGCTCAGGATCGCTTCCACCACCATGCCTTCGCGGGGCCGCGCGCCGAAGAGGCGGACCGCATCGGCCACGGCCACCGCGCCGAGGACATAGGCGGCCAGGTAGAGACCCTCGGTGACCCCGACGACGGAGGCACCGAGGAGGGTGGAGAGCAGCAGCTGCGCGAAGTTGGCCGCCGCGAAGACCGCACAGGCAGCCGCGAGGACGTAGGCCCACCTGCGGTCCCGTCGCTGGCGGCGACCGCGCATGACGAGCAGGGCGATCGTGATCGGCGGGATCGGGGCGAGCACGAGCCGGTCCAGCCGGGGCGACTCGTCCGGGAGCAGCTGTCCTCCGGGCACGAACGCCAGCACGGCGTACGCCGCGATGAGGAGGTACTGCCCCAGGATGAGGACGGCGAGGCGCGGCACCCGGCGCGACGCCGTACGCTCCTCCGCCACGATGCCCTCCCGTCGGTGCTTCTCCCAATGCCCGCATCGGACGCGCAAGCACACACCTTGACCGGTGGTCCAGACAAGGGCCTTCGGCCGCTTCGTCGAGGGCCCTGCCGCGGCAGAGTGGTGCCATGGTCGAGAACGTCCGGGGCAAGGACTCCGCTGCCGTCCGCGCGGCCGCCCGGCTGCTGCGCGACTTCAACCTGGAGTACGACGAGCCGTCGCCTCCTGCGGACGTGGTCGCGGCCCGGCTGTCAGCCCAGATCGGCGCGGGCATGTTCGTGCTCCTGGCCCGCGACGAGGCCGATGTCCCCGTCGGCGTGGCGGTCTCGCGGGTGTGGCCGTCGTTGTGGAGCGAGGGGGCCGAGCTTTACCTGGCCGAGCTGTACGTCGTGCCGTCGATGCGTGGGTCGGGGTTCGGTCGTGCCCTGATGCAGTCCGTGCTGGCGGAGGGGCGGGCGCGCGGCGCCGACTACGCGCTCGTCGTCACCGCGGAGACCGACGAGCGGGCACAGCGGGTGTACGAGGCGGCGGGTTTCCGCAGGACCGAGGGCGAAGGCGGGCCGCTCATGCTCGCCTACGAGCGCGAGCTCTGAACCCTCAGCGGCGGCCGGTCTGCAGCAGCTCCCACATGTCGTCGTCGACCACGCCGGTCGCATCGAGCCCGGTCCGTTCCCGGTAGTCGTCGACCCACTTGACCGTGGCTTCGGCGAAGACGCCGGTGACCTTGAGCTCGGCACCGACGGCCGCGTTGAGCGCACGCTGCACACGGCGTACGGGCTCGCCGGCGGAGCCGTACTTCAGCACCGGCGTGCCGCCGTCGGACAGCAGCGCGACCCACGTGCGTCGGTCGGCCCGCCCGGTGACACGCACGTCGTGGCTGCGCTGGAAGGCGCGCACGGCTTGGCGGACCGGTCCGTCGAACCGACCGTCGACCTTCCCGCGATAGCTGTCCCGCTGCTTCAGCAGGCACTGCAGCGCTTCCACGTGGCGGCCTCGGTCGCCGCGCTCGGCGACCCGGTAGCGGTCGAAGTCGACGGCGACGCCGCAGGTGCGCGGCGCCTTGCCCGGACGCGATCCGCGCCCGACGGCCATGAAGTTGCGGTCG
Organism: Marmoricola sp.; assembly: GCA_043427135.1. Classification (GTDB taxonomy): domain Bacteria; phylum Actinomycetota; class Actinomycetes; order Propionibacteriales; family Nocardioidaceae; genus Marmoricola_A. The sequence continues at coordinate 13,191 of JBHWSH010000093.1, read as the reverse complement.
ATCGTCAGCGCCACGCCGCCATAGGTGGCGGTCTCGTGCTCGGCGTACTGGTGGACGCGGTCACGTGTCCAGCTCTCGCTGCGCACCCAGCGCGGGTCGATGCCGGTGTCGGCCTTGCCGTTGTACCAGGCGAACCAGACCTGCTCGGGCATCGCGTAGGAGCCCGGAGAGACGCTGTCGGCGTAGTCGAGCGCGTGGATGCCGGCGCTGGCGCTGGAGTAGACGCCGGAGGTGAAGCCGAGCTGCTGCACCCGTTTGGTCCACCCGGACAGGAAGCTCAGCGCGGAGCGGCGGCAGTCGTCGTCACTGAGGTCGAAGCCGCCTTCGAGGTCGTACCAGAGCGTGCTGCGCTTGACGATCCCGAGTTCGCGGGCCCGCTCGACGGCCTGCGTGGCTTGGGCGCGACCCTGCTGGCGGGCAGCGGCGTACGACGAGGAGGGGTCGGAGTCGATGCGGACGGCGTAGGAGCTGCACGACGCCTGCGGACCGACCCAGACCGGCAGCAGCCGCCAGCCCTTGCGGGACTGTCGCTCGACCCAGCCGGCATCGAGGTGCGGCTGACCTGGCTCGATGCTGCTGGGCTTGCAGGACATCATCGAGCCGCCGATGTAGATGCCCACGCCCCAGAACGGCGACCCCGTCAGCCAGGCGTCCATCTCCTCCTGCGTCGGCGCGCAGCGGGCGTCGAAGGCGTAGCCGGTGAAGTCGCCCGGGGTGGTTTTCGGCGCTGCCGACGCCGCGACCGTCCCCACCGCAGGGACGAGCATGGCGGCGCCCACCAGCGCGGCGACGTACGCCGCCAGCCGGCGCCAGGCGGCGCGTCGGGCGGCGGTAGTACGCCGGGGGCGGGACGGGGTCATCGCCCCAGGGTGTCCGATGGGGCGGGGTTTTCCAACCGGAAGGGCGAAGCCTCAGCGCTGACGGCGTACGTAGAGCTGGCGGCGTTGCACCGCGACGACCTCGCCGTCCTCGTCGCGCAGCTCGACCTCGAACCAGCGCAGGTGCTTGTCGCCGCCCTCCGTGGCCGCGCGGATCTCGCCGACCACGTCAGGCGCGACCTCGACCCGAGCGGTCACCGCGCTGCGACCCGGGCGCACGAAGTCGATCTCCGCCGAGCTGTCCCACACGGCGTACCCGGAGCCGAGCTGGCGGTCGGTGAGGATCGTCAGGAACGGGTCGATCATCGAGAACAGCGTGCCGCCGAACGCTGTGCCGAAGAAGTTCGCGTTCTCCGGGGTGAGCTCCATGCGTACGACGACGTATGTCCAGTCCGCGGCGATCTCGGTGACCCTGACCTTCTGCGCCACGAAGCCCGGCCAGTTGTTGATCATGTCCCGGAACTGCTCAGGGGTGTACTGCGTCTCCGCGTGCGTGCTCACGTGCATCCTTCCGAGAGTCGATCGACGTCCTCGACGCTACCGGCGCTGGAGATCGGGTCGGCCGCAGCAGCCGCATCGCGTTGACGATCACCACGAGCACCGATGCCTCGTGCACGAGCATGCCGACCGCCATCGTGACGCCGCCGAACAGCACGCCGGCCAGCAGCAGCGCGACCGTAACGAGCGCGATCGACACGTTCTGCCGCATGGTGCCGACTGTGCGGCGAGCCAGACGGATCGCGTCGGGCAGTCGCAACAGCCGGTCCCCCATCAAGGCGATGTCGGCGGTCTCGACGGCCACCGCGGAGCCGGCGGCGCCCATCGCCACACCGATGTGGGCGGTGGCCAGCGCAGGTGCGTCGTTGACGCCGTCGCCGACCATCGCGACCGTGTGGCCCTGCCGCTGCAGGTCGGTGATGACCGCGAGCTTGTCCTCCGGCAGGAGCGCGGCGTGGACCTCGTCCACACCCGTGGCCGCCGCGACCGCTTCGGCGACCGGCCGAGCGTCTCCGGTGAGCATGACCACGCGGCGTACGCCGGAACGGTGCAGCTCCGCGATCATGCCGGCGGCGTCGGGGCGGATCTCGTCGGCGACGGCGATCACGCCGAGGACGGTGTCGTCGAGCGCGACGATCATCGGCGTACGCCCGGCCTCGGCCAGGTCACGAGCGATCCTGTCGGCGCGCGGGTCCGCCACGGCGTACTGGTCGAGGAGTGCGGTGTTGCCGACCAGCACCCGTCGTCCCTCGACTTCGGCCACGATCCCCTTGCCCGGCACGGATTCGGCGTGCTCGGGCAGCGTCGGCGTGGCGATGCCCTCCTCCGCAGCGGCCTCCAGGATCGGCCGGGCCAGCGGGTGCTCCGATCCTGCCTCCGCACGAGCCGCCCAGCGGAGCACGTCGGCACGGGCGGCGTCCAGGTTTCCCTGGGTATGCAGACGTTCCTGCACTTCCCCACCGTTGCAACCCTGGGGGAGCGCAGGTTTCTCGACATACCCAGGTAAACCTGCGGCCAGCGGCACGACGTCGGCGAGCCGCGGACGGCCGTAGGTCAGGGTGCCGGTCTTGTCGACCGCGACGACGTCGATGCGAGCGGAGGTCTCGAGGTACTCCCCGCCCTTGATCAGGATGCCGTCCTTTGCCGCGCGGCCGATGCCCGCGACGATCGACACCGGGATGGAGATGACGAGCGCTCCGGGACAGGCGACGACGAGCAGGGTCAGGGCGAGTACGACGTCGCTCGTGGCCAGACCGACGAGCAACGACAGCGCGATGATGCCCGGGGTGTACCAGGCGGAGAAACGGTCCATGAACTGCTGCGTCCGGGCCTTGGCGTCCTGCGCCTCCTCGACCCGGTGGATGATCCGCGCCAGCGTGGTGTCGGCGCCGACACCGGTGGCCCGCACCTGCAGCAGCCCGCCCTGGGAGAGGGTGCCGGCGTACACCTGGTCGCCGACGCCCTTCTCCGCCGGGATCGACTCACCGGTGATCGCCGCCTCGTCGAGCGCGCCGACGCCGGCGACGATCTCCCCGTCGACGGGAACCTTCGCGCCGTGCTTGACGAGCACGACCTCACCGAGCCGTACGCCGGAAGCGGGGACCTCCACCTGCTCGCCATCCCGCAGCACCACGGCTACGTCGGGGGCGACGGCGACGAGCTCAGCCAGGGCCGACCGTGTCTTTGCCAGCGTCGCGGCTTCGAGGGCGTGGCCGACGGCGAAGAGGAACGTCACGGCCGCCGCTTCCCAGTACTCGCCGATGACCACGGCGCCGATCGCGGCGACGCTGACCAGCAGGTCGATGCCGACCACCTTGACCGACAGGGCACGCAGCGCCTTTCGGAGGATCGGAGCGCCGGCCACGACCGCCGCGGCGACCATGAGCCAGTCACCGGCGGCGCCGGTCGCGGGGATCCGGTTGGTCACCAGCGCGGCGACGATGAGCAGCCCGGAGAGGGCAGGGATGGTCCACATGTTGTCCTCCATGCGTGACTGCGGGGTCGATCGACAGTGACTGCGATCGACCCCGTGAGGGGTGAGGTCAGCCGCGAGCGAGCGCGGCGAGTGCGGTGCGGTCGGTGATGGCGGTCCAGCGACGACCGGTGTCGATGACGCCGCCGCGCTTGAGCCGGCTCAGCGTGCGGCTGACGGACTCGGTGGTGGTGCCGGTCATCGCCGCCAGGTCGCCGCGGGTCAGCGGCATCTCCAACAGCGTGGTGTCGCCGCGCGGGACGCCGACCTTGTCGGCCAGGGTCAGCAGCGTAGCCGCGACCCGCTGCTCGACCGTCCCGCCGGACAACCGGCGTACGGACTGCTGCGCTTCCTCCAACCGTCCGGCGACGTCGTTGAGCACCGCCAGCGCGACCTCGGGATGCCGGCGCAGCACCCGCCGGAAGTCGGCCGCCGAGATCCACAGCGCGCAACTGACCGTGAGGGCTTGAGCGCTGTCGGGATGGGTGGAGTGCCCGAGCGCGGCGACCGAGCCGAACATCCCGCCCGGCGTGATCACGTCGACCAGCACGTCGGTGTCGTCGAGCGCCGGCCGGAGCAACTTCACCTTGCCGGACGCCAGGATGTAGAGCCCGTCCGCCGGTGTTCCAGCGCGGTAGACGGTCTGCTCGGCCTCGTAGCCGCGGACGACCATGAGGTCGTCGATCTCGGCGACGTGGTCAGGGGCGAGGTGCTCGAAGTACGGCGCGTGGGCCAGCACGTCGAGCCGCAACGGGCGAGGGCAGTGGTGCGGCGAGGCGCAGCCGTCCGCCAGCGGCGTACTGCGTCTGCTGTTCATCCGACTCCCCTCCTCCTCCGACCGTAACCGGCGACCCTCGCGGTGTCAGAACGCGCTGGGCGCGGACTTGTAGCCGGCCTTCGCGACGGCGGCGACCAGGTCGTCGACGGTCGTCTTCTCCGGGTCGTGGTCAACCTCGACCCGTCCCGAGGCGAAGCGGACCTGCACGTCTTCGACGCCGTCGAGGCGGCCGACCTGCTTCTCGATCTTGGCCACGCAGGACGGGCACGAGAAGCCCTCGGCGCGCAGCACGGTGTGGGTGGTGGGGGCGGTCTGGGTGGTCATGACTCGTCCTTCCTTGCGGTTTCGATGTGATGTCTCGACCGTAGGCAGCGTCTCGGGTGCGGACCATGACGCAGGTCAATCGGCTGCAGACTCCCGGCTGTCGGACGTGACTGCGCGCATCACAGGGGAACCTCGGTGATGCGGCGTGCGTCCAACACGACGAGACTGCGACTTCGCGAAGCTCCGGAGGATGCCGGGATGAGGCAAAGGACAAGTGCCGTGCTCGGCGGCCTCGTGCTGTTGGCCGGATGCGCATCGACAACCGAGGCCGGGGAGGCGACCGACGACAGCTCGATGGCCGGGATGGGCGTCCCCCAGCAGTTCCCGTCGGAGACCTTCCCTGGCGTACGGCGACAGCTGCAGGTGCGAGTGCACCTCGCGCGCAACGGCTGCTTCCTCGGCGTACTGCCCGGCGGCGGTGAGCGGTACCTGGTCGTGTGGCCGGCGGACACCGAGCAGGAGCCGTCCGGCGATCAGCTCCGCTTGCCCGACGGGACGGTCGTCGGCGACGAGGACGAGCTGACGGCACGCGCCGCGCTGCTGGCGACCAGCGACCTCGCCGGGTTCGGCGAGGACAGCTACTGGGACTTCTCGGTGGGGTTCTGTACGCCGCGTGCCAGCGAGGTGCTGGTCGTGGACTCGGTCACGAGCGCGTGAGCGTCGCTACGTGGTGCCAGCTGGAGCCGCCTGTCGGAATCGAACCGACGACCTATTCATTACGAGTGAATCGCTCTACCGACTGAGCTAAGGCGGCCTGGTGATCGCACGCGGCGAGCACGCCGGACGAGTGTAGCGGCATGTCGGGCCGGCTCAGCAGGAGAGGCCGTCGGCGGGGACTTCGCCGGCGATGAGGTAGGCCTCCACGGCGTCGTCGACGCAGTCGTTGCCGGCACCGTAGCCGGTGTGGCCGTCGCCGTCGCGGCGGATCAGCACGCCGGAGTCGAGCATCTCCGCCAGGCCCTCGGCCCACTCCAGCGGCGTCGCCGGGTCTCGAGAGGTGCCTACGACCACGATCGGATCGGCGCCGGCGGCAGTGAGCTCGGTGGGCACCGGCTGACCCTCGGCCGGCCAGCTGCCGCAGGACGTCAGCCCGAAGGCGAAGATCCTTCCGAAGGTCGGCGAGACGCGAAGGAAGTCGTCTTCGTGCGCGGCGACCTCCTCCAACGGGATGGACTCCGAGGAGTCCAGACAGTTGACGGCGTACAACGCCTCGACGGAGTTGTCCTGATAACCCTCGGGGCCGCGGCTGACGTACTGGTCGGCGAAAGACAGCAGGGTTGCGCCGTTGCCCTCGAAAGCCTGGCGCAGCGCCAGGTCGAGCGCTGGCCATGACGCCTGGTCGTAGAGCGGCGCCCACACCCCGAGTACGCCGAGGCCCTGGGTCAGCGCCCGGTTGCGGTCGCCGGCGATGGGCTCGGCGTCGAGGCTCTCGAGGAAGGCGCCGATCCGGGCGATGCCCTCGTCGACCGAGGCACCGAGGAAGCAGTTGCCCTTGTCGACGCAGTTGCCGACGTAGGCACGCAGCGCGGTCTCGAACCCGCCGGCCTGCACCAGCGCGCTGTCGAGCGCAGACACCGACGGGTCGATCGCGCCGTCGAGCACCATCCTGCCCACGCGCTCGGGGAACAGGTCGGCGTACACCCCGCCGAGGAGGGTGCCGTAGGAGGCGCCGAAGTAGGCCATCCTGTCCTGACCGAGGACAGCTCGGATCACGTCCATGTCGCGGGCGGCCTCGACGGTGGACATGTGCGACGCGAGCTCACCGCTGCGCTCGACACATCCCTGCCCGAACCCGGCCAGCAGCTCGTCGACGTCCTCGGCCTCGTCGAGGGTCTCGGGGTCGGGGTCGGAGGCGACGTAGGTGTCGAGCTGCTCGTCGCTGAGGCAGTCGACCGGAGTGCTGCGGGCGACGCCGCGCGGGTCGAAGCCGACGATGTCGTAGACGCGCCGGATGGGCTCGCCGAAGAAGATCTCGGCGCGGGCGGCGTAGTCGACCCCGCTGCCGCCCGGCCCGCCCGGGTTGACCAGCAACGCCCCGACGCGCTCATCGGCGTTGCCGGCCGGCACCCGCAGCAGGGCCAGCTCGATCCGCTCACCGCCAGGGTCGGCGTAGTCGAGCGGCACCTCGATCGTGGTGCACTCCATGGCGCTGCGGCACGGCTCCCACTGCGGGGTCTGCCCGTAGTACGCCGCCAGGTCGGGCTCCGCGTCGAGGGTCGCGTCGGTGGTGGGCAGCGCCTTGGGCTCGGGCCCGTCGGAGAAGGCCGAGCACGACGCCAGGAGAGTGGCCGCTGCCGAGACCGCGAGCACGCGGAGCAGCCGGAGACGGTCAGACACGCAACGCCACCATCATCGACTCCAACGCCAGCAACGGCGGGGTGTTGAACTCCATCATCTGCTCCCGCGCCTCGTAGACGGCGTCGATGCGCCGCAAGTTGCTCTCCGGAGTCGTGCGCCGAGCGACGTCCTCAACCAGCGGCCTCTCCACATCGTTGACGAGGAACCCACCAGCACCTGTCTGCAGCGCGAGCACGTCGCGGTAGAACGACAGCAGGTCCATCAACGAGCGGTCGATCGCGTCGAACACCAGCCGCTTGCGGCGGCGCTTCTGGTCGTCCTCCATCTCCTTGATCGCTGCGCGCGCCGATCGCTGAGCCTGTGAGCGGCGGTCGTCGCCGTACAACGCCTCCAGGTCGCGGCGCTCGCGCAGCTCGAGCCCTTCGGCGATCGTGGCCGACTCCTGCTCTGCGATCTCGACCAGGTTCGTCGCGGCTTTGAGGCAGGACCCGAGATCGTCCAGGCTCGGCGCCAACCGGACCACCTCGCGGCGCCGGTTGCGGGTCTCCTCCTGGGTCGCGAGCGCCTTCGCCCGGCCGATGTGACCCTGGCTGGCTCGGGCGGCGTACGCCGCAAGGGGCTCGGCGATCCCCAGCCGCTCGGTGAGGAAGCCGGCAACCTCGTCGGCGGTCGGGGTAGCCAGGCTGACGTGTCGAGCGCGCGACCGGATGGTCTGCAAGACGTCCTCGGGATGAGGCGCGCAGAGCATCCAGATCGTCTTCTCCCCCGGCTCCTCGATCGCCTTGAGCAGCGCGTTGTTGGCCCGCTCGTGCAGCCGGTCGGCGTCCTCGACCACGATCACCTGCCACCTGCCACGAGTCGGCATCAGGCTCGCCTGCCGCACCCATTCGCGGGCCTCGTCGACGGAGATGATCACCTTGTCGGTGCGCTTGAGGGCCACGTCGGGATGCGACCCGGCGAGCGTCGTACGGCAGTCGCCACAACCGCCGCAGCCACCGGTCTCGCACTGCAACGCAGCGGCGAACGCGATCGCGGCGTTGGACCGCCCCGACCCCGGCGGCCCGGTGAACAGCCACGCGTGGGTCATCCCGTGCCCGGCCACGGCCTGTTGCAACGCCTCGACCACGCGGCGTTGACCGACGAGGGTGTCCCAGACCGTCATGACGGATCCCGTACGCCGAACTGCTGGGTCGGCTGGTCGAGTGCGGTCAGCTGCTGGGTGGAGACGCCCGAGTCGTCGGCGGGCAACGGCTCGCGCAGGGGCAGGAACCGCTCGGTGGCGCCGGTGCGGGTGGCGTGTCCCAGCAAGGGCTCGACCCGCTTGCGGATGAGCTGTTCGATCTCGTCGGCCGGCTTGCGGGCGTCGACGACGAGGTAGTGCTGGGGTTGCGCGGCGGCCAACTGCAGGAACATCTGCCGCACCCGCTCGTGGAACTCCAGCGACTCGGCCTCGATCCGGTCGCGTTCCTCGAACCGGGTCAGCCCCGCCTGCGGCTCGAGGTCGAGCAGGACCGTCAGATGAGGCCGCAGATCGGCGGTGGCCCAGCGGGCGATCCGCTCGACCTCGGCGTCCGCCAGGTCGCGGCCGGCGCCCTGGTAGGCCAGCGTGGAGTCGACGTAGCGGTCGGTCACCACTACGGCGCCGCGCTCGAGCGCCGGCAGCACGACGGTGTCGACGTGCTCGGCCTTATCGGCGGCGTAGAGCAGGGTCTCGGTGCGGCTGGAGATCTCGCCGGTCTCGGGGCTCAGCACGATCCCCCGCAGCTTGCGTCCGACCTCGGTGTCGCCCGGCTCATGCGTCAGCAGCACGTCGTAGCCGGCTGCGCTGAGCCACGCCTGCAGGCGCCGCGCCTGGGTGGACTTGCCGGCTCCCTCCCCGCCCTCGAGCGCGATGAAGCAACCGGTGGACGCATAGTGCCCGCCGGGCGTGGCCGCGCGCAGCGATCGGGTCAGGTCGGTCAAGAGGGAGGGCCCTTCGTGGTCGTCCATCTGACGATAGGAGAGCACGCCGACAACGGTCATCAGCAGACCGGCGAGGAGGATCGTGACGGCTGCTCCGCGGTAGTCGAACAGCGGGTCGCCGGCGGCGTTCTCGGGCCCGAACGTCACCCGGCCGATCGAGCCCGCGAGCAGCGGCGCTGCCGCCAGGACCAGGGCCAGCGCGAGCCGGCCGAACGACCCGACGAACGCGAAAGTCCTCCCGCGCAGCTCATCGGGCACCTCGAGGCCGAGCAGTGTCATCCCGGTGATCCACGCGGCGCCGGCTCCGAATCCGACGACGACCGCCAACGCCGCGACGATTTCCAGGTGCGGCACGAGTGCCAGCGGCACCAGGGCGATGCCGGCTCCGATCAGCGCCGCCCCGAACACCCGCCTGCGGCTCATCCTCACGCCGGTCGAGCCTGTCGAAGCCAGCAGCGACGGTCCACGCCACATGCCGAGCGCCATCCCGACGAACACCGCCCCGAACAGCACGCCGTAGCCGGCGTCGCCGCCGCCGAGGTCCGCGACGTACGTCCTCGACAACCCCACCACGACACCGCCGGCCGCGAACGCGCCGACCATGCCGATGGCCAGGCCGCGCACGACGGGCGTCCGCGCGACGTACGCCCAACCCTGCACGATCGCGGTGAGGGGGTTGGCGGACCCGCCGGTGTCGGCCGGGCCGCGGGGGATGCCGTGGAGTGCGGCGATGACGATGCCGGAGACGATGAACGACAGGCCGTTGAGATAGAGGGCTACGTCGATCGCGCCGCGCTCGAGCCACCCGAAGAGCGCCGGTACGACACGGTCGGTGAGGGTCAGGAGAGAGAAGAACGCCGCCGCCGGGACGGCCGAGCCGTACGTCGTGGAGACGCTGATCTGGTTGGCCTGCTCGAGCTGGTGACGCGGCACCAGGTTGGGCACGGTCGCATCCTTCGCCGGGAGCCACACCAGGCTGATCGTCTCGACCAGGACGGTCACGACAAAGACCCACCACAGCTCGCCGACCAGCGGGATCGACAGGAACAGAGCCCCGCGGAGGTAGTCGCCCCAGACGAGCACGTTCTTGCGGTCGAGCCGGTCCGCGACGTACCCCGCGAGCGGGCCGACCACCAGCGCCGGCAGCACTCGCAGGAAAAGTACGCCGGCGATCGCGTAGTTCTTGGCGGCGTACCCCTCGACCATCAGGTTGGCCATCGCGGTCAGGGCCAGCAGGCCCATCCAGTCGCCCAGGCTCGACAGACCCAGGCCGATCCACAGCTTGCGGAACGCCGGGATGCGGAGGACGGAAGGCACCGCCCCACCCTAGGCGGGCCCAGTCCGCGCTGATCCCGGAGGATCCATCGCGCCTGGTACGTCGGATCTTCCGGGAACGGGTTATCCACAGCCTCGGTCGAGGGGGTGGTGGCCGGAGTCGGCCGGGCGACACCATCGCCCGATGAACCCACTCATCGTGTCGATCCTGCAGGATCAGGTTGGCGTCGTGTCGCGCGCTCAGCTGCTCGCCGCCGGCTGCGATCCGCACGACATCGAGCGCATGCTGCGTCGTCGAGAACTCAGCCGGATGCATGCCGGGGTCTTCCTCGATCACACCGGGACACCGACGTGGCTACAGAGCGCGTGGGGTGCTGTGCTCGTGTGCTGGCCGGCCGCGCTGTACGGCGCGTCGGCCGCCCGTGCGGTCGAGGGCCCAGGATCCGGACGCGCCACGACGTTCATCCATGTCGCGGTCGCCGGTGATCGCAGGGTCGCCAGCCGTGACGGCGTGAAGGTGCATCGCGTCGAGCGCCTCGACGATCAGGTGCTCTGGGCAACTGGCCCACCACGCCAGCGCTATGAGGAGGCCGTGCTCGAACTCGCTGCATCGGCATCCTCCGACATGGCCTCACTCGGCGAGCTCGCTCGGGCCGTCCAGGGGCGCCGTACGACGGCAGCGCGCCTGCGTGTCTGCCTGGACGGCCGCACCCGGATCGCCCGTCGCCAGTGGATCGCGGCGGTCCTGGACGACGTCGCTGCAGGTGCCTGCTCGGTGCTCGAACATGGCTACCTCACTGCCGAACGACGACACGGCATCACCGGCGCGGGGCGGCAGGTCGCTGATCGCCTGGGCGCGGGCACGGTCTTCCGGGACGTCGAGTACGCCTGCGGACTTGTCGTCGAGCTCGATGGACGACTATTCCATGACACCACCGAACAGCGGGACCGCGACTTCGACCGAGACCTGGACCTGCGCGCGGACGGTCGCGACTCGGTGCGGTTGTCCTGGGGTCAGGTCTTCGACCGGCCCTGTTGGACCATGGCCCGCATCGTGGTCCTGCTGCGAGCCCGTGGCTGGGACGGCACACCACGGCCCTGCAACGAAGGCTGCCCCGTGGGCGCCTGAGCGGAGGATCCGTCGTACCAGGTGCGATGGATCCTCCGGGAAGAGGTCACGCCTTCTTCTTGGCGGCCGTCTTCTTCGCTGGCGTCTTCTTGGCCGCGGTCTTCTTGGCGGCGCGCTTCTTGGGGGCTGGCCCCTTGGCCCGCTTCTCGGCGAGCAGCTCGGCGGCGCGCTCGAGGGTGATCGTGCCCTCGTCGTCGCCCTTGCGGAGCGTGGCGTTGAACTCGCCGTCGGTGACGTAGGGGCCGAACCGGCCGCTCTTCACCATGATCTTCGCGCCGGTCGTCGGGTCGTCGCCGATCTCGCGTCCGGGGTTGGCCGCGGCACGCCCGCGGGTCTTGGGCTGCTTGTAGATCTCCAACGCCTCTTCGAGCGTGATGGTCAGCAGCTTCTCCTCGGAGTCGATCGTCCGGGAGTCGGTGCCCTTCTTGAGGTAGGGCCCGTAGCGGCCGTTCTGTGCGGTGATCTCGTCACCGGACTCGGGGTCCACGCCGACCACGCGCGGCAGGCTCAACAGGCGCAGCGCGTCCTCGAGGGTGACCGACTCCAGGCTCATCGTCTTGAACAGCGAGCCCGTCCGCGGTTTGGCCGACTTGGGTGCGTCCTCCGGCAGGAGCTCGGTGACGTAGGGGCCGTAGCGGCCGTTCTTCGCCACGATCGTCAAGCCCGTCGACGGATCCGTGCCGAGCTCGCGCTCCTCCCCGGCCGGGTTCTCCAGCAGCTCGCGCGCCTTGTCGACGGTGAGCTCGTCGGGAGGCAGGTCCTCGGGGACGTTGGCGCGGGCACCTTCGGAGGTCTCGACGTACGGGCCGTAGCGGCCGACGCGCAGGTCGATGCCCTCCCCGATCGGGAATGTCGCCAAGCTCTTGGCGTCGATGTCGCCGAGCTCGGAGACCAGCTTCTGCAGGCCCTCCTGGTCGGCGGAGCCGAAGTAGAACTCGGCCAGCTCGCTGTTGCGGTCGCGGCGTCCCGCGGCGATCTCGTCGAGGATGTCCTCCATGCCCGCGGTGAACTCGTAGGACACCAGCCGCGGGAAGTGGTCCTCCATCAGCCGGATCACCGAGAACGCCAGCCATGCCGGCACCAGCGCGGTGCCCTTCTTGTAGACGTAGCCGCGGTTGAGGATGGTGTTGATGATCGAGGCGTACGTCGAGGGTCGCCCGATCTCGCGCTCCTCCAGCTCGCGGATGAGCGTCGCCTCGGTGTAGCGGGCCGGCGGCTTGGTCTCGTGGCCGGCCGCACGCAGCGCCGCCGCCGAAACCGGGTCGCCGTCGGCGACGTTGGGCAGCCGCGACTGGGCGTCGTCGGACTCGGTGTCCGGGTCGTCGGAGCCCTCGACGTACGCCTTGAGAAAGCCGTGGAAGGTGATCGTGCGGCCCGAGGCACCGAACACGACGTCCTCGCCGGTGGCTGCGGTGCCGCCGAGTCGGATCGTGACCGAGTTGCCCTTGGCATCCTTCATCTGCGAGGCGACCGTGCGCATCCAGATCAGCTCGTAGAGCCGGAACTCGTCACCGCTCAGCCCGGTCGCGCCCGGCGTACGGAATCGCTCGCCGGCGGGACGGATCGCCTCGTGCGCCTCCTGAGCGTTCTTGACCTTGGACTGGTAGGTGCGCGGGGCGTCGGGGAGGTACTCCGCGCCGAACAGCTCGCGCACCTGGTCGCGCGCCGCGTCCACCGCCGACGCCGACAACGTGATCGAGTCGGTGCGCATATAGGTGATGAAGCCGTTCTCGTAGAGCCGCTGCGCCACGCTCATCGTGCGCTGCGCCCCGAAGCCCAGCTTGCGCGAGGCCTCCTGCTGCAGCGTCGTGGTCCGGAACGGCGCGTAGGGCTTGCGCGTGTAGGGCTTCGACTCGACCGAGCGGACCTCGAACGGCGTGTCCCGCAGGGCGCTGACCAGAGCCTCGGCGGCCTTCATGTCCAGGTGGCGTACGCCGGCCGCACCGCCGGTCGAGCCTGTCGAGACCTTCAGCACCCCGTCCGGACCGAAGTCGGACCCGCGCGCCACCCGGGCGCCGTCGACGGAGTGCAGCTTGGCCGGGAACATCCGATCGGCGTGCTTCTCGCCCGCGACACG
>JBHWSH010000092.1:0-2769 GCA_043427135.1 Marmoricola sp. | reverse complement strand
ACGTGACAACTACGTCGGGCACGTCCTCCCAGCGCCACTCCCATCCGCTGGAGGACGGCAGCGCCACCCCGTCGGACTGAGTCTTTACGACCTTGCGATCAGTGCGGTTCCCGGATCCTTCGAAGACCCCTTCGGCGCGATAGCTGTCGTATCCGAGATTCACCGCCACAACGTCCGGAAGCACGAGCCCCACAGGAGGGTTGCTCTCGAGCCACGCGAGCGCCTCGATCGCTTCCGGCGAGGGCCGCAGGTGCCGTCCTTCGACAACTGCGGTGGAACCGGTCCCTGCGGCGTGCACCAGCGCCCGGAAGAGGCGCGAGGTCTCGGGTGCGGTGCTCAGCGAGCGCCCTCGTCCGACATGCCCGCGGTAGACACCTAGCGGGAACCGGGCCCGGATCTGCAGGGTGGGCATCAGGCCTGCCCGGACGAGTCCTCGTCGGCGGACGCACCGGCGATGATCGACGGATCACCGACGACGTGCAGGACCTGCCCCTCCCAGCGAAGTCCAGCGGCCACGGCGGCCTCGATCGCCTCGCCGAGCAGACGCGACATGGCGTCGGGGGTGAGCGGCTCCAGGACGGTCTCCTCGCCGTAACGGCCATCAAGCACGACGCGGCTCGGGCCTGCTTCGCGAAGGTCGCAGTTGGCCCGCAGACACAGCTCGGCATCCGAGTACGCCAGACCGGTCAGCACCCATGCTGCGACGAGAGCCCGAGCCGCGGCATCACCGTCATGTCCCAGCCCGAAGCGCAGCTGGCGCAGCGCGGCGAAAGAGAGGACGTGGTGGCGGACGATCTTGCGGCATGAGACCAACCCGAGAGTGCCGAGCGAAGGAGGGATGTGACCCAGTCCGAGGGCGGCCGCCGAGATCGTGGTCTTCTTCTTTCTCGCCGCGTCGATCGCCTTGCGGATCTCCTTGACCGTGCTGGTGCTGAGCTCCTCCTCCTGGCCCGCGAGGATGGCCTCGATGTCGTCCGGCGCGAGCCGCACGCCGGCCGAGATCGGGTCGACACGGGCTCCACCGCGAAGCGGCTCGGGGGCATGCGGATCGGCGAGGATCCCGATGATCTCGCCAACAAGAGGGCTGCGGAAGCGGACCTGGTCCTTGGCTCGGCTGGCGTCCCAGCTGCCGAATCCGACGGACGCAGCGCTCAGCTCAAGCAGCGCACGCGCGTCCGCATGGGTGGAGTTTCGGGCTGCGACGTAGTCGGGGTCGTGGACCAGGGGCTTGCCGTCCCGGGTCCCGGCACGAACGTGGCCATCCCACGCACGATGGGGAAGCTCAAGGTCGGTGACCGGCTCCTTGCCGTCGTACTGGAGCTCGATGCGTGGCGTGAGCGACAGCTCCGGGTGGCCGTCGCGGATGCACATGGCGATCGCGGCCTCCACCCGGTTGGCCTGTGAACCCTTGCTGTCGATGAGCACGACCTTGACCGGCTTTTCCCCGTCGAAACGGTCCTCGTAGGCGTACGTCGCGTTCCTCCCCTGGAGGTAACGAGCGGGGGCAATTCCGGCAAACGCCCCCGCAGCGGGGACGAGCTCGGTGATGCTCGTCAGGACGGAGGCACCCCCCGGAGCACAAGCCGTGTTCAGCATTGACAGGTCGAGGGCAGTCATTGGCGCTCCTGAGGAGGGTGTTGGTGCGGCCAGTGTGTGGGCCCCCACACTTGACTGTCAACGTCTCTTCCACTGCTAGTGCATAGTAGTGTCGAATGCTGGGCGTGGGCTTCGTTGAGGCGATGCACTAGCAGTGGTGAAACCGGGTCGCTGCCGCCACGCCCAGCATTCTTCCTCGACGTTCCCCTTCTTCCATCCATTGACGCCTGATGAGTCGTCGGCGACCATTGAGACCATGGCGATCAACATCAAGGACCCCGAGACGGAGGCACTGATCCGTCACTTGGCCACCCGGACGGGGGCCTCGATCACCGAGTCGGTGCGTGACTCCGTCGTAGCCAGCCTCAGCCGGCTGCCCGAGGGGGACGTGGCTCGGAAGAAGGCTCGGCTGGAGGAGATCGTGGCTCGGGGGCGAGCCCGTGCGGTTCGGGACGTGCGGAGCCCCGAGGAGATCATCGGCTACGACGAGCACGGCCTGCCGTGACCATCGTCGTCGACACATCCGCGCTGGCCTGTGTCGTCTTCGGTGAGCCAGAGGCCGACCGTGTGGTGCAGCAGCTCGCGGACCACCCCGTGCTCATTCCGGCACCGACGTTGGTCGAGACCTTGATCGTCACCGAGGCGCGACTTGGAGTCGACGGCCCACGCGAGGTCCAGGAGCTCCTCGAGGCGACCGGAGCCGCCATCGAGCCCTTCACTCACACGTTGGCCGCCCGCGCGCATGCAGGCTGGCGCCGGTTCGGTAAGGGCAGGCACCCTGCCGCGCTCAACCTCGGCGACTGCTACGCCTACGCCACGGCCGTTGCCCTGGACCTGCCCCTACTGGCTCTCGGCGAAGACTTCCCCAAGACGGACGTGACCCTCGTACCGATCTCCTGAGCAGCTGCATCAGGTCTGGTCGCGCAGGTATCTCCCGAAGTGCGGCACGGTGAAGGCGATCCGCCCCCGCTCGCCGGAGTAGATGAGGCCCTTCTTGAGCAGCGCGTCCCGCGCGGGTGAGAGCGACTGCGGCTTCTTGCCAAGGTGCGCGGCAACCTCCGAGGTGGCGACGGACTCGATGTCGTCGAGGCCACCCCCTTCGTCACCCTTCGCCGCGATGGCGGCCGCGACGTCGGCCATCGCCCGCAGGTACTCTCGCTCCCCCGGCGTCGC
>JBHWSH010000091.1:0-2931 GCA_043427135.1 Marmoricola sp. | reverse complement strand
ACCTGTGGCCGCGGCCGCAGCCGTGCGACCGGGCTGGCGGGCATGGCCGCGCACGCCGCGGACCTGGCGCGCGTGCTCGACCATCTCGAGGTCGACAGAGCCGTCGTCGCCGGGCACTCGATGGGAGCCTTTGTCGCGATCGCGTTCGCCGACCGCCATCCCGACCTGGTCGAGCGGCTGGTGCTCATCGACGGCGGCCTGCCCCTCGACGTACCCGAAGGTCTCGACACCGACGAGATCATCGCCCACATCCTCGGCCCCGCCGCCGAACGCCTGGCCATGCGCTTCGACTCGCCCGCGGAATACCTCGACTACTGGCGCGCCCACCCGGCGTTCGCGGGCGCCTGGTCCCCCACCCTCGAGGACTACTTCACCTACGACCTCGTGGGCGAGGCACCGCAGCTGCGCCCCGCCACCAGCTACGAGGTGATGGCCGAGGACACCGTCGACCTCAACAGCGGGGACACCCTCAAGCACGCGCTGGAGCGACTGCGTCACCCGGCCGTGCTCCTCACCGCCCCCCGGGGACTGCTCGACCAGGTCCCCGGGCTCTACCCGCCGTCCTGGCTCGACACCGTGCTGCCCGCGGTCCCCGGCCTGCGGTGCAGGGAGGTGCCTGACGTCAACCACTACACGATCGTCCTGTCGCCCGAAGGCGCAGACGTCGTCGCGCACGCGATCGCAGCCCAGCTGGGAAGGCCCGTGGAGGTGTCCGCATGATCGACAAGAGAATCGGCAGTCCGGCCGAGGCGGTCGCCGACATCCCGGACGGCGCCAGCATCGCCGTCGGCGGCTTCGGCCTGTGCGGCAACCCGATGGGACTCATCGAAGCCCTGCTCGCGCAGGGCACCAGCGGACTCGCGTGGTGAGCAACAACTGCGGGGTCGACGACTGGGGCCTGGGTCTCCTGCTGCGGGCCGGCAGGATCGCGAAGATGACCTCGTCGTACGTCGGGGAGAACAAGGAGTTCGAGCGCCAGTTCCTCAGCGGCGAGCTCGAAGTGGAGCTCACCCCGCAAGGCACGTTGGCCGAGAAGCTGCGGGCAGGCGGGTCGGGGATCGCCGCGTTCTACACCCGCACCGGCGTCGGCACCCAGGTTGCCGAGGGCGGCCTCCCTCGCAAGTACGACGGCGCCGGCGGCGTAGCCGTCGCCTCGCCGCCCAAGCCGATGGCGACGTTCGCGCCGGACGGGGTGGCCCAGGAGTACGTGCTGGAGGAGGCGATCACCACCGACTTCGCCTTCGTCCACGCCGCTCGAGGGGACCTGCACGGCAACCTCGTGTTCCACCGCTCCGCCCGCAACTTCAACCCGTTGGCCGCTATGGCAGGGCGCGTGTGCATCGCGGAGGTCGAAGAGCTCGTGGAGCCGGGCGAGCTCGACCCCGACCAGGTGCACCCGCCGGGTGTCTTCGTGCACCGGATCGTCGAGGTCGGCACCGACGTCGAGAAGCGGATCGAGAAGCTCACCGTGAGAAGGAGCCCCGATGGCACTGACGCGTGACCAGATGGCGGCACGAGCCGCACGGGAGATACCCGACGGCGCCTACGTGAACCTGGGCATCGGGCTGCCCACGCTGGTGCCGAACCACCTGCCCGAAGGCCGCACGGTCGTGCTGCAGTCGGAGAACGGGATCCTGGGAGTCGGGCCGTACCCGACCCCGGACGAGGTGGACCCCGACCTGATCAACGCCGGCAAGGGAAACCGTGACCGTCCAGCCCGGCGCGTCGTTCTTCGACTCCGCGTTGAGCTTCGGAATGATCCGCGGCGGCAAGGTCGACACCTCGATCCTCGGCGCCATGCAGGTCTCCGCCTCCGGAGACCTGGCCAACTGGATGATCCCCGGCAAGATGGTCAAGGGCATGGGGGGCGCGATGGACCTCGTCCACGGCGCGCGCCGACTCATCGTGCTGATGGAGCACGTCGCGCGGGACGGCACGCCCAAGATCCTCGAGACGTGCAGCCTGACCCTGACCGGCCGGGGCGTGGTGCATCTCGTCATCACCGACCTGGCCGTCATCGAGGTCGACGAGGACGGCCTGGTCCTGGTCGAGGTCGCCGAAGGCGTGAGCGTCGAGGACGTGGTGGCCAAGACCGGTGCGCCGCTGCGGGTGCCTGCGGCGCTGGCCACCGAACGATCCTGAGTCACTCCGGCGACGGCGACGGCGGCGGCGACGGCGACTGGGCCTCACCAGACCGGTGGCGAGTGCCCCACAGCACCAGGCAGGTCCCGAGCAGGGCAGCGATGGGCCAGGCGAACCATGCGCCCCCGGCATCGACGACGACCGCGGCCTGCGCGGTGGTCCCGACCGCTGCGTCGGCCAACGCCACGCTCGGGTCCTCGGGGCCGGCGGCCCGGCCGACGCTGCCGGCCAGCCACGAGGCGATCGCCGCGCCGGCCCCCACGAGGAACAGCGTGCGCACCTCGTCGGTGCGCCGCCACGCGGTCAGAAGCACTCCCAGGATCAGGCCCAGGGCGGCACCCAGCGCGATGAACCAGCCGTCGTTGTCGAAGCGCTGGGCGAGATAGACCTCGGCGGTCGAGAGTCCGAACTCGGTGCGCACCACCTCGACCGGCGCGACCAGCTGGGGCCACAGCAGACCGGCGACGACCCCGGCCACCGCGAACGCCCCGAGGATGACCGCGGCGTCGGCGAGCAGGCTGTGCCCCTTCCGAGTCACCGTCCGAGTCCCGGCCCGGGTCATGCGGGCGTGAGGCAGTGCGGCCCCAGGAGCGCCTTGAGGTTGGCGAAGAGCTCGGGGCTGGCCGCGACCCGGAGCCGGTCGTCGAGGCGCATCACCGTCGTGGAGGTGCGCGTCATCAACCGCAGCCGGACCTCGGTCGTGCCGGGATGGGTGCCGAGGACCTCGCGCAGCTGGTCGACCACGGGCGGGGTGCACCGGGTGGAGGGCAGAGAGATGACCACCGGGCC
>JBHWSH010000090.1:0-12955 GCA_043427135.1 Marmoricola sp. | reverse complement strand
CTTCTGTGGGAAGCCCCGACCGGACCCACTGGCACGTCAGCACGGACACCGCCGTCGACGAGCTCGGCCCGGACACCGACAACGTCGAGCCGCCCTACCCGCTCCTGGCCACCATCGGGATGAGCGACGCGGGGGAGACCTGGCTGCTCAACTGCGAGGAGCTGTCCACCCTCACCATCAGCGGCGACCCGACGTACGGCCGCGACTTCGCCCGCCACCTGGCCGCGCAGCTGGCCGTCAACCCGTGGTCGCGCCGCGTCCAGGTGGACTGCATCGGCGTGGCTGAGGAAGCCGTCGCCATGGACGAGCGGATCAGCTACTACCCGACCGGCGCAGCCGGATCACCCGCGACTGCGGAGGTTCTCGCGGCCGCCGTCACCACCGTCGACCGGGCAACGCGGCACAACACCGACGTGTCCACCGCCCGCACCGGCAGCGTCGACGACGACACCTGGCCCGCCCGGATGCTGCTGCTCGACGCGGCCGCCGGCGACCCCGACGACCTCGAGCAGCTGCTGCAGCTGGTCAACGACCACGTCGGGCAGTCCGCCACCTCCATCGTCGTCGCCGGCGAGCGCCCCAACACCCCCGGCGCCGTGCTGCACATGACCAACACCGGCCGCGTCGTCCTCGAGCACGCCGGCCTCAACCTCATCGCCGTTGGCCTGACGAGCGACGAGGCCCGCGGCTGCGCCCTGGTCTATGCCCAGAGCGAAGTCGCCGAGGACGTCCCCATGCCGGTCGACGAGACCGCCACCGACGGCTGGGAGGCCTACACCGACGCCTCCGGAGCTCTGCGACGCGAGTACACCCTGCCGCGCAACACGCCTGACGACGCGGTCGACGAGCCCATGTCGTCCCTCCTCGAGGGGGACGACGAGGACTACATCCGGCAGAGCGCGATCGTCCAGGAGGACCTCGAGGCGTTGGCGCCCAAGGTGCCCGCCCACGTGCGCGCCGAGGTCGAGCAGAGCGACCCCGACCTCGACCAGGACATCGCCGACTGGTTCTCCACCGACTGTGACCGGCCCCGCCTCACCCTGCTCGGCCCGGTCGTAGCGCGAACCCGCGGCAAGGCGCTGGCCAAGCGCAAGCCGTACTTCACCGAGCTCCTGGCGTTCCTGGCCCTGCACCGCAAGCACGGCGCCACCCGCGAACAGATCCGCGAGGCCTTCTCGATCTCCGACGGCAAGGTGCGCGACTACACCAACATCGTCCGCGACTGGCTGGGCGCGAACCCCCGCACCGGAGAGGATCACCTGCCCTACGCCGACAAGGCACCAGCCGCCAAGGTGACCGGCGTCAACGTCTACCAGGTCGACGACGGCCTGCTCGTCGACCTGGACCTCTTCCTCCGCCTGCGCAAGCGCGGCCAGGCCCGGGGCGGCGCCGAAGGCGTCGCCGACCTCTGCACCGCCCTCGAGCTCGTCGGCGAGGCCAGGCCGTTCAGCCAGTTGCGCGAAGAGGGATGGGCGTGGCTGGCCAATGAGCCCGACCGCGTCGACCTCATGGCATCCGGCTGGATCGCCGACGTCGCCCTCATCGTCGTGACCGAGGCGCTGGCCGCCGGCGACCTGATCAAGGCCCGCTCCGCCGCCTTCGTCGCCAACCGGGCCGACCCCGACGGCGAGAGCACTCGCCTGTGCCTGGCGCACGTCATGAAGGCCGAGGGCGACCAGCTCGAGGCCGACCGAATCCTCCGCGAGGAGATCTGCAACCGGTCCGACGACGGCGACGCCCCGATGGAACTGTCGGAGCGTACGAAGACCATCATCAGTACCCACGGCTGGCTCGCGAGCTGACTCGGGAAGGGAGCAACCAGCACATGACCACCTTCGACCAGGAGCTCACCGGCCGCTACGTCGCCGCCGGCGGCGACCGGCCCGACCCCGATGCCCATCGCATCGCCCGGGCCGTGTTCGTCCGCGACACCATCCGAGCCCTCTACGACGCCGACAAGCGATTTGGCCTCGACCCCGCCGACAACGGCTCGCTCGCCGAGCTCGTCGACGCAGCCGAAGAGCACCTCGAGCACATCGCCAACGACGTCAGCCGATCAATCACGACGACGCCCAACACAGGAGGAGACACCGCATGAGGAACCACCACTCCGTACTCGGGGGAGTGGCCCTCGCCCTCGCCCTGACCCTGTCGGGCTGCGGCGACGACGACACCGACCCGGAGACCCAGAAGACCCCCAGCGAGACCCCCTCGCCGACGGCCACCAGCACGCCGACCCCGAAGACACCCGAGGAGAAGGCGGCAGCGCAGCTCGAGGCCTACCTCGACGTCCGTGACGACGCCTTCCGCGCGGCCACGATCGAGTTCAAACGGCTGAACAAGGTGGCCACCGGCCGCGAGTTCCTGAATGTCCAGCAGAACGTATCCGGGATCGAGCGCTCTGGAAGCAAGGTCACCGGGGAGTACGTCCACACCCTCGGTGAGCCGCGCCAGCGCGCCGACGACCTGATCTTGATCACCGACTGCGAGGACCGCACCGAGGTGAAGCGGACTAAGGACGGTAAGCCGGTCCCGGAGCAGAAGGACCCGGAGGGCAACCCGCTGCGCAACCCGGTGCCGATCGAGTACGAGCTGGTGCTCGACAAGGGCCGGTGGCTCGTCACCAGCTCCAACGTGCTGTGGGACGAGCCGTGCTAGCGCGGGCGCTCGCCGCGGTTCTCGCCGCGGCCGCCCTGGTCGTGGTCGGCGGATCTACGCCCGCATCCGCGGGCGGCGGCGAGAACTGCTGGTACGAGACCGACCCGACGACCGGGGAGGTCAAGCTCGTCTGCGAAGACCCCGGTAACGGAGGGGGCGGGGACGACGACCCTGGCAACGGAGGTTCGTCGACCTGCTCGTACGCAGGGAACGAGATCCCGTGCACCGGGCCCGAGGGGTCGGTCTGGAGCAGCAAGTACAAGTGCTGGATCGGAGCGAGGGGACCAGACGATATGGTCCCGCCCGAAGGCCAGACCAAGGAGGACGGCTGGTGGCACGTCTGCTACTTCCCGCCGCCGGGGTCGTCCTGGGAGTACATGTGGATCGAGACCGGCGAGGTCGGCATCGACCCGGTCGTCCTCGCCCAGCGCGCGATCGCCTCGATGGACCTGGACCCGATCGAGATCGGCATCGTTCCCGAGTCCGGGGCCAACCGCGCCGGTCTGGTCGGCCTGCCGGTGTGGATGTGGGTCGATGGCCCGACTGAGGACACGTTCGGTCCGATCACCCGATCCGCGAGCCAGGGTTCGGTCTCGGTCAGCGCGACCGCCAGCGTCTCCAGCATCGTGTGGAACATGGGTGACGGCGCCAAGGTGACCTGCACCGGCAAGGGGACCCCGTACGCCGATCACTACGGGAAGCAGCCCTCCCCGACCTGCGGACACCGCTACGCGAAGATGTCGTCGGACCAGCCCGACGGCGCTTACCAGGTCACCGCGACCAGCCACTGGGTGGTCGAGTGGACCGGTGGCGGCCAGTCCGGAACCATCGAGTTCGACCTGACCACAGAGCCGCTTCCGATCCGCATTGGCGAGGCTCAGGTTCTCACTCAATGAGCGAAGTCCGTAAGGTGGTTTCCCGTTCGCGCTGGACGACGACAGATTCGCGGCGCTCTGGTGCGGTCCGCCATAGTCTGCTGGACGCGCCGTTTCCTGAGCGGTCCGCCGACACCAGTGAGCAGACGGCTAGCCTGATGCTGCACTTTCCGACCCGAACTCAGCAGCGATCGCGCGGTCGAGATACCCGAGGAGGAACTTCGTGAGCGTTCGCTACATCGGCAGCAAGGCACGGGTAGCGGACGCCATCCTCGAACTCGCAGGACGGCCTGCCGGTGGCCGGTTCGTTGACGCATTTTGCGGCACAGGCTCCGTCGCCGCGGCGGCAGCCGCCAGGGGCTGGCGCGTCACTCTGAACGACTCGCTGCCGTCGGCCGTAGCTATGAGCATCGGCGCGACCGTCGCCAGGGACAACGTTCCCTTCAATGCCGTGGGCGGCTATGCGGCGGCGGTTCAGACGCTGAACGCTGTCCCCGGCCGCCCGGGCTTCATCCACGAGGCGTACAGCCCGGCCTCCGCGGCCAGCGGCTCGGTCGAGCGTCGCTACTTCACTGAAGCGAACGCCGCTCGCCTGGATGCAATGCGTGCCAAAGTTCGGGCCTGGTCAGACGCCGGCAACCTCACCTGGGTCGAGGAGCAAGTATTGCTCGCCGACCTCCTCAAGGCAGCCAACCGAGTCGCGAATATCTCCGGAACGTACGGCTGCTTCCTCAAGAGCTGGTCCGCGACTGCCCTTCGCGATGTGCGCGTCAACGCGCGCCCCCTTCCTGAAGGAGCCACCGACCTCCACGGCGTGGTCGGCGACGTGTTCGATCTCGCCACTACACCCCAGGACACCGTGTACTTTGACCCGCCGTACACCAAGCGGCAGTACAGCGCCTACTACCACTTGCTGGAGACCATTCACGCTGGTGACGCCCCCGAGGTCGGCGGCGTCACGGGACTGCGTCCGTGGAAGGACAAGGCATCCGACTTCTGCTACAAGACCAGAGCGCTTGACGCCCTCACTCGACTGGTCCTCGGCACGACTGCGCGAAAGATTCTGCTCAGCTACAGCAACGAGGGGCACGTCCCGCGAGAGCACCTTGTCAACGCACTGAGTGAAGCCGGAAAGGTCACGCTCCACGAGGTGAAGACCATCGGCCGATACCGCCCGAATGCGCAGGCCTCGGCTGGCGGCGACACGGTCGATGAGTACGTCATTGAGATCAACCCGGTTCGTTTGGAATCTCGCTCTCTGCAGGTCAGTCAGTCGACGGTCTTCGCATGAAGAGCCTCGAGCAGCGACTTCTCGGCCCCACGGATCAGCTGCTCGATCAGGCCGCGGTCGACGTATGCCCAGGTGTCGACCAGACAGACGCGCGTCTCACCGTTCTCGAGGCAGCAGCTGCTGCCGTAGGTGGCTGGAGCGTTGAGGAGTTCTGGGCGGCCACCGACCGGGATCGATCCACGATGCGCTCCGATCCTGGGCCTTGGGCGGACAAAGTGCTCGCAAGCATCGCGGACACGCCCATCCCGACAGCCTTGGCGCTATCCGCATTGAGCAGGGAGGTCCTCCCCGCTAGCCAGCAGAGAAAGACCGGGGCTTACTACACCGACTGGCGCCTGGCGGAGCTCCTCGCCAGCACCAGCGTTCCCACAGTGAAGGCCGAGGGTCCCTGGGTTGATACCGCATGCGGCTCCGGAGTCCTGCTCGCTGCGGCAGCGATGCAGGTGCCGGCAGGCGACCTCAGGGACGCACTGATCCGTGACAAACTGGTGGGCGCTGACCTGTCCGAGCGCGCGCTGCGGGGTGCTCTCTTATCGGTGGCCAGCCTGACCAGCGATCTCTCGGCAATCCGCGGCTTCGCTCGTCGACTCCTCCTGCAGGACAGCCTGCGCAGCCCGAATTCCTGGGACGCACTGGCCCCGTCCGGCGCGGCTTTGGTTATCGGTAACCCGCCATGGGAG
The DNA here is from genome assembly GCA_043427135.1 of Marmoricola sp. Taxonomy (GTDB): domain Bacteria; phylum Actinomycetota; class Actinomycetes; order Propionibacteriales; family Nocardioidaceae; genus Marmoricola_A. Next base: position 7,451 of record JBHWSH010000090.1, on the reverse strand, counting down.
AAGCTGAAGCTCTCGCGCCACGAGCTCGCCAAGAGTCAGGGCGCGGTTCGCTCCTACGGACAGAGCTACGAGAACGACGTCGACCTGGCGCACCACCGCTCGACGCTTCTCACCTACATCGAGCAGGTCGCCACCGGGACGCGACTGCAGGGTCGTGGCGAGCATGATCTCTACAAGCTCTTCCTTGAGCTTGGCATGGGGATCGCTGCTGAGGGCGGTGTCCTTGCGCTGCTCCTACCCGCAGGTCTGATTCGAGCCCAGGGAACTGAGAGCCTGCGCCGCGAGCTTGACTCTTTGGCGCGTGAGCTTTCGATCTCAGTCATCGAGAATCGCGCAAGGAACTTCGCGATCGACACGCGCTTCAAGTTCCTCTCGGTTGTCGCGAGGATCGGCACCGGCCGGCAGCAGCCCATCACGCTCAAGGTTGCCGACCGTTCTGGCACGCTGCCTAGCGCGTCGGTGAAGCTGAACCGAACACAGCTGCGCGAGATTCGACGTGACCTCAGCATCCCGGAGGTGCGCACCACCGAAGAGTGGGACTTGTACACGCGACTCGCGAAGAGCGCGACCACGGTCGGCGACCCGGAGGGGCCGTGGCATCCGGATTACCGCCGTGAGGTCGACATGACCCTCGACCAGAAGTCCTTCCGCCGCACGCCTGGCGAAGGAAACTTGCCCTTACTCGAGGGCCGCCACGTCGCCCAGTACCGGTGGCGCGCGAAGACCTATCAGTCCGGTGAGGGCCGCTCGGCTATCTGGCGCCCCGAGCCGTTGTCAGACACGTCGCTGATGACCCAGTGGCACGTGCCTGTTAGTGCCATGCACGCGGCGACGGTCGAACGCACGGCTCGATCGCGTATTGGGTTCTGTGACATCACAGGACAAACCAATGAGCGGTCCCTGTTGGCGGCTCGCGTCCCGGCCGGCGTGGTGTGCGGAAACAAGGTGCCGACCCTTGCCTTCGGGGGAGGCGGCGAGGAGCGCGAGGACTTGTTCCTCTCCTTGGCCAACTCACTCGTGGTCGACTGGATGCTGCGCCGGATCGTCACCACGACGGTCAACTTCTTCCTGCTCGATACGCTTCCCCTGCCGAGGATCGACGAAGACACCGACGTCGGCCGGGAACTCGTGAGCCTCTCGCGCCGTTTGACGGCCGCCGAGGGGGACACCTCCACCGACCTGTGGCACGTCGGCCAGTGGCGCGCGCGATCAGACGCTCTCGTCGCAGCCGCGTGGGGTCTCAGTTGCGGGGACCTAGAGACACTCCTGCGTGATTTCCCACTGTTGGACCGCGGGCAGCCGGCCCTGGTGGGTGAGAGTCGCTCAACCGTCACCGCTGACTGTGTTCTCGCCGAGCTCGCAAACATTCTCGATGTCGCACATTCGAGTGCTGAGCGCCGCGAGAATGCTTGCGAAAGAGGGGCTATCCCGTACGTCCCCGCCGAGTTCGTGTAGAAGGATTCGCGTGACTTCCCGTCCTGTGCTGTTCGTTTACAAGGAGATCGTGAGCGGAGACATCCGCAAGCTCCTCGCCGAGTCGAACGACTCGAAAACTGGTGGTGGAGCGCGGGACCTTCGCTTGCCATGGAAGACCTTCCGCCCGATCATGCGGCAGATTTTCACCAAGGACGCTCTCGGTCGCGGCGGTAAGCAGATCAAGGTTGCCGACGTGACCTACCTGGATGAGAACGACCAGCCCCGTCGCACTCAACTTGAATACTGGCCGGCCACGTCCGCGCGACCTACTGAGGACCGAATCGCGAAGGTGCACGCCAGCCCCGCTCTCGGCGGGCAACTCCCTGCGACCAACAAGGGGCGGGTCTTCCTGCTGCTCAGCAAGTTCGACGACGGCACCGTTCGATGCGACTACGCGTACGAGGCCGACTTGAAGAAGAAGGGCGTCTGGGCAACCGAGGTCAGCAGCGCGATCCTCAGTTGCATGGCGTCGGCAGCACTTCGGAACGGGACCAGGACCGTCCAGGGCTACTACAACTTCACAGACGGGACGGGCTTCTGCCATGCCGACTGAGGCCGATATCAGCCCGGACGCCCGCGCGGTGTTGAAGGCCCTCGCGACCCGCAAGAACGTCATCATCACAGGCCCGCCTGGTACCGGAAAGTCGCGACTGCTGAACGAGGTCCGCGAGCTGTTCCAGTGGAAACAGGGGGAGACAGGCTCAGCTCCGACCGGCCGCATTCCCATCCCGGCCTCCTCCGGGCCGATCCCATCGTGGTTTCCGAGTCCGGACCAGGACATCACTCGGAGCGTCTTCCAGACGGTCTTCGACCAGAACACCAAGTACCGCGACTTCATGCGCGGACTCGTGCCCAAGGTCGGTGAGGCCGGAGCGTTCGTCGTGACGAGCGGAACGCTGTACCGGGCGGCCAGGCATGCAGGCCACGATGGGAACGCGGCCCTCGTCCTCGTCGACGAGATCAACCGCGGTCCTGCCGTCGCTGCATTCGGTAGTGCGCTGGTTGGCCTTGAGTCTGACAAGCGACTTCCCAACGACGGTACGGCCACTGAGAGCACGCAGTACTTCGAGATCCTGGGTGACGGCGGGGAGCACGAATCCTTCGCGCTGCCACATGACCTCTACATCATCGCGGCCATGAACGAGGCCGACACGAGCGTCGAGCCCCTCGATGTCGCGTTCCTCCGCCGATTCCACATCCACCGCCTCGAGCCGCAACCGGAAGTACTGCGCGAGCACCTCGGCCTTGACCCGACACCTGCTCCATTGCCTGAGACCCCCTCAAGCGCCACGGACTACTACGAGGCCCTCGCTCAGGCATTGACCAAGATCAACGAGCAGGTACTTCTGGGCCGGGGGCAGGCCTACCAACTCGGCCACGGCGCGCTGATGCACGCACCCGCGGACTCCACCGTTGGAGCAGCCCAGGAGTATGTCGCTACGGCCTGGGCAACACTCCGGGGCCACATCGACGAGGTCTTCTACGGCAACACCCGAGCCGTCTCGGACGTCCTGCGTGCCGAGAACAGCAAGAGCATCTACTCCTTGGTGGAGTCCACATTCGCAGGGCAGACGGTTCGACGAATCTCCGGCCCGCTCCGTCCGGCTCCCGAGGAGTTGTACAAGCTACTCGCCCTCATCGCGACCGAGTGACGGCCATGGACCGGCTCGTGCTCCAAGAGCTCCGCGAGCGGCCGCGGACAACCGGCGAGGTCGCCGCACTCAGCGGGATCTCCGAAGGTGAGGTCCTGATCCAGCTGCGGGAGCTCAATGACCGCGTCAAATCGCTGCTCGGCTACGAGAACGACCCGATCACCACCACAAGCGGCGGGACGTGGAAGGCGGACGGAGTCGCTGGTCTTCTTCGTCTCAACTCCAGAGTCGAACTGGAAGTGGTACCCAAGTTCCTGGACCCGTCGACGAGCGGTTGGCGTACCGACTTCTTTCTCCTCGCCGTACTCGTCCGAACTGGCCACCTCTTAGTTCACGACGAGATCTCGGCCGGCACCCAGGACCGTGGCGACCTCGCAACACTGATCGCCAGGTCCCTGCTCAACCTTCACTCCGAGAATGAGCGCCGACCGATCCGCTCCTACCGCCGAACGACCAGCTCCGACTTCGCGATCGACGGTGATGTCGAATGGGAGACCCTCGTCTTGCCGGACCCGGATGGCTTCGAGGTGTCCCGACTCGAACTCACGCGTCGCAATCCCTACAACGCGACACTGGCGGCTGCCGTCGCAACCCTGATCCCAGAAGTGGCTGATGCGGATACCCAGGCGCAGCTCAGACTGCTCGGTCGACAGCTAGCGCCCCAGTCGAACTTGCCGGGTTTGTTTCCGCCGCTTCCGGTCCGGCACCGTAGCTGGCAGCAGGCCTACGACCTGGCTCGACTCGTTGTCGAGGGACTGGGGCTCAACCTCGATGGCGGGTCTTTCACAGGACCTGGATTCTTGCTGTCGACTTGGTCGGCGTGGCAGTCGCTGTGCGAGGAGGTAGTACGCCGGGCGCTTCCAGACCACAAGGTCGTTGGGCAGATGCGCTGGGTTCTCGGGCACCGTGGCACTCAGCCGGTCTTCGCCACTCCCGACATCTCCCCGCTGACGGGTTCGCTGGCCACCATCCTCCTCGACGCCAAGTACAAAACCCGGGTCGGCCGGGCCCCCAGCATCAGTGCAGCCGATGTGTACGAGTCGTTGGCGTTCCTCCGAGCATCCGGCGCAGCGACCATGAAACTTCTCTATCCCGCCCTGAGTGCACCCGACCAGTTGCCGCTGGGGGAGTGGAAGTCGTTCGACGAAGTCAAGGTCGACGATCTGACGATCACGGGCTACGAGGTCCAGGTTCAAGGTCTCTCCCGAGCCGGAGGTTTCGATCGGCTGGTTGCCGGCGCTCGGACCGCGCTACAGCCAAGCCTCGCAACGGCCGCCAGCCCCATGCAGAGCGCTTGAGCCAGGACCGACGTCGGCCGCGGGGTTGGCTCCGACCAGAGCTTCGTGAACTGCTAGGGAGAACGCCGCGAGCCTCTGCTCGCTCGGCTCAACTGTGACTCCGGCGATGGGGAAAGCCCCAGGCGTCTCGGGTCACCTGGGGCTCTGGCGCCAAGTAGACCACGCCGCGCAGAGCCGCGCCGGGAGAATCGGAAATCTCGCCGATCGATGGCGTTGAGGTTGCCGCACCCGTTGCCCTCGACGCCGGTTCGTGACCTCTCGGCGGCGGATGTGGGACCCGACAATCTGGCGAGATGCACCGAAGATCGACGAACTCACCGCGTGGATAATCGGCGACCGATGCGACACGGGCAACCCCCGTCAAAACCCCTGGGCGTACGGGTCCCGTTGTGGGTTCACTCGAGATCGTCGTGCGCACTCTCGAAGACTTGTTGCTCCAGCCCATGAAGGATCGCGGGGTCGGTGGCGAGGATCTCCTGAACCCGCCCCTTCTTCTCCGAGGGAGGGAGTTCCCTGATCTCCTCAAGCTGGTCGAGGACAGGAGGTGCACCCTCCGCAACGTCCGCTTTCGAGAGGGCGTCCACCACCCAGGCTCGGAACTCGTCAGTGGCCATGAGGGCGAGCTGGTCGTACTGCTCGCGCGTCATGGCGATCCGTTGGTCGCCGTCTGCGGCGACCTCTGGAGTGGCCTCACCACCGCCTGCTGCCTCGGGAGCGCCGACGTCGAGAGCCGGGCGCCTCTTGCGTTCCAGCCTATCGATCTTCCGGGCACGCAGCTGCCCGCGAAGTTTGACGACCTTCTCCTTCATGGCAGGAACCGCGGTGGTGTTCCACCAGTCGGCAGCGTGAGGCTTGAGCTCTTCGATGACCTCGTTGAGCGCGTTCGCCACGGCTTCAGCAACAGCGTCGGAGAACCACTCTCCCCAGGTCTGAGACCGCTGTGTTGGCTCGTCGGGGCCAACGGGCGGTTCGCGGTTTAGCTCGTCCTCCCGCATCTTGCGGATGTGGATGTGCTCGGGGCCTTCCTTCCCGGTCTTGGCGGTAAAGCCGCGGCTCCACCCTTCGGCGTCCCTGGCGTCCGCGAGCTTCTTGTTCTTGGGACGACGAATGATCGCCGGTTCCTCGATCCAGTCGTCGTCGGTCATCGCATCCTCCAGGTTCGCCTGGGCGATCCGTAGGGAGGTCGCCGTCGGCCCGCGGCGTGGCCAACGGTAGCCCCGATTCGCCGTGCCACTAAGTCCGTCGCGCAACTAGATCCTGACCGCGACAGCGAGTTGGCACGATGCGCTGCGTCTCGACCTACCGGTGTCGAGATGCGGAAGAGATTGACGGCGTGCCCGCGGGCAACTTTGGTGAAACGGGTCGGTCAGCGGCCACTCGTCAAAGTGCGCCTTTAGCAGGGCGGTCACCATGGCTGTGCCCCGCAGGACGCTCCCGTCCCGGGACGGTGCTCCGGTCCAGGGCTTGCGGGACGCGAGCGCGCCTGCACGTCCGTTGATCAGTGAGTTTCCCGGCTCTTCGTACTTCAGGTGGGGATGAGGGTGTCGAGTCCTCCGCCGATGAGGAGCATGCGTAGCCGGTAGTTGTTGTAGTTGCGGAAGCCGCGGGCGACGCGGCGGTGGAGTTCGATGAGGCCGTTGATGGCTTCGGTGCCGCCGTTGTTGGAGCGGCCGGTGTCGAAGTAGGCTAAGAACGCCTCGGACCACCGCTTCAGGGTGCGGCCGAGTCGGGCGATCTCGGGGACTGGACAGGTCGGGAAGGACGCCAGGATCTTCTCGGCGATCTTGCGGCCCTGGGCCGGGTCGCGGTGACGGTAGGCGGCTCGGAGCTGCTGGGCGCACGACCAGGCGATCCAGACCTGCAGGTGCTCCTCGGGACGGGCAGCGAGCGCCTTCTCCAGACGGCTCCACTGCTTGTCGGTGAGCTTCTCAGCCCCAGCTCGCAGCAGCTTCTGGATGCCGTACAGCGGGTCGCCCTTGCGGCCGCGGTGCCCGGTGGTCTCTTGCTGGACGCGGCGTCGGCACTCATCGACCGCGGCGGTGCCGAGCTTGACGACGTGGAAGGCATCCAGGACTGCGACGGCGTCCTGGAGCTGGTCGGCGATCGCGGTCTTGTAGCCGTGGAAGGGGTCCAGGGCGGCGATCTTCACCCCACCTCGGAACTCCTCGCCACGGTCGGTGAGCCAGTCGGCGTAGGCCTTGCCGGACCGTCCCGGGACCAGGTCCAGCAGCCGGGCGCGGACGCGTCCGTGCTGGTCACGGGACAGGTCGACCATCCCGGTCAGTTCCTTGGGCCCGCGGCCGCCCTGGTCGATGGGCTTGGTGGAGACGTGGTGCCAGATGTGCTCATCGACCCCGAGGGAGGTGACGCCGGTGAAGCGGTCCTCCTCGGCGGCCATCGCTTCCAGCAGCGGCTGGATCGAGCGCCACACCGTGCGCCACGTCGTGCCGAGCTGACGGGCCAGCCCAGCGATCGAGGCGTGCTCGCCCCGCAGTTGGGTGATGGCCCACCAGCAGGCGCGCACTGTCAGCAACGCCCTGGGTCCGGCCAGGTCGCGACGCTGTTCGGTGAACGACTTCGTCGAGCACTTCTCCTCCGCACAACGCCAGGTCCGTTTGCGCCAGATCAGCGTGACCGGGCGCCCGAAGCAGGGCACGTCGACCAGGCGCACCTCGCGGCGGCCGTGGCTGTGGGCGATCACCCCGCACGCGCGGCAGCCCGTCTGCTGGACGGGTGTCTCGACTACGACGCGGACAGTGCCGGCGTCTTGGCTGACGTCGATGACGTGGAAGCCAGCCAGGCCGACCAACAAGTCGCATCGCTGGCAGTAGCAGGGGTGTTCAGGGCGTGGGCGTGAACGGTCGCACGCCGTAGGCTCGAGCATCGTCGAGGCCTTCCGGTTGGGCAGCTTGGTCGCTCCCGATCCTGGAGGGCCTCGACCCCATTCACCCCGACCGCGTCATGCCAAGTCGCTCACCCACCCCCACCGCAGGTACGAAGAGCCAGTTTCCCGCGTGAGGAGTGC
>JBHWSH010000089.1:0-5512 GCA_043427135.1 Marmoricola sp. | reverse complement strand
CTATCAGGACCCGGGCGCTGGACGCGGTGTTCACGCGGACAAGTGGACGAGTGTCCGTACCCCAACTGCGAGAGTCGGTGAGTGTTGCGTCCACGAAGCCGGCGACCCGGTCCGGGGTGAAGTCGAGATTCTCTTCGACTTCGACGGTGTAGGTGAACGCGCCGTGGGGGACCGGCAGGTCGAGGGCAGCCGCGGCCCGGAACTGGCCGGGGCCCTGTTCTGGGACGACGGTGCCGGACTCACCGGAGCGGCTGGCTGGGGCTCGTCGTCGCGCATCGTGAACCATCGCGTCTCGCCCCTATCAGTCGCAGCTCCAGCTCCGACTAGCTGGGCCCCCGGCGGGTCTTCGTTCGTCGAGGTCTCGGTTGTGGTTGTCGCAGGGGTGGGCGTGCTGCCCCCAAGACTGCTGTGAGCGTGATGAGGACAGCTGCGAGGACGAGCGCCACACGCAACGGTGACCGTTGTGGCATCAGGCCCGGAGTCAGCAACAGGGATTTCGTAGTCGAGTCGCTGCTCCCGCTGGAACCGCGTGGGATGACCCTGGTTGGGAGCTGCTGACGTGCGGTACTCAAGCTGGTCGGCGTGAGCGCGTCGTTGCTCCGGAATGCGCCGTCGCCCGGGTGTCTCTTGCGGCGCGGGGTTGGGCTCATGGGTGGTGGTCGAAGTCGGACGTGAATGCTGCTTCGTTGTGATGAGAAACCGGGGCAGTTTCGGTATTCGCGACAGCGAAGGCAGGAGCAACTGCGGCGACGGAGGGGGTCACGGGCAGAAGGAGAGCCGCACCAATAAGCAGACCGCGGAGCAGCATGCGCGGCTGTGTGCCGTTCCTTTCGAGTAAGCGTCTGATTCGGACTGCTGGTGTCCCGCCGGTCCAGGATGACCCAGCAGGTGCGGGGCCTGGTCCGGCAGTGCACATCGTGAGTAGCGCACCGGCGACGATGCGTGAGCCGTGTTGCTTGGCGGCGTAATCATCGGCCTGGTACTCGACCAGTTCTCTGACTGCTTGAGGGTAGTGCTGAAGTAGTCGGCTCCATCGCAACGCTGTGACAGCACAATCAGCGACAAGTATTTGGATGTGGTGGCGCGAGGTGATGTGGGCTTGTTCGTGTTCGATGGCCGCGAGGAGCTCCTCGTGGCCCAGAGCGTCAATCGCCCCGGTGGTGACGCGGATGCGTTCGCTGGCGTATCGACCGGGTAGGCAGTAGATGAGGGGTACCGCTGAACGGCACACGCCAACGATGTGAGCAGCCCCCTGTGCGGTGACAATTCGAAGTCGCTGGGACACGACGACGTCGTGGGTGGCGGTCGCGGCTCGCTCGGTTCGCATGCGCCGCCAGGCCGCGAATAGGCAAACGCCCAGTCCGATGAAGAGCACCAAGATGGTGGCGTTCCAGTAGGAGGGCACCTCGGTTTCGGGTGCGTAGGCGAGGTGCACGAGGGTCTTGTCGGCTCGGAACAGCCACGCGAAGCCGTGTTCCATCACGTCGTGGGCAAGAAGCACCAGGGCCCACCCGAGTGCCAGCAAAACGCCTGCTGCGGTGGCGTGCCATACCCCCAGGGCAAGGCGTGGTGCGGCGGAGGGCCAAGCGGCGCGGGCGAGGACCGAGTCGCCAACCCACCCCAGCAGCGCTGCGTAGAGGAGGAGCCAAACCACCGTCACCATCAGGGCTGCCCCTGCGGGCGACGCGAGGTGTCGTGCTCCTCGGAGGTGGAGGCGAGGGCTGCTCGGAGTGCCTCGACTTCGTCGGGGTCGAGCCGACCCGCGAACTGGAGCAGTGCCTTGGACCGGTCGTCAGAGGAGTTGAGGGCTTGGGCCATCAGGTCGGCTGCGTACTCCTCTTCGGTAACAGCTGCTTGGTAACGAAACGACCGACCGTCGCGGAAGCGGCTGAGTAGCCCCTTGTCGCGGAGTCGGTCCACCACAGTGATGAGAGTGGTGTAAGCGATGTCGCGGCCTGCAGGGAGTTGGGCCGCGATGTCGTGCCCAGTGACGGGTTCGGTGGCGCGCCAAATGACGCGCATGACGTCCCGTTCGAGGTGTCCGAAGGAGCGCATCGTTCTTCCGTCCGCAGTCGTCGAGCAGGGCCGGTCCATGCAACCATAGTTCGACGTAGCGTAGAAACATCGGAGCGTCGCATCGCGATTTGTTTCTACGATTCGTAGAATCAACGGCATGCGACAGTCAGCCAGCGCATCGCTGCGCGCCCTCCCCCCCGCCCCAGTCTCTGAGCCCGCCGACGCGGTGGTGCTGCGCCGAATGGGTTTGCAGGACCTTGACTTCGTTGTCGAGGCGCATATGGCGCACTTCAGGGTCGGCTTCTTTGCGCGCCTCGGCCCTCAATTCCTTGCCCGGTACTACCGGACGTTCCTCGACGGACCGACTGCCGTCGCTGTCATCGCCCAGAACGACGGTGCACGGTGTGGCTACCTGACCGGTGTCCTGCACACGCGGCAGCACCGCAATCTTCTGCTGCGCTACCACGGACCGGGTCTCGCGGTGAGAGGTTGCGTCGCGATGCTGCGGCATCCCGGTACCGCACTAACCTTCGTGGCGACCAGGCTGCCAAGATATGCGCGCGGGTTACGTCGCGGGTTGCGACCGACAGCACCGACCCCCCACAGCGCGACAATTGGTGCCTCGGGCCGCGGCGAAACTGCAGTACTCACCCACGTCGTGGTCGCAGAGCCTCGCCGCCTGCGAGGGGTCGGAACACAACTGGTGGACTACTTCGTCGCCGAAGCCACCCAAGCGGGCTGTGCGACCGCTGCCCTTGTGACCCTGGTAGACCCAGACGGCGCTGCAGCCTTCTACGAGTCCCGAGGATGGACCAAGGGCAACACCGTTGCTACGACCGACGGCAAACCCCTATGGCGCTACACCAAAAGCCTCGTCAACGACCTCACCGGACAGGGGCCCCGATGACACCGTCCCCCCTCACCAGCACCCGTTGGGCACAGCTCACCCCCACCCGGGTCGCCGCCATCGCCTTCCTCACGTTTGTGTCGTTCTTGGTGATTGCTGCATGCGCCAAGACCGGGTCATCTGACCAGTCCGGCGAACGAGCCCGGCAGACTACCCAGCCATCCGAACCCCAAGCGGACGCCGAGATCTTGCCAGTCTCTCAACGACAGTGGAGACGCATGAGCAACGCAGGGATGGTTCGTCCCGAGTGCCCCATCAAAAACCCTGCGCAACTGCGCGTGGTCGCGGTCAATCACCACACCTTCGACGGCGACATCAAGCGCGGACGTCTCGTGGTCAACGCCGACGTCGCCGAGAGCCTCGCCCGCATCTTCACCGATATCTTCGAGCAAGAGTTCCCCATCGAACAGATGACGCCCGTAGAAGAGTTCAACGGCGACACGAACGCCAGCCTGAGCGCCAACAACACGAGCGCCTTCAACTGCCGACGGGCCGACCAAATCAACGCGCCCTTCACCGAATCGCCCCACGCCAACGGACGAGCCATCGACATCAACCCCGTCGAGAACCCTTGGAAGGACCTCCGCTGCGACTGCTGGCTCCCCAGCGCCGAATATCAAAAACGAGTCGAACGCCCAGGCGGCATCAACAAGGGCGGTTTCGTCTGGAAACTGTTCCGCGAAGAGGGCTGGATCTGGCAGAACATCGACGTCCCCGACTACATGCACTTCGACACCGGTTACCCATCCCAACCCTTCACCGCCAGCGCATGAAAGCAACGCCAGGGGAGTCACCCGCCATCCGTACACCTGAAGACGCAAGCCAGGGCCCCGCACATGGTCATCGGCGACAGGACATCGACGTGATGCCTCCTCGAACCGCCCAACGGTCGTCCTGCCTTCGCGACCGAGACGCTCGGCACTCACAGTTGCTTTGTTGTCGGACAGTCCCACAGCAGACATCGCCCTTGAACTCGCCCAGGACCTTCATATCTCGCAGACCGCTCACTTTGAACAGCTGCATGACTCTCTTCTGAGCATCCACTGAACCCAGCGGGGCGGGCGTGCAGTCTTCCCCCGCCGCCTGTCCCGCTGCTCAGACCAGCACGACCTAGTCGACCTACGAGACGCGACCAGTGAGGAACCCACATGAGTGCCCCGCACAACACGCCGCCGCAGCACACGTCCAAGAACGTGCATACTGGAATGCCGAAGTGGGTGAAGGTGCAGGTGCTTCTCATCGCCATCTTCGTCGTAGCGGCCATCGTCTTCAGCGTCGTCTACTCCGTCGGCGACCATGGGCCGGACGGGCACACGTCTGGCCCTGCGACCGACACCTGGACGAGTAGCGCCACAGTTCTCCTGCCGGGACGCTGATAAGCGTCCCGGTGCGGCAACAAGCACTCACCACCACCACCTGAAATCAACCCACCCGTGCAAGGAAGTGCCGATGCATCGCCTCGCCACCCTCACCGGTCTTACGGTCACTGGACCGTCAACATCACGCCCGCGGAGCGGATCGCCCGCGTGGTCGTGGGCGCACTCGCCCCCATCATCGGTGTGGTGCTGCTGACCGGTGCGACCAGCGGCATCACTGCGCTCCTGGAGGGGTTGCTGGTCCTCGCCGGCCTCGACTTCGTCGTCACTGGTGCGCTCGGCCACTTCCCGCTGTACGTGAAGCTCGGTCATGTGCCGGGCTCACTGAAGGGAAGGACGTCGTGACCATTCAACAACCCGACTCCCACTTCCGGGCCACCGACTCGATCCCGCCAGAGCAACAGCCGGAGCACCAGCACGGCAGTGGACACCAGCATGGCGGGCATCGGCTGCTCGCGGCTCGGCCGCTTCGCCCCCCCTTTCGGCTTGGCATCTTGATCGTGGTGATGATCAGCCGGCCTTCGACATGATGAGCGCGTCTCCGGGCGGTGCAGCCACGCCACTCTCAGCGACCAGGTCGGTGTCGTCCGCGCCGTGGTGGTGTACGTGGTCCACGTGAGACGGTCAACGAGACCCAGCTCGGGATCGACCAGAGCCGCACGCGGTCGGGTGACTGCTACCAGCATCTCCCAGAGAGCACCCAGGAGGATGGCCCTGCGCGAGCTGATCCGAACCTATCGCCGCCGGCGGGTGTTTCCCTACTGTGGCAGTGCGCACCGGTGTGATGGGCTAAGTGGCGGAAAGCGCTGGATCGTGAGCGTGCGTCACAGTAAGGGGAACGAACATGTACGCAGGCCTCCTCGTGACCGGCCTGGCAATGGGGCTATCGGTGCTTGGTCTCTACCTAGCTCAGCGGGCGCTCGCCGCTGAGGCGAAACCGCTGCTCGTGCTTCCGTTCCAATCTGGATGGCCACCCGAGGAGCACGCCCTGTCCCGGTACCACGTGCGCTGGTACCTCGCGACGCTTCTGTTCCTGGCCTTCGATGTCGAGATGCTGTTCATGTATCCCTGGGCGGTGGTCGTCGCGCAGATGGGCACGACCGCGATCCTCGAGATGTTCCTCTTTCTGGCTGCGCTGTTCATAGCCGTCTTCTGGGCTTGGCGTGAGGGGGCCCTGCGTTGGGTCTAAGCGAGCTCGTAGCTCGGGCGAGCC
>JBHWSH010000088.1:0-2819 GCA_043427135.1 Marmoricola sp. | reverse complement strand
TGACTTGACAGGAAGCGCGCGCACGGCTCAGACACCGAAGCGCCCACGCTCCGCACCCCGGCCTCGCCTGAGGCCCATCCACCCCCTCCCCCCGCCCCAGCCGCCCGAACGGGGCGTACTGCGTCTCGCGGTGCGCGCGGGTCTGGGGAATCTGACTGACCGCCCGCCACGGGCACCCGCTCCGACATGGAGGTCGCATCATGGCCGGTCGAGGACCAGCTCCGAAGGGCAAGCGCGCACGAGGCCGCGACACCCCGGACTTCGAGCAGATCGAGGACTCGGGTGAGGTGTTCGGCGAGTCTCTCCCGGAGGGCGTCCTGCCTGACGGCGAGGCGTGGCACCCTCAGACGGTAGAGCTGTGGGAGTCGCTGCGTCGCTTCCCTGCGATGAAGGACGAGCCGCCGTTGGGGTGGCAGTTCCTGATCGACACGGCGCTGATGCATCACACGATGTGGACGAAGCAGCGGTGGGAGTTCGCCGGCGAGGTGCGTCTGCGGCTCGCGAAGTACGGTGCGACGCCCGAGGATCGGATGCGGCTGAAGATCAAGGTGACGACGGGTCCCGCGCCGGTGCCGGCTGCCGCGTCGGCGAAGGTTACGCCGATCGACTCTCGCCGCTCGCGCTCGACGGGCTGATCCGGTGCCTCGCACTCTGGTGCGGGCGAAGGGGCATGACCGCAACCGCTCGCTGGGGCACCTAGCCGTCGCGTGGATGGAGTTCTTCGTCCGGCACGGACCGGGCGATGTGCAGGGCCAGCCGGTCCGGCACGGTCAGGAGTACTACGACTTCATCGTCGACTGCTATGCGGTCGACGAGCGCGGCCGGCGGCTGTACGACTCGGCCTTCCTGTCACGGCCGAAGGGGTGCGACAAGTCGGGTCTGGGTGCTCGACTGGCGCTCTTCGAGGGCTTCGGCCCCTGCCGCCAGCTCCGCGGCCCCCTAGGGCAGCCGATCTTCGCGGAGGGCGGCGAGGTCTACCGCGACCCGTGGGGCGCCGGCTTCGAGTATGTGTACGTCGAGGGCGAGCCGATGGGTGCCCCGGTCAAGGTGCCGTTCATCCGGTGCATGGCGACCGAGGAAGGCCAGACCGGCAACGTCTACGACACGATCTACTTCAACCTCACCGACGAGGACTGCCCGCTGCACGTCGCGTTGTCCCGCAAGGACGACGCCGGGCTGACGCGCATCCTCCTGCCCGGCGGTGGGGAGATCACCCCGAGCACGTCGAGCTCGGCGAGCAAGGACGGCGGCAAGGAGACATTCGTCGTCTTCGACGAGACGCACATCTACGTGCGGCCCGACCTTCGGCGCATGTACGCGACGGTCGTGCGGAACCTGCGCAAGCGGAAGAAGATCGCCGAGACGTGGTTCCTCGAGACGACGACGATGTACGCGCCGGGCGAGCAGAGCGTCGCAGAGGAGACGTACAAGGTCGCGCGGCTCATCGCGGCGGGCAAGACGAAGCGCGAGCGGCTGCTGCTCGATCACCGCTACGGCTCGATCGCGGTCGAAGACCTGGGTGACGAGGAGCTGCTGCGCGCGGCACTGACGGACGCCTACGGTGACGCGCTCGAGTGGAACGACCTGGACGGCATGGTCGACGGAATCCTCGACGCGCGCAGCGACGTGGCGGACTCAGTGAGGTACTTCCTCAACGACGAGTCCACTGCTGAGAATGCGTGGCTGGCCGGGTACGAGTGGGCGGCTCGCGCGGACGCGGCGAAGGTCGTCCGCGACGATGACGCGATCACGCTCGGGTTCGACGGCTCGCGGTCCCGCCTGCGGGGCATCGCGGACGCGACGGCGCTGATCGGGTGCCGCGTCGAGGACGGCCACGTCTTCGAGATCGAGGTCTGGGAGCAGCCCAAGGGCGCCGGCGGCAAGGACTGGCAGGTGCCGGTCGAGGAGGTGCTCGCCGAGGTGCGGGCCGCCTTCGAGCGGTACTCGGTGGTCGGGTTCTACGCCGACCCGGCGAAGTGGGAGAGCCACGTCGCGGGGTGGGAGCGCGACCACGGGTCCTCGCTGGCGGTGAAGTCGTCCCGCGAGCACCCGATCGAGTGGTGGATGACGGGCAACCGTCGCCGGCAGACCGCGGAGGCGTTGGAGAAGTTCCAGAGCGCAGTCATCGACGGCGAGATGACCCATGACGGCTCGACGACGCTCACCCGGCACGTCCTGGCTGCCCGGAAGGTCTCCGGGGGGCAGATCGCCAAGGAGTCGCCGGAGTCCGACCGGAAGATCGACGCCGCGGTCGCGGCCGTACTGGCCTGGCAGGCGCGCCTGGACGCCCTGAGCAAGGGCGCGGGCAAACGACCCGAGAAGAAGACCTACAAGGTGAAGCGCCTGCGCTGAGAGGGGGCTCTGTGACGCTGTTCAGCGGCAAGCACGACGTGCAGTCCCCGGAGTGGTGGGCGAACCGTCTCGACCGGGCGATCCGCGACCGGAATGCGGGCAAGGGGTGGGCTGAGACGCGCCTGGCGAACAAGCGAGGCACCCGGCCCGGCCTGGACCTGCTCGACGCGTGGCTGCGCAACGAGCCGCCGCTGCCCACGGCGAGCGCGGAGTGGGTGGATGCCTGGTCGCACGTTCTGCGGATCACGCGGACGAACGCGGCCGAGCTGGTCGTCTCGTCCCGGTCGGAGCGGATCATCCCCCTCGGGTGGAAGACGGCGGTCGACGGCGACGCGGACGGCGACGCGGCGGCAGAGGTCATCGCTCGCCGCACGGACCTGCGCTCGGCCGCTCAGGAGGCGATCGAGGACATGCTCGGGCTCGGGTCCGGGTACATGCTCACCGGCCCGGACGCGGCCGGGAAGGCC
>JBHWSH010000087.1:0-5699 GCA_043427135.1 Marmoricola sp. | reverse complement strand
CCGCTGCCTCCGGAGCTGGTCCTGAGCGACACGCTGCTGACTACAGAGCAGGTGTCGATCACGGCGCCCCGGGTGCGCTGGCGGGAAGGCAGCACCACGGACAACACGACGGGGTCGGGGTTCAACATGGTCTGCCAGCGGGAGCGGTTCGCCGACCCGGGCGGCGTGACCGCCCTGGTGCGCACCTTCGAGGTACGCCGCCGGCCGGTCTCCGCGGTGCAGACCACGGAGGTGTCGGCCAGTCCCCGGGAGGCACGAGACGCGATGCGCACGGTGGCCACCTGGTTCGGCCAGTGCGCCGAGGACAGGGTGCAGCTCGTCGCTGCGCACCGGGTCCGCGGGGCCGGCGACGAAGCGATGCTGCTGGAGCTTCACACCCCCGACCAGAAGTCGCCGTGGCAGGTCGTCGGGCTGGGCCGCACCGGCACGATCAGCACGACGCTGGTCGTCCGTGCCGGCTCGCGCGACACAGTGCAGCTCGCCGGCGTACGCAACGCCCTGGCCCGCGGGCTGCAGTCTCTGTGCGAGTTCCAGGACGAGGAAGCCGACTGCGCGACCCGTCCGCGGCACCGACCCGCCCCTCCCCCGCCCGGCAACGTCTCCGGCATGCTCAACGTGGTCGACCTGCCGCCGCTGCGGGGCATCACCCGTCCGTGGATCGGCACCGAACCCGACCGTGCCCGCAGGGAGAACCCCGCAGCCACGACGTGCGACAACACCTCGTTCCGCCCCGCCGACCGGGCCCGTGCGCGCACGTTCGTCATCCCCAAGGCCAAGCTGCCTCTGCGTTTCGGACTCGACGAGGTGCAGGGGTCGTTCGCGAACGACCGGGCCGCACGCCAGTTCGTCGGCGCCCTCGTCCGCCGCGTCGACACCTGCCCCGACCGCGACGTGACCGCCGACGTCACGACCACCCTGCGACGTCCCGGCGCGGTCGCGTGGTCCCTGGAGACGGAGGTCGCAGAGAACGCTGCCGTGCGCTACCGCACGGGGGTCGTGAGGATCGGCCGCCACGTCGCCCAGGTGACGTTCGTCCCCGTCGACCGTGCCGATCTCAGCGACGCGCAGATGACCGCGCTCATGTCCCGCGCCGCCCAGCGTCTCCGCGAGCTCGACTGACACGCGTCCATCGAATAGTGGTGTATCTGGTCCACCGGGTGGACCAGATACACCACTATGCGGCGAGAGGCGACGTAACCCGCGTGGCTCTGCGCAGTTGGTCCCACCGATCGCCCAGGACGGAGACCTTCCATGCCCGCACGTCGCCCCGCGGCCGCTCTGCTCGCCACCGCGCTGCTCCCGCTGTCGATGCTCGGCCCGGCCCTGTCCGGGTCGACCGCACAGGCCGCGGAGTCCTCGCCGAAGACCGCTGCCGCGCGTGCCGGCGGCAGCTACAAGGCGACGATCACGCGCACCAAGCACGGGATCCCGCACGTCGTGGCGAAGAACTGGGGATCGCTCGGCTTCGGACACGGCTACGCCACCGCAGAGACCAACCTGTGCAACCTCGCCGACACGCTCGTCACCGGACGCGGCGAGCGGTCGCGCTGGTTCGGGCCCGAGGAGCGCTACGAGGACCACGTCACGGTGTCGGCCACTAACCTCCAATCCGACGTGCTGTTCACCGACCTACGCAACCGCAAGGTCGTCGAGGAGCTGCTCGCGGATCCGCAGCGCGGCCCGGGCAAGCAGACCCGCAAACTCGCCAAGGGCTACGTCGCCGGCATCAACGCCTACCTGCGCGACGTGGGCGGCCCCAAGGGTGTGAAGGACCCGGAGTGCAAGGGCGCCGGCTACCTCGCCGGGAAGGCGACCGAGCTCGACCTCTGGTACGGCGTGTACGCCGCCAACCTGCTCGCCTCCACCGGGGTGTTCATCCCCCAGATCGCCGACGCCGCGCCGCCGACGTTGACCGACCCAGGCCTGCCCGAGGTCCCCCTGACCGCAGGCTCGCCGTTCGCAGCGCCGCCCAAGGTGCTGCCCTCACGCGACGAGATGCTGAAGTTGCTGGGTCGGGACCCGGCGTCGCCGTTCGGCTCCAACGCCACCGCCGTGGGCAAGAAGGCCACCAAGACCGGGCGCGGGATGGTGCTGGGCAACCCGCACTTCCCCTGGCGCGGTCGCTACCGCTTCGCCCAGGCGCACTTGACGATCCCCGGCAAGTACGACGTCGCCGGCGCCAGCCTGATCGGCTCCCCGGCGATCAACATCGGTTGGAACAAGGACGTCGCCTGGAGCCACACCGTCTCCACGGCGTACCGCTTCACGCCCTATGAATACCGCTACGTCGCGCTGCCTGACGGGTCGGTGCAGTACCTCACCGACTCCGGCCCCAAGCAGCTCGAGCGGCGGACCGTCGACATCACCGTCCGCAACCGCGACGGGTCGCTGGGCACCGTGACCGAGGACCTCTACCGCACGCCGCAGGGCTACGTCATCGACGCACCCGCGATGCTGATGGGCTGGTCCCCGATGAGCTTCTTCGCGATCCGCGACGCCAACTCCGAGCACCTCCGCACAGTCGACACGTTCTTCGAGATGGGCAAGGCGCGCAACGTCAAGGACCTGCTGCGACGCCAGGACGAACAGGGCGGCATGCCGTGGGTCAACACCACCGCCGCGGACCGCAAGGGCCGGGTCATGTACGCCGACCACTCCGTCGTCCCGAACGTGCCCGACGCGTTGGCTCAGCAGTGCATGACGCCGATCGGCATCGTGTTGGACACCGTCGCCGGGCTGCCTGGCCTCGACGGCACCCGCGCGGAGTCTTCGTGCGCGTGGGGAACCGATGAGGACGCAAGCCGCCCGGGCATCTTCGGCCCCGGCAACCTGCCGGTCGCCTACCGCAAGGACTGGCTCGCCAACGCCAACGACAGCTACTGGTTGCCGCACCCCGACGTACGACTGGAGGGCTACGCAGGCATCATCGGCTGCGAGGAGTGTGAGCGTTCGCTGCGCACCCGGATGGTCTACCGCTACGTGCTCGACCGCCTCGCCGGCACCGACGGACTCGCCAAGGGCCGCAAGGTCACGCCGCGCACGCTGCGGCTCTTCCAGCACGACAACCGCGTCTTCGGCGCCGAGCTCGCACGCGAGAACGGAGACCTGCAGACGGTCTGCGAAGCAGCCGCGGGCGGGAAGTCCTGCGAGGTGCTGGCGAAGTGGGACGGTCGCAGCGACACCACCAGCATCGGCACGCACATCTTCCAGGAGTTCTGGAAGCGCGTGCCGGCCGCGCCGTGGACCGTGCCGTTCGACGCCGAGGACCCGATGAACACCCCGCGCGATCTCGACGAGGCCAACGCCGACGTCGTCACGGCCATGCGCGACGCGCTCGCCTTCCTGCAGGACAAGGGGATCGACCCCGCCACGCCGTGGGGCAAGCTGCAGGTGGCCGGCGACGAGGGTGCGCCGCCGATCGGCATCGGAGGCGGAGACGCCGCGGCCGGCAACGCCAACGCGATCGCCAGTCGGTTGCCTGCCACCAACCTCGACGCGTTGTCGCCGGTGAGCTACGGCTCCTCGCACATCCAGGCGGTGTCGTTCCTCGACAAAGGCAAGGTCGACGCGCGCACGATCCTGACCTACTCGCAGGCCACCGACACCACATCTCCGTTCCACGCCGACCAGACCCGCCTGTTCAGCAAGGAGCGCTGGGTGAAGTTCCCGTTCACCACGGCGGCGATCGGCAAGGACCGGATCAGCCGCAAGGTGGTCTCCGCCCGACGCTGATCGGGTCTCGACAAGCTCGACCGACGGATGCTGATCGACGGCCGCGGGTCTCGTACTGTCGGGGCGTGACCGATGAACCCACCCGCGAGCGAGCCATGCAGCTCGATGCCGCCTCCCCGCTGCCATCTCGTCGTGAGCTGTTCGACCTGCCCGACGACCTGATCTACCTGTGCGGCAACTCCCTAGGAGCGCTGCCGCACGGCGTCGCGGAGCGGGTCGCCGAGGTCGTGACCGGCGAGTGGGGCCGCGGGCTGGTGGGGTCCTGGAACACCGCCGGGTGGAGCAACCTCTCGGCGCGCGTGGGCGCACTGCTGGCCCCGCTGCTGGGCGTCTCGGAAAGGGACGTGGTGATGGCCGACTCCACCAGCGTCACGCTCTTCAAAACGATGGTCGCCGCGGCCCGACTGCGACCCGGACGGTCGGTGATCGTGGTCGAGCCGACGACGTTCCCCACCGACGCGTACGTCGCCGCCGGGGTCGCCGAGACGCTGGGCATGGAGCTGCGCTGGTGCGACCCGGCGGACCCGGCCGCGTCGCTCGACGACGACGTGGCGCTGCTCGCACTCACCCACGTCGACTTTCGGACGGGCGCGATGTTCGACCTGCCCGGGTTGACGAAAGCAGCCCACGCTGCTGGCGCGCTCGTGCTGTGGGACCTGTGCCATACGGCGGGCGCGGTGCCGGTCGACCTCACCGACGCTGACGCCGACTTCGCGGTCGGATGCACCTACAAGTACCTCAACGGCGGGCCCGGATCACCCGCCTTCGTCTGGGTCGCGCCCAGCCACCAGGAGAACCTCGACCAGCCGATCACCGGGTGGTGGGGGCACGCCCGCCCCTTCGACATGGTGATCGACTACGAGCCTGCTCCCGGAGTCACCCGCATGGTCACCGGCACCCCGCCCGTGGTGGCGCTCTCGGCGCTGGAGCGGTCCCTGGCGGCCTTCGACGGCGTCGACATGGAAGCCCTCCGGGCCGCATCGCTGTCGCTGACCGATTGGTTCATCGCACTGGTCGACGATCGGCTGGAAGGCTTCGAGCTCGTCACCCCTCGCGAGCACGAGCGCCGGGGCAGCCAGGTCGCGCTGCGGCACCCCGCGGCGTACGGCATTGTGCAGGCGCTGATCGCGCGCGGCGTCGTCGGTGACTTCCGATCCCCCGACATCGCCCGCTTCGGGTTCGCGCCGCTCTATGTCACCCACGTCGACGTCTACGACGCCGTCGAGCACCTCGTCCAGGTGATGCAGCGCGAGGAGCACCTCGACCCGGCGTACGCCGAGCGTCACTCGGTCACCTGAGAATCTTCGACGAATCATGCAACCGGCTTGCTCGGTGGGGCGTATCCCAGGTATGCCACCGAGAGGGGAACCATGAACACCGACGAGTTCGACGCGTTCTACACCGCGTCGTACTCCCGCCTCGTCCATCAGCTGCACGCGATGATCGGGGATCGGGAAGAAGCCGCGGACTGCGTGCAGGAGGCGTTCGCGCGAGCGTGGTCGCATCGCGCCCGCCTGGACAGGGCTCGGTCGCCCGAGGCCTGGGTCCGCACCACGGCGTACCGGATCGCGGTCAGCAGATGGCGCCGGCTGCGGCTGGGACGTCGCAACCCTGACCGCGCGCTCCAGGCGCAGACCCACGTGGCTGCTCCGGAGCCCGACCGCGTGGCCCTGATCGACGCGCTGGCGAAGCTGCCGCTCGACCAGCGCCGCGCCCTGGTGCTGCACCACCTGTGTGACCTGTCGGTCGCCGAGGTGGCCGCCGAGGTCGATGCCCCCGAAGGCACCGTCAAGGCCCGCCTCTCGCGCGGCCGCGCCGCCCTCACCGCCCTTCTAAGCGAAGGAGCCACCCATGTCTGACCTGTTCACGCCGCTCCGCACCCCGGAGCCCGTGCCCACTCCGTCGCCGGCCCAGATCCGCCGTCGCGGCGACCGGCTGCGCACCCGGCGCCGCGCCGCGACCGACTT
>JBHWSH010000086.1:0-6199 GCA_043427135.1 Marmoricola sp. | reverse complement strand
CTTGGTGCGGATGATCGGTTGGCCGTCCTCGTCGACCTCGATCTCATCGACGGTCTCACGGTCGTAGGCATCTGTGCCGCGGGCCGGTGAGGCCAGGGCGTGCAGGGCTGCGAGGAGCATCGCGCCGTGCAGGTTGGAGATCTTGAACTTCCCCGAACAAGTGCCGTCGCCGTTGTCGAAGATCGAGAACGACGTCTTGCGGGCAGCGTCGCGTTCTTCTTTCTCGAGCTGCTTGGCCAGCTCCTCATCAGCGGCGTCGGGGTCGATGACCTCCAACAACCGGCGGCCCAGGATCTTCAACGCACGCGCGTCGTGGACCCGGGCTTCGGTGAGCAGGTGCTTCTCCGCATGCTCCCGATCCGAGTCGCCCACCCAGGACGGCAGGGCGTCGACCGCGGCCATCACCACCTGTGCCTGATCTGCACCGACCCGTCCGGCGCCGAGCTCGGTCGCGGTCGCCTCATGGCGATCCAACGCCGCGGCGAGCTTCACGCTGGCGCGGGCGTCACGATGTGTCGTAGTGGTGGCGTGCGCCAACCACGCCGTGGTCGAGGTCGCGCCGTTGGTCGCGGCGACATCAAGGGTCTCAGCCCGGGTCAGCACCGCGGCTTCCAGTGCCCGGAGGCGATGCATCGCGGCACGCAGCTCGATGATCGTCTCCGCTGCAGCCGCCGCATCAAGGCCGGCGGTCGCGACCAGCGGGTCGACCAGGTCATCGATCACCCCATGCAGACGGCCTGCGAACCAGTGCACTGCCACCGACCGCTCTGCCAGCGGCGTCGGCTCCTGCGGCTCGATGGCCGCCGTGGTCTCGACCCTTCGAGACGGTCGCTGCGCTCCCTCCTCAGGACAGGCAGGCTCGACCGCCGGGGCAGGCTCGACCGACGACGCAGCGTCCGGCTGCTGCTCCTCGGGTCGGTCCTCTGGCTCCATGAAACGACTCTAGAGACACCCTCCGACAATTCTCGAACAGTTCGAAGTGCTCTGTGGAAACAGCTACTGAAGTTGTGTCATGTCGCAGGACATCGGCGACGCTCTCGGCGGGGGTCCGGTGGGTCGGGCGTTGCCCACGAAGGTCACCGCGGGTGCGGGCGGGTGCGGTCAAGGACGACCTCACCGCGCACGTCGGTGACGGTGTGTTGCTGTCACCATCGGTGATGGCCAGGACCTGCTGGTGTCTGCGTCGCCGTCGGCCTTGTGCGTCCTCAGCCCACTGCGAGATCGCGAGCGGACATGGAGATCGATGGGTTCATTGACAGCCACGGCCTGCGCCTGGAGGCCGACGTGTCACCACGAAGGCGACCGAATGTGTCACCGATGTCTTGATACAGGCCTGTCACCCATGTCCTGCGACATGACAACGAACAGTGCCGGCGGAGCAGTGACGCCGCACGTCACCCGCCGTAGGGTCGGGGCGTGCCGCTCTCGCCCTCTTTCCTCCGGTACGCCGGGGCGGCGATGCTGCTGATTCCGACCGTGGCCGGTTGTGCAGCGGAACAGGGCGAGACCGTCTTGACCGTGTACGCCGCGGCGTCGCTCGGCCCGGCGTTCGAGGAGATCGCCGCCGACTTCGAGGACACCCACGACGTCGACGTGCGGCTCGCGCTCGGCGGCTCGTCGGCGCTCGCCGCCCAGCTGCAGGAGGGCGCGGACGGCGACGTGGCCGCGTTCGCCGACGAGCCCACCATGCAGCGGTTGGTCGACGACGGACTCGCGTCGGACCCGCGCCTGTTCGCGACCAACCGGCTGACGATCGCGGTGCCGACGGGCAATCCGGCGGACGTGTCCGACCTGGCCGACCTGGCCGGCGTACGGCTGGTGGTGTGTGCGCCGGAGGTGCCGTGCGGCGCGGCTGCCGCCCGCGTCGCCGAGGAGGCGGGCGTCGAGCTGCGACCGGTCAGCGAGGAGTCGTCGGTGACCGACGTGCTCGGCAAGGTCCGGTCAGGAGAGGCGGACGCCGGACTCGTGTACGTCACCGATGTCGCCGCTGCGGATGGCGAGGTCGAGGAGGTGCCGCTGCCACCGTCGGAGGCCGCGGTGAACGCCTACCCGGTGGCGGTGCTGGATGGAGCGACGCACTCCGACCTCGCACAGGAGTTCGTCGACCTCCTGCTGGGCGACGGGCAGGACGTGCTGCGGGGCTACGGTTTCGCGGCAGCGCCGTCGTGAGCACGCGCACGGTCGACCTGCCCCGCTGGGCGCTGGCCCCCGCCGCGGTCGGCGCGGTGTTCCTGCTGCTGCCGTTGGCCGCGATGGTCGGGCGGGTGGACTGGGCATCGTTCCCGGAGCTGGTCACCTCCGAGTCGTCCCGGGCCGCGCTGCTGCTCTCCCTGCGGACCTCGGCGGTGAGCACCGCGCTCTGCGTGCTGGTCGGCGTACCGATGGCGATGGTGCTGGCACGCGCGTCGTTCCGCGGCCTGGCCGTCTTGCGGGCGTTGGTGCTGCTTCCGTTGGTGCTGCCGCCCGTGGTCGGAGGCATCGCGCTGCTGTCGGCGTTCGGGCGTCGCGGGCTGCTCGGGGAGTCACTGGAGGTACTCGGACTCGAGGTGGCGTTCTCGACCGCGGCCGTCGTGCTTGCGCAGACTTTCGTGTCGCTGCCGTTCTTGGTGGTGAGCCTGGAGGGCGCGTTGCGCAGCGCGGCGCCGGACTACGAGGTGGTCGCGGCGACGCTCGGCGCACGCCCGACGACCGTGCTGCGGCGGGTGACGTTGCCACTGGTGTTGCCCGGGCTGGTCTCCGGGACCGTGCTGGCGTTCGCACGGTCGCTCGGTGAGTTCGGCGCTACGCTGACTTTCGCCGGCAGCCTGCAGGGCGTGACCCGCACGTTGCCGCTGGAGATCTACCTGCAACGCGAGTCCGACCCCGACGCCGCGGTCGCGCTGTCGCTGCTGCTGGTCGTCGTGGCGGTGCTGGTCATCGGGCTCGCCGGACGTCGTGCCCGAGGGATCGCATGAGCGAGCTGTCCCTGCGCGCGCGAGTCTCCGATCGGGGCCTCGACCTCTCGCTCGACGTCGCGGCCGGGGAGACGGTCGCGCTCCTGGGACCGAACGGCGCAGGCAAGTCCAGCGTGCTCGCCGTCGTGGCCGGCCTGCTGCGCCCGGACACCGGCGAGGTCGTCGTCGACGGACGCACGCTCTCCTCGGCGCGCGTCTCAGTGGCCCCGCACGACCGTCGGGTGGCGCTGCTCGCCCAGGAGCCACTGCTTTTCCCGCACCTGAGCGTGCTGGACAACGTCGCCTTCGGTCCGCGAAGCAGCGGCGTACGACGGGGGGCGGCCCGGGCGACCGCGCTGCACTGGCTGCGGGAGCTGGAGGCCGACGACCTCGCCGCGCGTCGCCCGACCGAGCTGTCCGGTGGGCAGGCGCAGCGGGTGGCGATCGCGCGGGCGCTGGCGACCGATCCAAAGGTGCTGCTGCTCGATGAGCCGATGGCGGCGCTGGACGTGGCAGTCGCGCCTGCCCTGCGGCGTACGTTGCGGCGGGTGCTCGCCGATCGCACCACCCTGGTGGTCACCCACGACGTGCTCGACGCGCTGCTGCTGGCCGATCGCGTCGTCGTACTGGAGGACGGACGCGTCGTCGAGGAGGGAGTCACCGCGGAAGTGCTCACCCGCCCGCGCAGCCGGTTCGCCGCGCGCATCGCAGGGCTCAACCTGGTCGCTGGGACGTGGGCCGACGGGCGCGTCGTGACGGAGTCCGGACTCGCCGTCGCCGGCCTGGCGTCGACTTGGTTGACGGCCGGAAGCCCCGTGGTCGCGGTGTTCCGGCCGGCCGCGGTGGCGGTGTTCCACGAGGCGCCGGGGGGCAGCCCGCGCAACGTCTGGGACGTCGTCGTCACCGACCTCGAGCCGCGCGGGGACGTGGTGCGGGTGCACGCGGGTGACCTCGCCGCCGACATAACGCTCAGCGCGGCCGCGGAGCTCGATCTCGTGCCCGGCGCGCGGGTGCTGTTCTCGGTGAAGGCCACCGAGGTCGCCGTACACCCGCGCTGATCGCCCCGCGGGTCCCCACAGAAGGGCCATTCGGACAGGCACAAGGGCCCGTCGACCGCGTTTCGACTGCCTTCGACGTCTCTCTGCCTGTTCCAACGGCCCTCTGCCTTGCCTTACTGCCACCGCGCTGAGCGCTGGGCGACGTAGTCTCGTGGCCTCCGAGCCTCAGCGAGCCCGCCATGAACCTCCGTGCTGTCGCGATCTTGGTCGCTCTCGTCGCACTCCTGAGTGCCTGCTCCACATCGCCCGCGGCGGAATCGACGGCCGCCCCGCCCCCGCAGACCTCCAGCCCGAGCGTGTCGCCCGCGCCGCCGCCACCTCGCCCGAAGACATCCGCGCCGCCACCCGTCGTACCGGAGCTGATTCCCGATCCGGACGCTCCGGTCGATGCCGACCTCGAACGGCTGGCTCGCGAGTTCACGGCGTACGCCGTCGGCGCCTCCGACGACTTCCCGCACTGGGAGTCCGTGGCGATGGGGCTCGGCGGTCAGGTTGCGGTGTACATCGACGACATCGTCGCCACCCTGTCGCAGCGCAAGATCTGGCGGATCTGCCCGGCCGACTGGAAGTGGTACGCCGCCGGGGGGTGCCCGATCGACCTGCTCGGGCCCCTGCATGCCGTCGGGGCGAGCGGTCACGAGCTCGTCTTCTCTGGCCGATACGACGAGGTGACCTGCGCACCCGACCGGGTCGGGCCGCACCCCGAGGGCCGCATCGTGGTGCTCCGCCCGCCGCAGCGCTGGCGAACGTGCGCCTCCGACTTCGCGCTCGTGCTGGCCGCCGACGCGGACGGTCTGCTGCGCGCCGTGGACCTCACGCTCTCCGAGCCCTGACGCCTGCCCCACGACGCGGGGCACAATGCCCCACATGACGAAGCCCAGCAGGACGAAACGCTGGCCCGGCTGGGTGTACGACGAGGGCACCGAACCCGACTACCGGTTCAGCTTCGCCAACGAGCGCACGTTCCTGGCCTGGATCCGCACCGCCCTGGCGTTGCTCGCGGCGGGTGTGGCGCTGGACGTGGTGGACCTGTCGATGGCTGAGGGCGTCCAAGAGTTCATCGGCATCCTGCTCGTCGCGCTCGGCCTCGTCGCCGCCGTGGTCGCCTGGTTGCGGTGGGCCTGGTCCGAGCGGGCGATGCGCCGACGTGACCCGTTGCCGGCCGTCGGAGCGGGCGTGCTGTTCACCGTGGTTCTCGTGACGATCGGTGTCGTCATCATGATCGTCGGGGTCTGAGCGTGGTGAGCACCGACGCCGGAATGGCCAACGAGCGCACGGCTCTGGCCTGGCAACGCACGGCGCTGTCGCTGGCTGCGGGGGCGGCAGTGATGGCGCGGCTGACCTGGTCGGAGCTGGGTCTCGTGGCGGCCCTGGTGCTCGCGGTGGCCGTGGCGCTCGGAGTGTGGGTGTTCGTCGAGAGCACCGGTCGCTACCGCCACGACGCCGGCACGCGCTCTCGCGGCCGGGGGCGCAGCGGTCGGGCGCCGCTCGCGTTGACGGTCGCCGTCGTCCTCATGTGCGCCACCGAGGCGTTCGCGCTCGTCAGGACAGGCACCTGACGGTCCTTTCAGCCCGCGAAGCGGATGCCGCCCGCGCGGATCTCGGCCCACCGCCGTCGGAACGTCCCCGGACGTGCGTATCGGACCAGCCACCAGGCCGTCCGCAAGGGCGAGCGCCGGTAGTAGCCGTCGTCGAGCAGCAGGTGCGCCATCATCTCCCGCTGCGCGTCCTCGAACCGGACGCCGATCGAGTCGCCGAGCTCGTCGAGGACGGCTCGCACCTCCTCGACCGACATCGGGTCACCCGCGTCCTTCCGCTCGTGGATGCGCGCGACGTACGCCGCGAAGGGGCCGGGGTCGAGCGGGGGTTCCTCAACGTCGGGGACGGGGAACTCGTCGAAGGAGCGCTGCCACTCCGCGTGCGACTCCGCGACTCGCGCGAGCAGTTCCTCGGTGAGCTCGAACGGGCGCCAGTCCGGGTCCCGCTCCTCTCCTGCCCGCGGCGGACGTACGCCGCGGCGCAGGCGATGCGGCAGCCGCCGCCGCAGGTAGGTCTGCTGCGCCTCGACCAGCGTGGTGCCGTTGGGGCCGCTGAACTCCCGGGGCTCGAGGCCCTCGTCCTCCCACCAGCACACCGGGCACACCTCGTAGTCCCCGCGCGCCGGCAGGGTGCGGTAGCCGCAACAGGGACACGGATGCACGGAACCAG
>JBHWSH010000085.1:0-12991 GCA_043427135.1 Marmoricola sp. | reverse complement strand
GGCTCGATCTGCACCACACGCGTGGTGGCGGGCGTCGGCGTACCCCAGATCACCGCGGTGTACGACGCGGCGCTGGCCTGCCGCCCCGCCGGGGTCCCCGTCATCGCCGACGGCGGCCTGCAGTACTCCGGCGACATCGCCAAGGCGCTCGTCGCGGGCGCCGACACCGTCATGGTGGGGTCGCTCCTCGCGGGTTGTGAGGAGAGTCCCGGCGAGCTGATCTTCGTCAACGGCAAGCAGTACAAGTCCTACCGCGGCATGGGGTCGGTCGGGGCGATGTCGTCTCGCGGCAAGAAGTCTTTCTCCAAGGACCGCTACTTCCAGGCCGAGGTCACCAGCGACGACAAGATCATCCCCGAGGGCATCGAGGGCCAGGTCGCCTACCGGGGCCCGGTCGGCGCGGTCGCCCACCAGCTGGTCGGCGGCCTGCAGCAGTCGATGTTCTACGTCGGCGCACGCACGGTGCCCGAGCTGCAGGACAAGGGCCGCTTCGTCCGCATCACCACCGCCGGGCTGCGGGAGAGCCACCCGCACGACATCGAGATCACGTCCGAGGCCCCGAACTACTCCTTGCGCTGACCGAGCCGCCCCTGCGCGTCAGTCGCCGCGCTGGGGGAGGTGATCGGAGTGGAACGGCGGGTCGGACGGGTCGTCCAACTCGGGGTCGTGCTCGTCGTCGGCGGGATCCGATGAGGCTTGCTCCGCCTCGATGACCGGAGTGAGCTCGTCGATGATCAACAGCTCCTGACGGACCTGTCCCGCCCGGAACGACGCGCGCGACACCATGTGCGCGGAGATCGGCGCGGTCGCGAGCTGGAAGAGCGCGACCAGCGCGAGGAGGCCCATCGCCGAGGCGCTGCGCAGGCTGGCGGCGATGCCGACCAGCACCAGCATCAACCCCAGCACCTGGGGCTTGGTGGCGGCGTGCATCCGGGTGAGGAGCTCGGGGAAGCGCACCATGCCGATGGCTGCCACCAGCGACAGCAAAGACCCCGCCACCAGGCAGAGCCCGCTGAGGATCAGGAAGGCGTCGTCCCAGGTCATGGCCGCTCCGCCCTGCGGTCGGGCTCGATGTCCTCGCTGCCCTTGCTGAACGCGGCGACGCTGACCGAGCCGATGAAGCCGATCAGCGACAGGGCCACGAGGATCGGCAGGGCGGTCGCGCTGCGGTCGACCGCGGCGTCGAGCCCGATCACGCAGATCAGCACCGCGACGAACACGTCGAAGGCGATGATCCGGTCGAGCATGGTGGGACCGTTGGTGATCCGGACCAGGAGGAGGACGGAAGCCACGGCGAGCATCGAGGCGCACACGTACAGCACGACTGTCACCGCAGGACCTCC
This sequence comes from Marmoricola sp., assembly GCA_043427135.1. Classification (GTDB taxonomy): domain Bacteria; phylum Actinomycetota; class Actinomycetes; order Propionibacteriales; family Nocardioidaceae; genus Marmoricola_A. The sequence continues at coordinate 11,648 of JBHWSH010000085.1, read as the reverse complement.
TGCCCCTCGTCCACCGCGCTGGTGTCGGCGCCGAGCGCCTTGACCACGCGCCGCTCCAGCGCCATCGTGCGGCGGCGCATGTCCTCGATGCCGTCCTCGTCGACAGCGTCGAAGACGTGCAGGAAGAGCGTGCGGGTGCTGCGTCGCACCTCGACCACGACGCTGCCCGGCACCAGCGTCGTCATCTCCGAGACCAGTGTCATCACGAACGAGGAGTCGCTGCGCAGCGTGACCGCGATGACGGCGTTGCGCGGCACCCTGAGCGTGAGCGTCTTCCACGCGACCTCGGTGCTGGCGACCACGACGTCCCACAGGAAGTGCAGGATCAGCCAGCCCAGCCACACCGGACGGATCCGGACATGCATGCGGACCACGGGCATCGGGAACACGATCGTGACGATCAGCGCCACCAGCAGTCCGCCCACCACGGTGACGACCGAGACGCCTCCCCACAGCACGACCCACACCGCGGTGAGCCACGCCAGCGCCGCGGGCTGGACGGAGGCGAGGCGGCGTACGGGCCGTGGGCGGTCGGGGATCTTGATCACGGCGCGTCCTCCGTCAGCACGGCGCTGAGGTACGGCGTGCGCCGCAGCAGGTCGGTGGCGGCGCGCTCGGTGTAGTCGAACAGCGGCCCGGCCACGATCGTCAGCAGCAGGCTCAAGGACACCAGGCTGAGGGCTGCGCCTGACATGGTGCGGGGCAGCCGGTCGGGAAGGTCGCCGTCCTGGAGCCGCTGGTAGAGGTCGCGCTCCTCGCTCTCCAGCTCGGTGTCGCCGGCCACGACCACGACCATCTCGTGCGCCTGCTCCGGTGTGCGCCAGAACGCGAGGTTCCACGCCTTGGAGACGGCGTAGAGAGTGAGCAGGCTGGTCACCATGCTGGCCGCGACCAGGACGTACGCCAGCGGAGTGCCGGTCTCGATGGCGGCGGCGGAGAGCCCGACCTTGCCGAGGAACCCCGACATCGGGGGGATGCCGGCCAGGTTCATCGCCGGCACGAAGAACAACAGGCCCAGGAAGGGCACCAGCCGGGCCAGACCGCCGAGACGGAGCATGGACGTGCTGCCGGCACGGTGTTCGACGAGGCCGACGACCAGGAACAGCGCGGTCTGGATCGTGATGTGGTGCACGACGTAGTAGATCGCGCCCGCGAACCCCTCGACGGTCGCGAGCGCGACCCCGAGGACCATGTAGCCGATGTGGCTGACCAGTGTGAAGGACAGCATTCGTTTGATGTCGGACTGGGCGACCGCACCGAGGATCCCGATGATCATGGTGAGGCCGGCGGCGCACAGCAGAAGAGTCGTCAGTGGACTGTCGGGGAACAGCAGGCTCTGCACGCGCAGGATCGCGTAGACGCCCACCTTCGTCAGCAAGCCCGCGAACACTGCGGTCACGGGGGCCGGCGCGGTGGGGTAGCTGTCGGGCAGCCAGAACGACAGCGGGAACACCGCGGCCTTGATCGAGAACGTGGTGAGCAGCAGCAGCTGCAACGCCAGGGCGACGGCAGGGGACAGGTCGGCGAGACGCCCGGACATCTGGGCGAAGTTGAGACTGCCGGTGGCGGCGTACATCCCGGCGATCGCCATCAGGAAGACCATCGAGGAGAGGATGTTGACCCCGACGTAGATGGTGCCGGCCCGCACCCGCGGCTCGGTGCCTCCCATGGTCAGCAGCACGTAGCTGGCGAACAGCAGCATCTCGAAGCTGACGAAGAGGTTGAACAGGTCCGCGGCGAGGAAGGCGTTGGAGACGCCGGCAGCCAGCACGAGGAACGACGGGTGGTAGACCGACAGTGGTGCGCTCTCGAGGTCGTCGGAGATGCCCTGGCCGATCGAGTACACGAGCACCGCGAGGGTGACCAGCGCGGAGACCAACAGCATGAGCGAGGACAGCCGGTCGGCCACCAGCGCGATGCCGAGCGGCTCCGCCCAGGCTCCGATCCAGATCGCCTGCGGGCCTTCGCGGTCGGCGACCACGACGAGGATGGCGGCGATGACCGCGACGGCGGCCAGCACCACGGTGCTGACCACCCGCTGCGCGGTGGGGTGCCTGCTGAGCACGAGCGTCAGACCGGCGCCGAAGAGCGGCAGGATGACGGGGAGAGGGACGAGCGCGTTCACGTCTCACGCTCCCTCTCCGCGACCTCCGCGGTCGCGATGTCCTCGGGGCGCACAACCACCAGGGGGTCGACCACCTCGTCGTCGACCTCGGTGAGGTCGAAGCTGTCGGAGGGCTCGTCCTCCCGGGCGAGCCGGCGGATCGCGGCGTCCTCGACGTCGTCCTGGACGTCGTCGCGTCCGGTGAGGATCCAGTTGCGGTATCCCAGCGCGAGCAGGAACGCCGCGGTGCCGAGCGTGATCACGATGGCGGTCAACATCAGCGCCTGCGGCAGCGGGTCGCTCATCTGGTCGGTCGGACCCTCTCCCACGATCGGTGGCCCTCCGGCGGCCCCGCCGGAGGTCAGGATGAGCAGGTTGACGCCGTTGCTCATCACCACGATGCCGACCAGCACCCGGCTGAGGCTGCGCTCGAGGAGGAGGTAGATGCCGAAGCCGATGCAGGCCGAGCCGGTGAGGATGAGGCTGAGGTTGGCAGTCATGCGCCGCCCCCCACGATGTGGCGGTCGGTGGCCTGGTCGTCGTACAGGATCTGACGGTCGATGCCGGCGCCGAGGGAGCGCAGCAGGTCGAGCATGAGACCCACGACGACCAGGTAGACCCCCACGTCGAACACCAGCGACGTCACGATGTGCAGCTCTCCGAGGACCGGCAGGTCCAGGTCGATGACCGCGCTCTGGAGCACCACGCCGCCAAAGGCCATCGGCACCAGACCGGACAGAGTCGCGACGAACAGACCCAGGCCGATGAGCACGCCGGCGTCGATCGGTGCGGCCTCGTCGAGCTCATAGCGGCCGCCGGCCAGGTAGCGGACCATCAGCGCCAGCCCCGTCACCAGACCCGCGGCGAAGCCGCCGCCGGGATCGTTGTGGCCGCTGAAGAGCAGATAGATCGAGAAGACCACCACGGTGTGGAACAGCAGCCGGGTGACGACCTCGAAGATCACCGAGCGACGCTCGGGTGCGAGGGTGCGCCCTCCGGGGAGCCACGCCCGGTGGTCCCGGGTCTTGGCGAGCACCGCGGGCGGGATCGGGGGGTTCGGATCCACGCGGTCGGCCACCCGCTGGACGCTGCCGCCCCGGGTGCGGATGAAGACCAGGCTGGCGACTCCGGTGGCGGCGGCGACCAGCACCGCCAGCTCGCCCATCGTGTCCCACGCCCGGATGTCGACCAAGGTGACGTTCACGATGTTGTAGCCGCCACCGAACTCGACCGCGGCCTCGGGGAAGTCGACCGAGACCGGCTCGGCCACCCGGGCGCTGCTCATCAGGATCATGAAACCGGCGACCGCGACGGCGACGAGTCCGCCGAGCGCCATGCGCCAGTAGCGGCTGCGCTGGAGAGGACGGTCGGAGAAGAACTCCGGGAGACGGCGCAGCGCCAGGACGAAGATGACCAAGGTCACCGTCTCGACGAGCACCTGGGTCAGCGCCAGGTCGGGGGCGCCGTGGAGCAGGAAGAGGACCGCGGTGCCGTAGCCGGTGACACCTGCGAGCACCACGGCCTTGAGGCGCCGGCGGGCACGCGTCGTCAGCAGCGCCGCGGTGACGATGAGCGCACCGACCACCGCCTGCGCGGGCATGTCCCACCAGGTCACGTTCATCGGCTCGTCGCGGGCGCGCAGGACGGCGGTGCCAGGCACCAGCACCAGGACCAGGAGGATGATGCCGAGATAGATCGCCAACGAGCCGCGCTGGGTGCGAGCGGTGACCTCGACCGCGAGGCGGTCGACGGTGCGCATCCCCCAGCGGTAGCCGCGCTCGGAGCTGATGTTGTGCCGCACTCGGGCCTGCAGCTGCGCGACGTCGTCGCGGGCGGCGAACAGCGCGAGGCCGGCGACGATCGCCACCACGGACAGCAGCAGCGGCAGGCTCCAGCCATGCCAGAGGGCGAGCTCGGGGGAGTGGACGCCGGCGGGGAACGAACGAGCGTACGGCGCGAGCAGGTCGGTGAGCAGTGCGCCGGCGAGGCCGCCGGCCAATCCCAACGCGGCCAGCACGACCGGCTGCGCGACCATGCCCGTCGGCATGGCCTCGACCTCGCACGGCTGCGCGACCGGTTTGGAGGCGAAGGCGCCCCAGAGGAATCGGACGGCGTAGGCGGCGGTCAGCGCGGAGCCGGCCACGACCCCCGCCAACGTCGCCCAAGCGAGCCACGACGGCACGCCCGTGCCGTCGCCCGTCCGGGCGACGTCGAGCAACGCGATGTAGACGCTCTCCTTGGCCACGAAGCCGAGCAGCGGCGGGATGCCCGCCATCGACGCTCCCGCGAGAACCGCGGCTCCTGCCACGAGGGGCATCGACCGCCCCACGCCGCTCAGTCGCCGCAGGTCCCGCGTGCCGGTCGCCTTGTCGACCACCCCTACGACGAGGAACAACGAGGCCTTGAACAAGGCGTGCGCCAGCAGCATCGCCAGACCCGCGACGGCAGCCGACCGGGTGCCGACGCCGGTCGCGACCAGCAGGAACCCCAGTTGGCTGACCGTGCCGTAGGCGAGCAGCAGCTTGATGTCGACCTGACGCAGTGCGTGCCAGCCGCCCAGCAGCATGGTCGCGGTCCCCAGGACGAGCAGCGACTCGCGCCAGCCCGGCGTACCGGCGAGCGCGGGAGCGAACAAGGCGACCAGGTAGACGCCGGCCTTGACCATGGCCGCGGCATGCAAATAGGCGCTGATCGGAGTGGGCGCCGCCATGGCGCCGGGCAGCCAGAAGTGGAAGGGCAGGAGCGCCGACTTGGTCGCCGCCCCGAGGAGCAGCAGCGCGACCGCGACCGTGGTGGTGGTCCCAGCGGGGACGCCTGCGAGGACGTCCTCGACGCGGTAGCTGCCCACGGTCGACCCCAGGAGCAGCAGCCCGACCAGCATCGCCAGCCCGCCGAGCGTGGTCACGATGAGCGCCTCGAGCCCGGCCGAGCGGCTGGACCGCTTGGTCGGGTCGTGCGCGATCAGCAGGTAGGAGAAGACCGTGGTCGCCTCCCAGAATACGTAGAGCAACAGCAGGTCGGCTGCGAGCACCAACCCGAGCATCGCGCCGGCGAACGCGACCAGGTTGGCGGCCGTGGACCCCAGGCCGGGCTCGTCGCTGTCGAAGTACCACGCGCAGTAGGTGAGGACCAGGGCGCCGACGCCAGTCACGACGAGGGCCAGCAGCCACTGCAGGCTGCCCATGGTCAGCGCGATCTCCATGCCGAGGGCCGGCACCCAGGAGACCGTCTCCTCCACCTGACCGCCGCCGCGGACCTCGCCGGTCTGCGCGAGCACCCAGAGGAACGCGGCCGCGGGGACCGTCGCCAGCGTGAGCAGCGCACGGTTGCCGAAGTGTCGCACGAGCGCCGGCGCCGCCACGGCCACGAGGAAGTGCCCGCAGACGAGCAGCAGCACGTGGCGTTCCCTCCGGTTGGTGGACGTCAGGTGAAGCATAGAAGAGCGAGCGATATCGCCGACGAGCGCGTCCGGGGCGTACGCCGCGCGGCCGGTAGGCTGCGAGCGTGCAAGAGATCGAGATCGGCCGCGCCAAACGAGGCCGTCGCGCCTATGCCTTCGACGACCTCGCGATCGTGCCTTCGCGGCGCACTCGAGACCCCGAGGAGGTCTCGACGGCCTGGCAGATCGACGCCTACCGGTTCGAGATCCCGGTGCTCGCCGCTCCGATGGACTCGGTGATGTCGCCGGACACCGCGGTCGAGTTCGGCCGACTCGGCGGGCTCGGCGTCCTCGACCTCGAAGGGCTGTGGACCCGGTACGACGACCCGACCGGTCTGCTGGAGGAGATCGCCGAGCTCGAGCCCGGCAGCGCCAACCGCCGCATGCAGGAGATCTACGCCGAGCCGATCAAGCCCGAGTTGATCGGCGAGCGGCTGCGACAGATCCGCGAGGCCGGTGTGACCGTCGCGGGCAGCCTGTCCCCGCAGCGGACCAAGGAGTTCGCCAAGGACGTCGTGGACGCCGGGGTCGACATGTTCGTCATCCGCGGCACGACGGTCTCGGCGGAGCATGTCTCGAGCCAGGCCGAGCCGTTGAACCTCAAGGAGTTCATCTACGAGCTCGACGTGCCGGTGATCGTCGGGGGGTGTGCCACGCACCAGGCCGCCCTGCACCTGATGCGCACCGGCGCTGCCGGCGTACTGGTCGGCTTCGGCGGCGGTGCCACGCACACCACCCGCACGGTCCTGGGGCTCGCGGTGCCGATGGCCAGCGCGGTCGCCGACGTCGCCGCTGCCCGCCGCGACTACCTCGACGAGTCCGGCGGCCGCTATGTGCACGTGATCGCCGACGGCTCCATCGGCCGCTCGGGCGACCTGGCCAAGGCGATCGCCTGCGGTGCCGACGCCGTCATGATCGGCTCGCCGCTCGCACGAGCCACCGATGCACCCGGCCGGGGCTACCACTGGGGTTCGGAAGCGTGGCACGCCAAACTGCCGCGCGGCGAGCGGATCCACTTCGGCACCTCCGGGACGCTCGAGGAGATCCTCTTCGGTCCCTCGGTCACCCCCGACGGCACGATGAACCTCATCGGCGCCCTACGTCGCGCGATGGCCACCACCGGCTACACCGAGGTCAAGGAGTTCCAGCGCGTCGAGGTCGTCGTCCAGTAGTCATGGCGCAGCCACTGAGTCCTCGCACCCGGGCCGACGCCCTCGAGGTGCTGGTCGACCGCGAGGTCGACGTCCTTGTCGTCGGCGGCGGTGTCACCGGCGTCGGGATCGCGCTCGACGCGGTCACCCGCGGATTGAGCACCGGTCTGCTGGAGCAGCGCGACCTCGCCTCCGGCACGTCCTCGCGGTCGAGCAAGCTGATCCACGGCGGACTGCGCTACCTGGAGATGTACGACTTCGGATTGGTGCGCGAAGCACTGCAGGAGCGCGGGCTGCTGCTCACCCGGCTCGCACCCCACCTGGTCCGGCCGGTGCCGTTCCTCTATCCGTTGACCTCCCATTGGGAGCGGCCCTACGTCGGCGCCGGCCTGGCGTTGTACGACGCGCTCGCGTTGGCCGGCAAGGGCGACATGGGAGTGCCGACCCACCGGCACCTGTCGCGACGCAAGGCGCTGCGGCTTGCTCCCGACCTCAAACCCGACTCGCTGACCGGGGCCGTGCAGTACTACGACGCTCAGGTCGACGACGCCCGGCACACCATGATGGTCGCGCGCACCGCTGCCCAGCACGGCGCACAGATCGCCACCCGGACCCGGGTCACCGGCTTCATCCGCGAGGGCGAGCGCGTCACGGGAGTGACCGCCCGCGACCTGGCGACCGGCCGAGACCTCGCCGTGCGAGCACGGGTCGTTGTCAACGCGGCGGGGGTCTGGACCGACGAGATCCAGGAGATGGTCGGCGGGCGCGGCACGCTCAATGTGCAAGCGAGCAAGGGCATCCACCTCGTCGTGCCCCGCGACCGGATCCGGTCCGAGACCGGCATCATCCTCCGGACCGAGAAGTCCGTCCTGTTCGTCATCCCGTGGGGACGTCACTGGATCGTCGGCACCACCGACACCCCCTGGGACCTCGACAAGGCGCACCCGGCCGCGTCGATGGCCGACATCCAGTACCTCCTCGACCAGGTCAACCGCGTGCTGCGCGAGCCGCTCGACCACGAGGACGTCGAGGGCGTGTACGCCGGGCTCCGGCCACTGCTGTCGGGGGAGTCCGACGAGACCTCGCGGATCTCGCGCGAGCACATGGTCGTCACACCCGTCCCTGGCCTGGTGCTGGTCGCCGGAGGCAAGTACACGACGTACCGGGTGATGGCCCAGGACGCAGTCGACGTAGCCGCCCACTCGCTCGGCGGGGAGGTCGCTCAGAGCATCACCGAACGAGTGCCGCTGGTGGGCGCGGAGGGCTACGAGACGCGGCGCAACCAGATCGGGGCGCTGGCTCGCCGGTCCGGCCTGCACCGCGCCCGGATCGAGCACCTCCTCGACCGCTACGGCGACCTCGTCGACGAGCTGCTGGAGCTGATCGCACACGCCCCTGCGCTGGCCGAGCCCCTGCACGGCGCGGAGGACTACCTGGCCGCCGAGGTCGTCTACGCCGTCACCCACGAGGGTGCGCGGCACTTGGACGACGTGCTCACGCGGCGTACCCGGATCTCGATCGAGACCTTCGACCGTGGGGTCAAGTCAGCCCGGCCGGCCGCGGAGCTGATGGCCGGGCCGCTGGGCTGGGACCCCGACTGGGTCGACGTGGAGGTCGACCACTACCTGCGTCGCGTCGAGGCGGAGCGTCGCAGCCAGCGGACGATGACCGACCAGGAGGCCGACGAGGCCCGCGTGACGATCGGCGACGTATCAGAGCTGCTCTCGGACACGCCTGGCAGTTGAGGCACTGCTCACATACTCTTGGTATTCATGAACCCGACCCCTGAGCCTGCGTCCGGCCTCGAGACCGGCTCCGCCGCGACCGAGATCCTCGATCCCGACCATCACGTCTCCGCCAGCTATGCGATGGACCAGTCCGTCGTACGCCGCCTCACCGGCCAGCTGTGCGCCACCGGGTGCGAGGCCAAGCGTGCGGTCTCCCCGGTCAACGGCCAGCCGCTCGGGGACATCCCGCAGTCGACCGCCGACGACGTCGAGGCCGCGTTCGTCCGTGCCCGCCGCGCCCAGGCCGCCTGGGCCCGCACCTCGGTCGAGGAACGCGCTCGGATCTTCATGCGCTTCCACGACCTGGTGCTCGAGCGCCAGGACGAGATCATGGACCTGGTGTGCTGGGAGTCGGGCAAGGCCCGCAAGCACGCCTTCGACGAGGTCGTCCACGTCGCCCTCACCGCGCGCTACTACGCCCGCACCGCCGAGCAGCACCTCGGCACCCGACGGGTCGCGGGCGTCGTACCCGGTCTGACGCGCGTCGAGGTCAACCGCATCCCCAAGGGCGTCGTCGGCATCATCTCGCCGTGGAACTACCCCTTCACGATGGCAGTGTGCGACGGCCTGCCCGCGATCATGGCCGGCAACGCCGTGGTGGCCAAGCCCGACGCCCAGACGATGCTGAGCGCGCTGCTCGGGTTGCAGATCCTCGAAGAGGCGGGGCTGCCGCACGACCTGTGGCAGATGGTCGCGGGTCCGGGCCGCACCATCGGCACCGAGATCATCCAGCGCGCCGACTACATCTGCTTCACCGGCTCGACTGCGACCGGCAAGCTCATCGCCAAGCAGTGCGCCGAGCGCCTGATCGGTTGCTCGCTCGAGCTCGGCGGCAAGAACCCCTTCCTGGTGCTCCGCGACGCCGACGTCGACCGCGCCGCTGAAGGCGCCGTCCGGGCAGCCTTCTCCAACGCCGGGCAGCTGTGCGTGTCCTCGGAGCGGCTCTTCGTCGCCGACCAGGTCTACGACCGGTTCGTGCAGAAGTTCGTCGACCGGGTCAACGCGATGAACCTCGGCGCCAGCCTCGACTGGGGCGTCGACATGGGCACGCTCATCTCCGAAGAGCAGCTCGAGGCCGTCACCGCCCACGTCGAGGACGCCAAGGACAAGGGCGTGCGGGTGCTGACGGGCGGTCAGGCCCGTCCGGAGCTGGGCCCCTACTTCTTCGAGCCGACCGTCCTGGAAGGCACCACCCCGGACATGCGCTGTTTCGGTGAGGAGACCTTCGGTCCGGTGATCTCGATCTACCGGTTCAGCTCGGAGTCCGATGCGATCAGCCGCGCCAACGACGGCGAGTACGGTCTCAACGCCTCGATCTACACGCGCGACACCCAGCGTGGCCGCGAGATCGCTCGTCAGATCAAGTGCGGCACGGTCAACGTCAACGAGGCGTTCGGAGCGACCTTCGCCAGCGTCGAGTCCCCGATGGGTGGCATGCGCCAATCGGGCATGGGCCGCCGCCAGGGGGCCGAAGGCATCCTGCGCTACACCGAGCCGCAGGCGGTCGCCACGCAGAGGCTGCTGCGCTTCGCCCCGATGCTGGGCATGACCGACGCGCACTACGCGAAGTTCATGACGGCCTCCGTCCGTCTCATGTCCAAGCTCGGCAGGAAGTGACCACGATGACCGACCACGACTTCGACGTCCTCGTCATCGGCTCCGGCTTCGGCGGCTCGGTGACCGCCTTGCGCCTGACCGAGAAGGGCTACCGCGTCGGCGTGATCGAGGCGGGCGCTCGCTTCGAGGACGACGACTTCACCAAGGGCACGCTCGACGTCAAGCGCTACCTGTTCTTCCCCGGTCTGGGGATGTACGGCATCCAGCGCATCGACGCGTTGCACGACACGATGATCGTGGCCGGCGCGGGGGTCGGCGGTGGCTCTCTGGTCTACGCCAACACGCTCTACGAGCCGCTCGAGCAGTTCTACGCCGACCCGCAGTGGTCGCACATCACCGACTGGCGCGCCGAGCTGGCGCCTTACTACGACCAGGCCAAGCGCATGCTCGGCGTCGTGGAGAACCCCGTCCGGACACCGTCGGACGACGTCATGGAGAAGCTCGCCACCGACATGGGTCGCGGCGACACCTTCCGGCCGACGCCGGTCGGCGTCTTCTTCGGTGGCCCGGGGCAGGAGCCCGGGGAGACGGTCGCAGACCCGTACTTCGGCGGCGAGGGCCCCGAGCGGCGTACGTGCCTGCGCTGTGGAGAGTGCATGTCGGGCTGCCGGCACAACGCCAAGAACACCTTGGTGAAGAACTACCTCTATCTCGCGGAGAAGAAGGGCGCGAAGGTCCTGCCCCTGAGCACCGTGACGCGGGTCCGTCCGCGCGAGGGCGGCGGCTACGAGGTGACGATCAAGTACACCAAGGCCAAGCGCGCCACCAAGTCGACGACGCGTGTGCTGACCGCCGAGCAGGTGGTGTTCGCGGCTGCCTCGCTGGGCACGCAGAAGCTGCTGCACCGGATGAAGCACGAGGGGCACCTGCCGAAGCTGTCCGACCGGCTGGGCTACCTGTCGCGCACGAACTCCGAATCGATTCTGGGCGCGATCGCACCCAAGACCGACCCGACCGACTACTCCTACGGCATCGCCATCACCTCGAGCTGGCATCCCGACGAGCACACCCACATCGAGCCGGTGCGCTATGGCAAGGGCTTCAACACGATGGCGATGTTGCAGACGGTGCTGACCGACGGGGACGGACCGCAACCGCGCTGGGTCACCTGGCTCAAGGCCCTGTGGAAGGAGCGGGCACACGTTCCCGACCTGTACGACTTCAAGCACTGGTCCGAGCGCACGGTCATCGCGCTGGTGATGCAGTCGCTGGACAACTCGATCACCACCTACGCCAAGCGCAACCCGCTGACCGGGCGCTGGCGGATGACGTCCAAGCAGGGTCATGGCGCACCGAACCCGACCTGGATCCCGGTGGCCAACGAGACCGTACGCCGGATCGCGCGCATGATCGGCGGCACCGCCGGCGGCAATATCGGCGAGCCGTTCAACATGCCGCTGACCGCGCACTTCATCGGCGGCTGCGCCATCGGCACCTCTGTCGACAACGGCGTAGTGGACCCCTACCAGCGGGTCTTCAACTACCCCGGCCTGCACATCGCCGATGGCTCGGCGATCTCGGCCAACCTCGGCGTGAACCCGTCTCAGAAT
>JBHWSH010000084.1:0-3834 GCA_043427135.1 Marmoricola sp. | reverse complement strand
ACCGCATGCGCGAAGCCCGTCAACGTCGAGGAGGTGAGCACCTGAGTCAGTGATCAAACCCGCAGAGGGTGGGGACTTCCGCCTGGCCAAAAACGGGGACTTTTGCCTGGCCGTTGACACGCGGTCGCGGGGAAGCCGGGGTCGGGCAGGGCGGTTTGTTCCGGAGTGAGCAGCCCGATAGCCACCCCTTTGTTCACCAGAGTTCGGTTGAAGCCTTCCTGTCCCGTGCGCGTGAACAGCGTTACGTCCAAGTCGGCGCTGCAGGCACGCAGCCTCTTCGCCGCGGAGTTGCCGGCAGCGCCGCCGCCAATGATTGCGATCGCGGGCGCGGTCATCGGGTTGCAGGCTCGGCGGTGAAGGCGGGGATCAGGATCGCCTCGATGAACCAGGGTGCGTCGTCGGGGTCGAGTCTGCCGGTGCGGACTTCTTCGGCGGCGCCGTTGAGAACGACATGGGTGGTGGTGAGCAGCCAGGTCACCGGGAGATCGCTACGGAAGGCGCCCTCGCGTTGTCCACGCAGCAGCAGGCCGCGCATGCGGGCTTCGGCCTTCTCGTGCAGCTCGCGGATGCGGGCGGCGGAGAGCTCTTTCTGGGCGGTGGCGAGCAAGGCGCGGGACTGGTCGACGAACATCCAGCTGGACGCGACCAGACGCTGAAACGCGTCACGCGCGTCGCCGTCCAAGGGCACCTGGCTGAGCACGTCTTCGGCGCGTTCCAGGCTGTCCATCAGGGCGGCTTCGATCAGCTCGGCCCGAGTCTGAAAGTGCCCGTAGAGCGTCATCCGGCCCATGCCGGCCTCGGCGGCGATGTCGGCGACCGAGGCATCGGGGTTCTTCTGGATCGCGGTGACGGTGGCGGCGAGCATCCTGGCCCGGTTGCGCTGCGCGTCGGCCCGCTGATTGGCCGCCCGAGTCCCGGTCGCCGCGGCCTTCTTGTTCGTCGTCGTCACGCTCACACCTCACAAAGTCGTATCGGAATGTATGAGATAGTGTAGCCTGTTACAACCCGTACATCGATGCTTGAGTATGGCATGCAGTAGCCCTGCGACCAGAGGGGAGTGGCATGCGCCTGTTCGCGATCCGTGACTACCGTCACCTGTTCAGCGCCCAGGTGATCGCGCTGTTCGGCACCGGGCTGGCGACCGTCGCGTTGGGGCTGCTCGCCTATGACCTGGCCGGCCCGAACGCTGGTGCTGTCCTTGCCACGGCGTTGACGATCAAGATGGCCATGTACGTGGTGGTAGCGCCAATCGTGGGCGCTTATGCCGACCGTCTGCCGCGCCGGATGTTCCTGACCCTGCTCGACGCGATTCGAGCAGTCGTCGTGCTGGCTCTGCCGTTCGTGACCGAGGTATGGCACATCTATGTCCTGATCGGCGTGCTGCAAGCCGCGTCGGCGGCGTTCACGCCAACGTTCCAAGCGGTCATCCCCGATATCGTGACCGAGGAGTCGAACTACACACGCGCGCTATCGGCATCGCAGGTTGCCTACACGATGGAGAGCCTGCTCAGTCCGGTACTTGCGGCCGTGGCACTGAGCTTCATCACGTTCGGTTGGCTGTTCCTCGGCACCTCAATCGGATTCGTCGTATCCGCGCTCCTGGTGCTCTCGACACGCATCCCAAATGCCCAGACCAGCGGGAACACTCGTGCCTGGGATCGGGTGGCGTCTGGTATCGCGAGATTCGTCCGCACCCCACAGTTGCGCGGAGTCATGGCGTTAAACGTCGTGGTCGCCGCCGCGGGGTCAATCGTGGTCGTCAACACGGTCAACTACGTTCGCGACGAACTCGGCGGCACCCAGGCCGGTGTCGGCTGGATGCTCGCCGCATCCGGCGGCGGCACGCTTCTCGTCGCATTACTCCTGCCCCGCGTGCTCGATCGGACCAGCGACCGAGCCGTGATGATGGCCGGCGCCGCGGTCCTGCTCGCCGGGGTCATCGCCGCGGTCGCGATGGCGAGCACCGGCATCGCATCGTGGGCTGTCACCGCACCCATCTGGTTTGTCATCGGCGCAGGCATGGCCCTGATCGTCACACCGACTGGGCGGGTGATCCGATCCTCCGTCCGCCCACCCGAGCTTCCCGCCGCGTTCGCAGCACAGTTCTCACTCTCGCACCTGGCGTGGCTGATCACCTACCCGATTGCCGGCTGGATGGGCACCAGCGCCGGCCTGACACCGGCCTGGATCACCCTCGCCGCGCTCGCCGCAGCAGGCATGGCGACCGCCACCGCAGTGTGGCGTCGGAATCCCTCGGTGCGGGAGACGAGCTACTCCCGGGTCGAAGCCAGCGCCGGCGAACTCTCCCGCAGCAACGAGGCCGAAGCTGCCGAGGGCACCCTCGCCGCCTGCCAGTGCTCGTCCGTGCGACCCGTCTAGCCAAGGACTAAGTCGTATCAGAATGTATGAGATAGTGTGACTGTTACAACCCGTACACCGATGATGGAGTTCGGTTGGTTCCGTCCCAACTGTGGGGCGGAGGAGAACGAGAGGAGCGGCACGGCCATGAAGACGACACAGACGATCACAGGGGGTGCGTCATGAGCGGCGTGAGCACTCCTGCGCCCCGGGCGGGCGCGAAGCAGTGGTGGGGGCTGGCGGTGCTGGTGACCCCGTCGACGCTGCTGTTCATGATGTTGACGATCTTGTTCGTGGCGGCGCCGAGCATGGCGCAGGATCTGAACCCGACGGGCACCCAGTTGTTGTGGATCCTGGACATCTACGGGTTCGTGATGGCCGGGTTCCTGGTCGCGATGGGCGTGCTCGGAGACCGGGTCGGCAAGCGGCTGCTGATGGTGATCGGCGCGATCGTGTTCGCCGTGATCTCCGTGGTCGCGTCGCTCACCACCGACCCGTCGCTGATGATCGCCTGGCGGGCCCTGCTCGGCCTGGGCGCGGCGATGATGGTCCCCTCCACGCTGGGGCTGATCTTCGTGCTGTTCGCCGACGCCCGCCAGCGCGGCGTCGCGATCGGGGTGTGGGCCGGCGGCATCTCCGCCGGTGTCGCCCTGGGCCCGCTGCTGAGCGGCCTGCTGCTGGAGGTGTTCGGCTGGCAGGCCACGTTCCTGGTCGCGGTGCCGATCATGGCGCTGGTCGCGATCGGCGCTCCGCTGCTGCTGCCCGAACACCGCGACACGACCGCACGGATCGACCTGTTCAGCGCCCTGCTGCTGGTCGCCGGCCTGCTCGCGATCATCTACGCGATCAAGCGGTTCGCCGCGCAAGAACCGGCCGGCCCCTCGATCGGGCTGATCGCGGCGGGTGTGCTGATCGGGCTGTGGTTCGTGATCCGTCAGCTGCGCGCGGAACGGCCGCTGCTGGATGTGCGGCTGTTCGCCAACCGCACCGTCTCCGGCGCGCTGGCGGTGTTCCTGCTCGCCGCGGCCGCCCTGGGCGGGATCTACTCGCTGTTCACCCAGTACCTGCAGCAGGTGCAGGGCCTGTCCCCGCTGGAGGCCGGGTTCGCGATCCTGCCCGCCGCGGCGGTGCTGATCGTGGTCTCCACGCTCTCCCCGGTGTTCGCCCGCCGGTTCCGGCCCGGCAACGTGATCGCGATCGGGCTGCTCACCCAGGTGATCGGCTACATCCTGTTCACCCAGCTCGACCCGGGCACCGGCCTGGCCCTGGTGATCGGCAGCTTCGTGCTCACCTACCCCGGCGTCGCGCCGGCGATGGCGTTGACCACCGACCTGGTGGTCGGCTCCGTCCCCCCGGAGAAAGCCGGCGGCGCCTCGGGGTTGGCGACCACGGCGAACGACCTGGGCATCTCGCTGGGTATCGCGGTGATCGGCAGCATCGGCATCGCCACCTACCGCAGCCAGATCACCGAGAGGC
>JBHWSH010000083.1:0-6657 GCA_043427135.1 Marmoricola sp. | reverse complement strand
CTGTGGCGTACGGCGGGCTTCCACCCGGTGAGCGCCACGGGCAGGTCCGGCTCGAGCACCATCACCACCCGGGAGGTGCCGATCGCGGCGGCCGCCTTGTCGACCCAGCGCTTGTACTGGCGCTGCTCCTTGGCGCTGAGCGGTCGGTGCTTGGCCGCCTCGGTCCGGGGCCACAGCCGGAAGACCGCCATCGGCACGATCACGTCGGGGTCTCCGGCTTGGACCCCGCGGATGTGGTCGCGCACCTTGGGGCCGATGTCCTTGGTCGGGATCCACTGGCCGAACCACCGCATCCGCGGCTGCAGGGCCATGCTGGCCAGCAGCTGCTTCTTCGTGCCGCTGGCCTTGGCGTACGCCGGGTAGACCCCGTCCTGGTCGCCGCGGTAGACCCCGAGGGGACCGGCGTTCAGCGGGTTGCGTGCGGCGGACGCGACCGTCGCTTCGGCCGGCTGGTCTGCGAGAGACGCCGGCGGGTTGATGCCGGCGGTCAGTGCCAGCGCAGCCACGGCGGCGACGGCGACGCGGACCGCGCGGGTGGAGGCGCGCATCGATCCCCTTTCGAGTGGTTTGTCCGTTCCAGGATCTCACTCGTCAGGGGATCGCGCAGGCAAACGCGGTCGGCTCAGGCGACCTGGAGCGACCGCTTGGACAGGCCCATCCAGTAGCCGTCGATGCGCTGCTCGGCGGGCGTGCCCGGGTCGGTGGCCGCGCCAAGGGCGACGAAGAGCGGTGTGAGGTGCTCGACGGTCGGATGCGCATACGGCATCCCGGGGGCCTTGTCGGCGTACGCCGCGAGCGTGTCGAGGTCGCCGCCGGCGATCGCTTCGGCGGCCCAGTGGTCGAACTCCTGGGACCAGGTGGGAGCTGCCGCTTCGATGCGGAACTCCTTGAGGAACGGCAGTCCGTGGGTGAGGAAGCCGGAGCCGATCACCAGCACGCCTTCGTCGCGCAGTGGCCGCAGGCGGCGCCCGAGGTCGACCAGTCGACCGGGGTCGTGCGTCGGCAGCGACATCTGCAGCACCGGGATGTCGGCTGCGGGATACATGATCTTCAGCGGGACCCAGGCGCCGTGGTCGAGACCGCGGCTGGTGTGCCGGTGGATCGGCTCGCGGTCGGGCATCATCGCCGCGACCCGGTCGGCGAGCGCGGTCGCGTCCGGCGTCGCGTAGGTCTCCTGGTAGTACCTGGGGGCGAAGCCGCCGAAGTCGTAGACCAGCGGAGTGCCGGCGGCGCTCGCGCTCAGGCTCAGCGGCGCGGACTCCCAGTGCGCGGAGACGATCAGGATCGCCTTGGGGCGGGGGAGGTCGGCCGTCCAGGCGCGGAGCTCGCCGCTCCAGACCGGGTCGTCGAGGAGCGGCGGTGCGCCGTGGCCGATGTAGAGGGCAGGCATGCGGTCGGAGGTCTGCATGCCGTCAGCGTAGACGGAAAAAGTTGAAGGAACAAGTGTTGGTCGTATGATGGGGTCATGACGCGCTGGCTGACCTCCGACGAACTCGCCTCCTGGTTGCCCCTGGCCGGGGTGATGCTGCGCCTCAACCCCACCCTGGACTCCCAGCTGCAGCGCGACTCCGACCTCACCCACTTCGACTACCTGTGCCTGGCGATGCTCTCGGAGGAGGATCGCTGGACCACCACGATGAGCGCTCTGGCCGCGAGCGTGAATGCCTCTCTCTCGCGCCTCTCCCACGTCGTCAAGAAGCTCGAGGCGCGGGGCTGGGTCGCGCGCAGCCGCTCCGAGACCAGCGGCCGCGTCACCGACGTGACGATGACCGAGGAGGGGTACGCCGTGCTGGTCGCGGCCGCGCCGGCTCACGTGGAGTTCGTGCACTCGCTGGTCTTCGAGGGGCTGGAACCCGACGACGTCGAGGCGCTCGGGCGGATCATGACGCACATCCTCAAGCGCATCGAGACCTCCGAGGTGCCCTCGCACCTGTGATGCGGGAGGCTGACCAGAAGTCCGGCGCAAGAACCGGGTCGGATGTGGCCCGCTCAACGCGACTGCCCCCGCCCACGCCGACATCGCCTTGAGCGACGCGGCCCTGCCACGGTTCCGATGATGATCATTCCCGTCGTGTGCTGGCGGTGGCGCAACCGGTGTGGCGCCACCTCGCGGCCGACGAACCCCTTGACGGGCGCCCCCAGTTCGTGTGAGCGTGACCTCAATCACATGCTACTTTCGGGGGATTGCACATGAACTTTCATCGGCGACTCACATTCGCACTCGCGTCCATCCTCATCGGCTCTGCCGGCGCGGCATACGCCGATAGCGGGGACTTTGTGCGCCAGTCCCATGGTGTCGTTTTCTACTACGGCACGACCAACGGCGATTCCGACAGCTTCAATTTCAGTGGCGGTCCCGTTTATAGAGTCTGCCAGGACGCCCCCGGTGTTTCGTACAATGCGAATCATTACAGCAAGCTGGTGCTGAATAAGACCCTCGCCGATGAGACCCTTCGATCGGTAGCTTCGAGTTACGCCGACCCGAAGCGTTGTTCCAACACGTACGACACTTCGTCGACAAAGAACTACCACGTGAGGGTTGACTGGGTCGGAGTTCCTTCTGCTCCGGACACGAACAACGGCTATGGCCGAGCCGAGTAGCCGGTGAGGCAGGCGGGGATCTCCTCCTTGAGTGCCCAAGACCTGACTTACGTACACCGTGGCAATCGCCGTGCTCTTGACGGCTGTACCTTCGAAGTCAAGCAAAGCGCCGTGGCGCTGATGGGACCCAACGGAGCAGGCAAGAGCACTCTCATTTCGTTGCTCGTGGGCTCGCGCCAGCTGCAGAAGGGCTCGATCCGGATCGACGGCGAGGACCTGCAGCGGCGAGGAACGAGACGTCGGTTGCAGACCACTCTCGGCTACGTCCCGCAGCACCTACGCATGTGGAACGGATACACAGTCGGAGACATCCTTCGCTACGTCGGCTGGCTCAAGGGCGTCAATCACGGCATCATCGAGCGGCGGGCCATCGACGCGCTGAGTGCCGTGGGTCTTGAGGCTGAGCAGCAGACGAAGATTGGTCGCCTAAGCGGAGGTATGCGGCAGCGCCTAGCTCTCGCTCAAGCTCTCGTCAATGATCCCGACGTCCTCATCTTGGACGAACCCACCGTCGGCCTGGATCCGGAGCAGCGGGTCGCCTTCAGGCGATTCATTCGCACCGTAGCCGAAGGCCGCCTGCTGGTCTTTGCCACGCATCTGGTCGAGGATGTCGTAGCAGTTGCCGAGCATGTCGTCGTCTTGCGTGAGGGCGCGATTGCTGCGTCTGCCGCCCTGCAAGACTTCGCGCCACGGGCTGACGGCGCGCAACCTTCAGCAGCAGACGTCGAGTCTGCCTATCTGCGCGTGTTGCAGGAGCATTGACCGCACTCTGATGAGATCGTCTTTCCAAGTGCTACGGAGGCACGCCTCGCAAGGGCCTGTCTTCTATGCCGGCGCCATCATGCTTGGCATAACTGCATTCGTCGTGCTCACCGCAGACACGGGGCAGTTCTCCCCAGGCTGGTACGACCCGATCAATACCGGCCTGACGCTGGCTTGCTTACTCGTCCCGATCACCGCAGGGGTCGGGGCGGTCGAAGGGCAAGCCATGACGCGCACTGGCATATCCGAAGTGGCGCTAGCGAGCCCGTCGGGACAGTCGCGAACAAGCTTGATGCTTGCTTTCGCCACTGCTGCTTGGCCACTCGCATCCGTAGTGTTGGCGAACCTGTACCTACTCGCGAGTGCTCAAGAGTCGAGTGCGTCGAAGGCAGCGGCTGTCCCATTGGCATTTCTCGGCATCAGCATTCTTGTGGCTGCCGCGCTGGTGGGTGTGGCTTTAGGGTTGCTGTACTTGAGTCGCCTTCTACCGGGAGTCGTCGCGATCGGGGCCTTCAGTCTCATCTACGTCCCCACGCTGCAGTCGGGCTGGCTGACACGGCTTTCGCCACTGGATGACGGCACCATCTACCGCGTCTTCATCCAACCCAATGCGGCAGTGCTTCTCGAACAATCCGCGCTGTTTGCGGGTGTTGGAGTAGTAGCCGGCGCGTTCCTGGTCCGAAAGCAGGTTCGGGCAGTCACTCTGGTCATCGGAGCCGCCGTCACCACGGCGGCGGTAGGCGCTCTCACGCAAGGAAGCGTTGCCACAACCCAATTTCGTACGCCTCCGGATCAGCCGACCTGTGTCGCGCAGAACGTCTGCGTATGGCCTGAACACGAATACCTGCTCCCCGAATTATCCGCAGAGGTGGCGCTGGTAGAGCGGGCCGCAGCTGGCCTGCTTCCCCAACCGACGGTGTGGGCGGAGCCGGGCCTCGCCGTCGAGGCAGAAAGCGGGCTTGGAATCGTATCGTTGCCCGAACGAAGTCCCTCCCAACTCGCCATCCGAGACGCCGTAGCGATTGCCTCCGTCCCTGAGCCACCGTGTAGACCAGCGCCGGACACCGAGGACGCTTACGACGCGTACTTCGCATTGCGTGCCTGGATCGCTGCCAGATTGGCACTCATGGACGTCGAAGTGCCACAAGTTCAAAGATCCGCCATGAGGCTTGTCAAGAAGCCCGAGTCAGAGCAGAAGTCGTGGGTGGCGCGAAAACTGCAAGCTATGAAGTCGGGATGCCCGTCCTGAAATGTGGCGAATCGTCGTCGTCCTCAGTCGCGGTTACGGCGCTTTCGCCGTCTTCCTGGGCCTCCTCGCGGTTGTGTTCTTGCAAGCGTTGCTGCCGCCGGCGATCGTACTTCCCCAGACGCTGAGTGACGCGACTGTTGAGGCGCGCACAAGCTTCATCGGATGTGCGGTCGCGTGCGTCCTGGTGCTGCGGCTCTGTCATGAGCCCGTACCAACAATCGCCCGTACGGCTCCTCGTGGCTGGTATCTGAACCGTTTGCTACGCGTGGGGATCGGCACCATCGTGGCGCTCATCGCCCTGTCAGTGGTCGTGCCCCGCGCCCCGGACTACGTGCTGGCCGTCCTTCTGCTCTTGATGGGCGAGGGGTTGATAGGCGCGCGCACCCTCGGTCAGGACCTCTCGTGGCTGCCACCCTTCGCGCATGCGGCGGCTGCCGCGCTCGTGGGGGTAGGAGCATCGGGAGAACCGTTCTGGTGGGCCTGGATCATCCAGCCGGACCTCACCGGGCGGCACGTGCTGCTCGGACTGGTCGTCTTCGCCATCGCCGCACACGTATGGGCTAGCCACGACGGACATACCGGGGACTCAAGTTGATACGCACAGGCCTCCGAGGTGCCCTCTCGCTGACCGTTGGTCAGTCGGTCTCCGGCAGCACTACGTCGATCCAGTAGTGACCGTCAGGCGATGGCGACGGGACGTGCTGCTCCTCCTCATAGGCGGGGTCGTCGTGCCGGTAGTCGAGTTCGACGACGCCACGGGAGCCGACGACACGTCGCCCCCGGTTCACCAGACCGGTGTCCAACTCCTCCATGAGCACCAGAGCCACCTCGTGCGCCCAGTCCTCGGCCGTGTCGCAGAGCTCGCCCGTGCTCGGACTTTCTGGAGCCTCGCTGGTGGGAAAGCGAACGCCGTACAGCTGCGGGTCGTCTCTCCAACGGAAGGTGACGACGATGTCCGCGCCGTCAAGATGAGCCTGCATGGGGGTTTGCTCGTCATCAGGGCCGGAAGCAGCGCGGCTTCGGACGACTTCGAGCAGATGCTCCGGTGCCCACGCCTCCGACATGTGCCACAGTCTGGCAGCGCACGCTCGCTCATGCACGCGACTCCATCTTGGGCACCGGTCAGACGCCCGCTTCCTGCAGGAACCGGAGGGTGTCCGCCATCGCGCTGTCGAACTCCGGCCCGAAAGCATGGCCGTCGTCGTACCACCGCAGCCGCGAGTCCACCCCGGCCGCGCTCAGCGCCGCCTGGGTGGCGCGCGCCCACTGCGGTGGACAGGTGTCGTCGAAGCGTCCGTGCGCCAGCAGCACCGGCGCCTCCACTAGGTCGAAGTACGGCCGCGGAGACACCCCGCGCCAGAAGGCCTTGGCCTCGCCCGGCAGGCCGTGCTCGCGGCGTACCCGCTCGATCTCGGCCCTCTCTGCGGGGTCCCCGACCTGGAAGTGCCGGAAGTTCTCCGCCTCGAGCGAGGAGACCGAGGCCCAGGCGACGCCGGCGCGCACGAGGTCGGGCTCGACCGCCAGCGCGCGGAGGACGACGCCGCCACCCATTGACCTGCCGAACAGTGCGATCCGGTCGGGGTCGACCGCGACGTGGGTCGACGACTGCAGCGCCTTCACCGCGTTGATGACATCGCTGGTGTAGCCGAGCCGGACCGCCGGCAGGCTGCGCGGGTCGTCGTCGGACGCCGCGTGGTTGCGGTAGTCGACGTGCAGCGCGACGTAGCCGGCGGCCGCAAGCCGGCCGCGCTCTCGCGTCATGCCCTGCCCTTGCACATAGACCCGCGGGTCGATGTAGCCGTGCGCGAGCACGACCGCGGGGAACGGCCCGTCACCGTCGGGCACCGCCAGCACCCCGCTGATCCGTAGCGACCGGTCGCCGTCCGAGCCGGTTGTGCGCGAACGGAACGTCACGTCGTACGCCGTGTAGGCCGCGGTCTGCTCGCGGACCGCACCCAGGCGCAGCCGGTCGCCGCGATGGACGCTGGCCCACAGGCCGGGCACTGATACCGGCTCGAGAACCGGCGACGGGTCGGGGGCAACAG
>JBHWSH010000082.1:0-3426 GCA_043427135.1 Marmoricola sp. | reverse complement strand
CCTTGACGCAGGCCTGCGCCTCCTCGGGGCCCGAGGCGTAGAGGAACGGGTCGCCGGCCATGAGGCGCACGACGCGCTTGCCGGACTTGGCCTGGCGCACCACGACCTTGCCGCGGGCCGCGTGGGTCAGCGGGGTGCCGTCGGTGCCGAAGCCGCCGTCGACGAACACCGGCGACCCCTCCGGCGCGACCTCGGTCTCGGTGCCATCCTCGGCGACCTCGACCTTGGGCTCGGGGAGCTCCAGCACCCGGCGTACGAGGGCGGCGTGCTCGGGCACCTCGGTGACCACGACTTCGGCCTGGCGGAGCAGCTCGACGGCGCGCATCGTCAGCAGGTCCGGGTCGCCGGGGCCGCTGCCGACGAAAGCCACGTGGCCGGCGGGGCGGTTGGATGAGGTGGTCTTCACGGTCTTGCTCACGTCTGCCTTCTTGCGTTTGCTGGCGTCTGGTTCGAGATCGGGGCCGGGCGGCGTCATGTCACGGTCCGCCCTCCTCGGGCTGCCCGACCAGGAGGCGGTCGGCCCCGTCCTCGATCATCTCGGCGGCGAGGCTCTCGCCGACCTCGGCGGCCGCGTCCGCGGACCCGCTGCCGGACCGGCGGACCGAGAGGGCTCCGTCCGGGGACAGCGCGACCGCGCGGATCCACAGCTCCTCACCGTCGTCGCCCTCCACGACCTCGGCGAGGGCACCGACCGGTGCGCTGCAGCCGGCTTCGAGCCGGTTGAGGACGACGCGCTCGGCGGTGACGGCGGCGCGCGAGGCGCGGTCGTCGAGGGCGCCGCGCACCTGCGCGACGAGGTCGGTGTCGGCTGCGCGGCACTCGACGGCGAGCGCGCCCTGCCCCGGAGCCGGAAGCATCTGCAGCGGGTCGAGCACCTCGGTGATCTCGTCGGTGCGACCCAGGCGCGCCAAGCCGGCGCGGGCCAAGAGGACGGCGTCGAGCTCGCCGGAGCGCACCTTGCCGATGCGGGTGTCGACGTTGCCGCGGATCCCGACGATCTCCAGGCCGAGCCCGAGAGCAGCGAGCTGGGACGCGCGGCGCGGCGAGCCGGTGCCGACCCGCGCGCCGACCGGCAGCTCACCGAGCGTGAGGCCGTCGCGGGCGACGAGGGCGTCGCGAGGGTCCTCGCGTCGCGGCACCGCTGCGAGCGCGATGTCCTCGTGCGGCGTGGTCGGCAGATCCTTGAGCGAGTGCACCGCGACGTCGACCTCGCCGCGCAGCAGCGCGTCGCGCAGGGCGCCCACGAAGACGCCCACGCCACCCATCGTGGCCAGCGGCGCGCGAGAGATGTCGCCTTCGGTGGTGACGTCGACCAGACGGGTCGGTACGCCGAGGGCCGCGCTGAGCGCGTCGGCGACGTGTCCGGCCTGGGTGCGGGCCAATGCGGAGGCGCGGGTGCCCACCCTGATCTCGGTCCTCGGCTGGTTCATCGACCGACCTCCGGGCTGGTCACGGCTTCCACGGCCTGCGGGTCGAGCGCGAACAGCTCGGCCAACGCGGCGGCGTACGACACCGCACCCTCGCTGTCCGCGAGCTCCTTGACCCGCACCGTGGGCCGGTGCATGAGCTTGTCGGCCACGCGGCGCAGGGCCAGCTCGAGCTCGGCGTGCACCCGCGGGTCGAGGCCGGGCAGCCGGGACCGCATGCGGGCGAGCTCGACGTCGACGACGCCGGTCGCCATCGACCGCAGTGCGACGACGGTCGGGGTGACGCTGGCGACCCGGCGCGCGGCGAGGAACGCCTGCACCTCCTCGGCCACGATCCGGCGTACGCCGCCCACGTCCACGGCGGTCTCGGCGTCGGCGGCAGTCAGCTCCTCGGACAGGCGCTGCAGGTCGATCAGGCGTACGCCGGGCAGGTCGGCGACTGCGGCGTCGACGTCGTGCGGCATGGCCAGGTCGACCACGGCGAGGGGCCGGGTCTCGTCGGCGCGGCTCGCTGCGACGACCTCGGCGGTGAGCACGGTGCCGATGGCGCCGGTGCAGGAGACCACGACGTCGGCGTCGGGCAGTACGGCGGCGAGCTCGCTGGCCGGCACGGTCTCGACAGCGTAGTTCTCGGTCAGGCGACGCGCCCGGTCCTCTGAGCGGTAGGCCACGACGACCTGGGCCACGCCGATCCGGGTCAGCGTCGCCACGGCGAGCGAGGCCATCGAGCCGGCGCCGATCACGACCGCTCGGCGGCCGGCCAGCTCCCCGACGTGCTCCATCGCGCGACGAAGGGAGACCGAGACGAGCGAGGGCGCTGCCCGGTCGATGTCGGTCTCGGCGCGGGTGCGCTTGGCGACCCGGATGGCCTGCTGGAATGCGGAGTTCAGCGCGGTGCCGACCGTGCCCGCCTCCTGACCGCGGCGCAGCGCATCGCGCGTCTGGCCGAGGATCTGCCCCTCGCCGACGACCATCGAGTCCAGGCCCGCTGCCACGTGGAAGAGGTGGGCGACCGCACCGTCGTCGTAGTGGACGTAGAGGTGCGGCACGACCGTCTCGGTGGGCTGGCCGGCGAGGTCGCACAGGGCCTGGCAGATCGCCTCGACGCTGCCGTGGAAGCGGTCGACGTCGGTGTAGATCTCCAGCCGGTTGCAGGTCGCGAGGACGGCGGCCTCTTGCACGTGCTCGGTCCGGCTGACCGCATCGAGGAGCTTGACGGCGCCGTCGCTGGTGACGCTGAGCTCCTCGAGCAACGAGACCGGAGCGGTGTGGTGGGAGACCCCCACGACGAGGATGCTCACGCGTTCACCGCCTCTCCGACCGTGGCAGGCACCGTCGGCTCCAGGGCGGAGGCACCCAGGGCCTTGCGCTGCTCGTGGTAGGCCAGGATCTGCAGCTCGATCGAGAGGTCGACCTTGCGCACGTCGACTCCTTCGGGCACCGAGAGCACCGCCGGAGCGAAGTTCAGGATGCTGGTGACGCCGGCTGAGACGAGCCGGTCGCAGACCTCCTGCGCCGCGGTCGCGGGGGTCGCGATCACCCCGATGTGCACCCGGTCTTCGGCGACGACCTGTTCCAGGTCGGAGAACGGGCGTACGACGAGGTCGCCGACCCGCTCGAGAGACCGGCCCGGGTCGCTGTCGAGCAGCGCCACGATCCGGAAGCCGCGCGAGCGGAAGCCGGAGTAGTTCGCCAGCGCGTGTCCGAGGTTGCCGATGCCGACGATGACGACGGCCAGGTCCTGGGTCACCCCGATCTCGCGGGCGATCTGGTAGCGGAGGTACTCCACGTCGTACCCGACTCCGCGGGTGCCGTAGGAGCCGAGGTAGGAGAGGTCCTTGCGGAGCTTGGCGCTGTTGACACCTGCTGCCGCGGCGAGCTCCTCGCTGGAGCAGGTGGCGATGCCGCCCTCGGACAGCGACACGAGCG
Source organism: Marmoricola sp. (assembly GCA_043427135.1). Lineage (GTDB taxonomy): Bacteria > Actinomycetota > Actinomycetes > Propionibacteriales > Nocardioidaceae > Marmoricola_A. Next base: position 70 of record JBHWSH010000082.1, on the reverse strand, counting down.
CGCGCAGGTAGACCGGCAGTCGGGCCACCGTGGCGTCGGGGATCCCCCGCGCGGTCCCGTCAGACAGACT
>JBHWSH010000081.1:0-15518 GCA_043427135.1 Marmoricola sp. | reverse complement strand
GTTGTGCGTGAACCCGTCTCTGACGATCACGGCCCAGGCGGAGCGGGCGATGTCGTTCTGGCCCAACAAGGGTGAGGCCGACCCGCGACCGGCCCTGGGCGAGCCCTATCGGAGGATCTCCCCGGTCCAGCCGGTCGCGCCCGCCGTGCCGCCGACGGCGCCGGCCGCCCTGCGGCTGCCGATCGTGGCGGTGCGCTGACCTCTCCTGCCCCCGTGCCGTGGTCCTGAGAATGATCGTGTGAATGATTCAGGGCCCGGCCGGGGAGGGAGGATGGCCGGGCCCTGAACAGTCCACGCAGCTGCTTGGACTTCTCGGACCGGCCTGGGAGGGAGAGTTCACCGGTCCTGACTGCCCAACGACGCCCCGGGAGGCGGGTTACGCCTCTCCCCGGATCTTTTTCCAAGCGTTCTCGCCGATAGAGTGAGCGGGTCTTCCGTCGCCGCTCGAAGGGGTCTCGTTGACCACCGATCACGACCTCGTCCTCGTCGTCGACTTCGGCGCCCAGTACGCCCAGCTCATCGCGCGCCGCGTCCGTGAGGCGCGGGTCTACTCCGAAGTCGTGCCGCACACGACTCCGGTCACCGAGCTTCTGGCCCGCCGGCCCAAGGCGATCATCCTGTCGGGCGGGCCCTCCTCGGTGTACGCCGACGGGGCGCCGGCTGTGCCGAAGGATCTGTTCACCGCCGGCGTACCGGTCTTCGGCATGTGCTACGGGTTCCAGGCGATGGCCCAAGCCCTCGGCGGGGAGGTCCGTCGCACGGGCCGCTCGGAGTACGGCCGCACCGACCTCGTGGTGTCCGAGCCCGGGACGCTGCTCAGCGAGGTGCCGACCGAGCACCGCGTCTGGATGAGCCATGGCGACTCGGTGGTGGCGGCCCCCGAGGGGTTCACCGTGCTGGCCGCGACCGAGGTGTCCCCGGTGGCGGCGTTCGAGCACGTCGAGCGAGGCCTGGCCGGGGTCCAATGGCACCCCGAGGTGCTGCACAGCGAGCACGGCCAGGTGGTGCTCGAGCACTTCCTGCACCGCATCGCGGGATGCCGTCCGACCTGGACGATGGTCAACATCGTCGAGGAGCAGGTGGAACGCATCCGCGAGCAGGTCGGCGATCAGCGGGCCATCTGCGGGCTCTCGGGCGGGGTCGACTCCGCGGTGGCGGCGGCGCTGGTGCAGCGCGCGATCGGCGAGCAGCTGACCTGTGTTTTCGTCGACCACGGGTTGTTGCGCAAGGGCGAGGCCGAGCAGGTCGAGCGCGACTTCGTCGCCGCGACCGGTGTCTCGCTGGTCGTCGTCGACGCGCAGGAGCGTTTCCTCGACGCGCTGGCAGGGGTGAGCGACCCGGAGGAGAAGCGCAAGATCATCGGCCGGGAGTTCATCCGTGTCTTCGAGCAGGCCGAGCTCGACATCATCGGGGACGCAGCCGCCCACGGTGAGAAGGTGCAGTTCCTCGTGCAAGGCACGCTCTATCCCGACGTCGTCGAGTCCGGCGGGGGAGCCGGCACCGCCAACATCAAGTCCCACCACAACGTCGGCGGCCTGCCTGACGACCTCGAGTTCGAGCTCATCGAGCCGCTCCGCACCCTGTTCAAGGACGAGGTCCGCCTGGTCGGCGAGCAGCTCGGGCTTCCCGCCGAGATCGTGTGGCGCCACCCCTTCCCCGGTCCTGGCCTGGGCATCCGCATCGTCGGCGAGGTGACACGCGACCGGTTGGAGATCCTCCGCGAGGCGGACGCCATCGCCCGCGAAGAGCTCACCCGCGCGGGGCTGGATCGCGACATCTGGCAGTTCCCCGTGGTGCTGTTGGGCGACGTCCGCTCAGTCGGCGTCCAGGGCGACGGCCGCACCTACGGGCATCCCGTCGTACTCCGCCCTGTCACCTCCGAGGACGCGATGACCGCCGACTGGGCGCGGCTGCCGTACGACGTCCTCGAGCGGATCTCCACGCGCATCACCAACGAGGTGCCCGACATCAACCGCGTCACCCTCGACGTCACCAGCAAGCCCCCCGGCACGATCGAGTGGGAGTGAGGCGCTGGGCGCCGGCGACCCGACGGACAGGAGTAAGTCGCCGATAGGGTGTCATCCGGCGTCTGAGGGCCACCTTCTCCTGTCCGAGTGGTCGACCACGGCGCCGCCCTGACGGTGACGCATCCAGACAAGCACATCCAGCAGGCGCAGGGTGGAGACCCGAGGGTCAACGTGCGTAGGGCGGATGGACTCGATGCGACGACGCAACGCTCCGTCGCTCAGGGCATCCCGAAGCTCGACCCACGAGTCACCTTGCAGACCCAGAGCATCCCGAACAACGCTGTCGACGATGGGGATCAGACGTGGACGCTTTCGAGCCATCAATTTGCTCGTGGTCGTCGGGCCCATCCCATGCAGCGGACCCCGACTCCCATCTGGGCTGCGGGCTCGCAGGGCGTCCCACAGCTCGTAGGCAGGAACCAGATCGGAATCGCTCGCTTCCCATAAGTCGAGGTCCTCGGGGATTGCTGACAGGAGGGCGTTGATCCTGGTCGACTGGTGGTCGAGCAGTGTCCTCACGGCGAGTGGGGAGACCTTCATGTCCAGCAAGGTAACGGCGAGCAGGTCCGACGCCGTTATCCGGTCCGGAGGATTGCACCCCAAGGTGTCGAATGTGTCTGCGGCAAACGGGCCGTGCGGATCGAAGTAGCGATGCACGAGTTCCTGTCCAGGATCCTCCAGGGCACTTTCGATCTGTTTGGAGAGATGGCTCATGACTGTTCCCCCGTGTTTCCGTGCTCGAAGTCGCTGAACTCTGCATAGTGCGCGGCCAGGATCACGCTAGCCGTGATGGTTGGACCCCATCTGTTCTTCAGCAAGATGAGGTCGGCCTCTCCGGGACGGATGCCGTGAGTATCGGCGGGCCAAGTCGCCTGTCGGACCTCCAAGACCACGTCCGCGACTGCGGCCCACTCTGGCCGTAGATGCGGGCCTTGGGAGTCGTGGTCCACGATCAGGTGGCGCGGCATCGTCCCGGCGACGAAAACGCCGGCATCGGCAAGTGTTCGCAGCCGATCCGGAAACGCTCCGGGCACCGTGTCTGCGTCGTCGAGCAAGAGGGCGTCGGGGAGAGCCCGCTCCAGCTCGCCTACTACGTCCAGCCCATGCGGCTCGCCCTGCGCCGCGATGTGCAACGGAGCCTCTTCAAGTAGCTGACGGACGCGCTGGGCTCGCTCCGGATCGTCTGACTGGCCGGTGGCTACATCCGCCATCGGGACGCGGCTCTGGTTCGCCAGCAGGCGGGCGGCGACGTACCTGGCAGGTTCTCGTGGGCATATCAAATGTGTCTGCCAGCCGTAGTCCACCGCAAGCAGCGCAGCCATCTGAATCAACAGGGTCGTCCTCCCTTGGCCCGGCGTCCCAGTGACGAGCCAAAACTGACCGCGTCCCACTCCACCGCTGGTCGCGCGATCGACCTCGCCGAAACCGCAGGGCACCCTTGGGGTTGGCGACGAGTCATCAAACTCGCGGATGAGGTCCCGAATGCTGATCACGCTGCCACTGTGTGCCACGGCGCCGACAGTCTTGAGGTCGAGGCGACTCAGCGAAGCGACCCACTGGACAGGAGTAGGTAGCCAATGAGGGCCACATCCGGGGGCTCAGGGCGACTTTCTCCTGTCCGAATGGTCGTCTGAGAGCGCTTCCTGAGCGGCGGTTACGATTCCGGCATGAATCGACTCATCTCGGGAGTGGTCACCGCGCTGGTGGCCGGATTGTTGGTCCTCACGCCGTCGGCCACGGCAGCGACGTCGTGGGACGACTGGAGCAAGGCCAAGGCGGACACCAGAGCGCGCCTCCCCGTCGCCTACGGGGCGCCCGGCACAGCGGTGGCGCAGGTCAAGCGCGGCACAGCCGACCGACGCAAGCACCAGGTCACCAGCAGGTGGCGGCCCCTGGACAACGCGGCGCAGCCCGCTGGCAAGTGGCGGACCAAGAAGTGGACGAAGATCAACCGCAACGAGCGCAAGCGACTCCGGATCCCGGCACTGCAGTGCTATCCCGACTTCCGCGAGGTGCAGGTGGTCGTGCGGGTCAAGAAGAAGTCGTGGAGCAAGCCGAAGGTCCTTGTCTCGGAGCGCGGCGCCACCACGAACGACTGCTGACGTCGACCTGCTTGCTCGTTACCATCTGGCCATGGGCCAAACCTCGACGGCCGTGATGTCGTGCACTGCGGACCTGGTGCCGACGTTGTCTACTACTGGGGCGAGGTCGACCCTGACGACGAGTACGTCGCCTGCGAACGCTTCGTCGACAGCGCCCACTGACCCCGGACGCAGTTCAGCTGCGGCGGGCGATGACGGCATAGGACACCACGCCGACACCGATCTGCGCGAAGAGCAGCAGCGCCAGCATCATCCACATGTCCGCGCCGAGGCCGATGGCGATCGCCGCGACGGCAGTGAGCGGGAATGCCAGGAGGCCGAGTACGGCGAGCGCCCGGGTCAGCAGGGCGTCGTCGCGCTCGTCGCCGACGCCGAGCCAAGCGCGCTCGAAAGACGTGCTGGACTCGGAGCGGCGGGTGGCCCGCCAGAGCCCGAAGCCCGCGAGGGCCAACCCGACGGCAGCGCCCTGCAGGAACCCGGTCCCCATGTTGCCGGGGCCGTGCTCCCTCAACGCCAGCCCCACCGAGATGATAACGGCCACGACGATGCCCATGACCGCGACGAAGATGGGTTTGCTGAACTTCCGGTCAGTCGACATGGAAGACCTCCTCGACAGGTTGGCCGAAGTAGCGCGCGAGAGTGATCGCGAGGGCGAGCGACGGGTCGTAGCGCCCGGTCTCTAGGGAGTTGATCGTCTGGCGAGACACTCCGACGGCGGCGGCAAGGTCTTTCTGCGACAGCCCCTGGGCGGTGCGCAGGGCGCGGATCTGGTTGTCCATCGCGACCTCCTGATGACAAGCATGCTTGACACAGTCGCGAGATGTCAAGCCCGCTTTACATCTTCCCGAAGAGCTCGTCGAGCACAGGCCACAGGGAGCGTCGCCCGTCCCAGGGGACGGCGTCGGTGGCGTAGTACCACCAGAAGTAGCCCCCGACGTACCGGGAGCCCACACGCTCTCGCAGCTCGTCGTGCATCCCGAGGTATCGCCGCGCAATCCGCTTCTTCTCGGCGACGCTCGGATCGCGGGTCAGCCCGTCTGCGCGTCCCTGCGCGCCGATCTCGCCGATCCCGACCTGCGCGCCGGGGAAGATCCGCGTCAGCGAGCGCAGGATGGCCGCGAAGTCCTCCACGCTGGGCTTCGCGCGAGGCGAGCAAGTGGTCTCGTAGAAACTCAGCAGCACCATGTCCACGCCCTTGCGGACCCGCTCGGGCATCCGGCGGGCGAACCGCAGCGTCGCCTCCCAGTCGCGCGCGTAGCAGTCTCGGCTCGGCCAGTAGTTGAGCGTCACGACCGAGCGCAGGCCGAGGTCGCCGTACTCCTCCTCGACCACATCGAACGCCGCGGCCACCTTCGCCCTGATCGCGCGCGGGCGGCCGAGCCACTCGCCGTTCAGCTCGTTGCCGATCTCGTAGTAGTCCAAGAGGTCACCGAAACGCTTGACGAAGGCGCGGGTCCGATTCCGGTACTCGCGCACCGTCGTGTGGCGTACGGCGGTCGAGTCGAGGATCTGACCCATCAGCGACGCATCGTCGCCCAGCCGTCGTACGGCGCGGGCGTAGTCGCCCGGCACGCTGCCGCGCTGGAAGACGATCCGGACCGTCGGGCGTCGGCTATGGCGCTGGAGCGCCTCCTCGATCTCGCCGAGCGGCCGCACCGTCTCGAGGGTCACCCCACGCAGCGGCGCCGCAGGGTCGTCCACGGCAAGCCGATGCCCGGACTCGGGCACCGCGCCAGTCGGGCCGCCGATGGCCGCCGGCATGAGGAGTGCGGCGACGACTGGGATCCAGAAACGACGACCAAGGCTCATGGAGCGATCCTCGCCCGTTACGCTGCCGCAACGTGGGCAAGGCAACGGTTCCGCCGATCATCACACGGGTAACGCTGAACACATGAACGACTCCCGGAGACTCGTCAACGCTGCTCGCCGGCTCTCGGAGACCCTGACCCCCGGCGACCTGGAGCACTTGCTCCAGCGGATCGCCAAGGCCGCCATCGAAGTCCTGCCCAACGTCGACCACGCCAGCATCACGCTGCGCCAGCCCGACGGCCAGCTGGTCACGATCGCCGCGACCGACCCGATGCTGACCCAGCTCGACGCCGCGCAGCAGGAGCTCGGCGAGGGGCCGTGGTTCGACGACGGCGACCCGGACATGCCGATCTCCGCCCGCGACCTCGTCGAGGACGGCCGCTTCCCGCGGTACGCCGAGCGAGCGCTCGCACAGGGGATCGTGGCGCAGGCCACGATGCGGTTGTACGACGCGGTCGATTCGCGGGCCATGCTCAATCTCTACTCCTGCTCTGCCGGCGCCTTCGACGACCTGGGTGATCTGGGGGATCTGTTCAACGACCACACGATGATGGCGATCGCCTACGCCAGGGAGATCGACGACCGAGCCAAGGCCGCACAGCAGCGCGAGCTCGTCGGACTGGGCGTCGGGATGGCCATGGAGCGCTACGAGCTCTCCCACAGCCAGGCGTTCGCTTTCCTCACCCGACTCGCCCAGCGTCTCGGCGTCCAGCTGCCTGAAGCGGCCGCGGTCCTGGTCGAGACCAGTGAGGCGCACGGCGCCGAGTACGCCTCATAGCAACGTAGCCTGCGTCACGTGACCTCGTTGGAGGGGTGGCGACGACGGAGGGACGATTCGATGAGGATTCGGGGCCTGGTCATCGGCGCGCTGGCTGCGGCTCTGGCCGGCGTACCCCTTGTGCCGAGCGCGACGGCAGCGCCGCGGGCAGCCGAAGTCACGCATGGCTGCTTCGCGAGCGTCCCGGATCCTGGCTCGGCCGATCCGGTCGACATCTGCTACTCCGTCTTCAAGCCGGCAAAGGCTTCCAAGACGCGCCCGGTGCCGCTGCTGCTGCACAGCCACGGTTGGGGCGGCTCCCGAGCCGTAGAGGTCGTCGATGTCGAGCGCTACCTCGAGGCCGGCTATGGAGTTCTCTCGTTCGACCAACGGGGCTTCGGCGAGAGCGGCGGCCGCGCGCATGTGGAGAGCCCCAGGGCCGAGGGTCATGACGTACGCCGCCTGGTGAAGGTCGCCTCGAGGCTCCCCTGGGCGCTCATGGACGGCAAGAACGACCCGCGGATGGGTGCGGTGGGTGGCTCCTACGGCGGGGGCTACCAGTACCTCGCCGCCTTCGAGTTGCTCCGCAAGCGGGGCAAGCCCGTCCTCGACGCGTTGGCCCCCGAGATCACCTGGAACGACCTGCGCACCAGCCTCGCCCCCGAGGGGGTCGTCCGGACCACGTGGGCGCTGGCGCTCAGTGCGGCTGCGCTGCCGACCGAGGCACTTCCTCCGGAGATCTATCTCGCTCTCGCCGAGGGCGCGGCCACCGGACGATGGCCGGACGGGTCGGGCCTGCAGGACCTCGACGCGTTCTTCGCCAAGAACGGTCCGGCCTGGCACGTGCGGGAGGGACGCAAGCTGGACATCCCCGTCCTCATGGGTCAGGGAGCCACCGACAGCCTCTTCAACCTCCGCGAGGGCCTGGTCAACTGGCGCACGGCGCTGACCAAGAAGGCTCGCAAGCGCAGCATCTTCGTCGGCTACAACGGCGGTCACGTGCTGCCGGCGATCCTGCCGCAGGGGGTCTCGGTCACTTCGGACCCGTGCAGCGCGAAGCTCGCCGGCGGGGACTTCACCGCGCTGTCGCTGCGGTTCTTCGACGAGCACCTCAAGGGACGCAAGACAGGTCTGCGCGGCTACGGCAAGGTCCACCTCGGTACGCAAGGCAGCACCTGCACCACGGTGCGCGCGACGAAGCCCAACACGCCGTTCGACCTCGGCACCGTCGTCACGCCGGCCGCCCTGGGCGGCGCGCCGATCAGCTACGAGATCGCGGAAGGCCCGCTGCGCATCGCCGGCGAGTCCCACCTGGTCGCAGACCTCACGACCACGACGCTCGACGCGCGCGCCTTCTTCGGTTTCGCCGTCGGCACCTCTCCGGCCGACGCCACGCTGGTGCAGAACAACCTCCTGCCGATCGACGAACCGCTCCCGGTGACGGGTCAGCGCCGCAAGGTGACGTTGCCGTCGGTGGCGGTGGACGTGCCCGCCGGGCAGAAGCTGTTCTTGCTCACGACGCCGCTCAGCGATGTCTTCCCCGCTATGGGCAGCCGCGTCCCCGGCGCGGTCTTGCTCGAGAACACGCGGGTCCGGTTGCCCGTCGTGGACTGACAGGGCAGTCCGCTCAGGCGCGGATCAGCGGACGCCCGTACGTCGTCGTACGCTCCCGCACCGGCCTTCCGATGCCGGCGGCGATCTCGGTCAGCTCCGCGACGGTCTTGGCAGAGCCGTGCTCGGAGCCCGCCATCCGCGAGATGGTCTCCTCCATCAGCGTGCCGCCGAGGTCGTTGGCGCCCGAGGTCAGCATCGCGCGCGTGCCCTCGGTGCCGAGCTTGACCCAGGAGGTCTGGATGTTGTCGATCCGGCCGTGCAGCAGGATCCGCGACACCGCGTGCACTGCGAGGTTGTCGCGCAGGGTCGGCCCCGGACGAGCCACCCCCGCGAGATAGATCGGGGCGCTCGTGTGCACGAACGGCAACGGCACGAACTCGGTGAATCCGCCGGTCTCGTCCTGGATCCGCTGCAGCACCCGCAGGTGCGACACCCAGTGCTCGGGCTTGTCGACGTGGCCGTACATCATCGTCGCGCTCGACCGGATGCCCAACTCGTGCGCCGTCGTCACGACCTCGATCCAGGCGCTGGTCGGCAACTTGCCCTTGGTCAGGATCCAGCGGACGTCGTCGTCGAGGATCTCCGCAGCGGTGCCCGGGATGGTGTCGAGTCCAGCGTCCTTGGCCGCTGCCAGCCAATCGCGGATCGACATGCCCGTGCGTGAGGCGCCGTTGACGACCTCCATCGGCGAGTAGGCGTGCACATGCATCTGCGGCACCCGGTCCTTGATGGCGCGGACCAGGTCGAAGTACGCCGTGCCCGGCATCTCGGGATCGATCCCGCCCTGCATGCAGACCTCGGTCGCGCCCAGATGCCACGCTTCCTCGGCGCGCTCCGCCACCTGGTCGAGCGACAGCGAATAGGCGTCGGCATCGGTGCGCCGCTGCGCGAACGCACAGAACCGGCAGCCGGTGTAGCAGATGTTGGTGAAGTTGATGTTGCGGTTCACCACGTAGGTGACGTCGTCGCCGACGACCTCGCGGCGCAGGTCGTCGGCGATCCGGCGTACCTCGTCGAGGACTGCCCCCTCGGCGGTCATCAGCGTCAGCGCCTGTGCGTCGGTGAGCTTGGTGGGGTTTGACTCGGCCTGGGTGAGGGCGGATGTCACAGCAGGTCCCAGCGGGGACGGCGGCGCGGCCAACCACCCTCTTCGCTCCTGCGTCGCTTCGAGGGGGCCAGGCCCATCCACGGCCGCGCCGCCGCCCCCGCCGGTCCCTGCTGCGGCGTCCGCGTTGTCGGCGACCTTCTCGCGCAGGACGTCCCAGGAGCCGTAGACGTCTTCGAAGTCGGCACGGCGGTCGGTGGTGCGACCGGTGGTGTCGATGGTGGTGTGTAGGTCGGTGCGGCCCCACCCGTCGGCGACAAGGCCGCCGTCCGGCTCCTGCCAGGGCCGACCGACGGGACGGGCGCCGGCACGCGCGAGGCCGTCGTCGTCGGCGAGGGCGCGGACGTGGCCGGCGACGCGCGGGTCGATCCACGGCTCGCCGACGCGGACGTACTCCGGATGTGCGGTGAGGCGCTCGCGCAGGGTGAATCCGCACTCCTCGGTGACCGCACGCAGCCGCTCGAGCGAGGGCCACGGACGCTCGGGATTGACGTGGTCGGGCGTCAGCGGCGACACGCCGCCCCAGTCGTCTACGCCGGCGCCGAGCAGCGCGCGGCACTCGGCGAGGTCCACGAGATTGGGTGGCGCCTGGATGCGCATCTTGGGCCCGAGGACGACCCGCGCAACAGCGATGGCGGCGAGGTACTCGTCGAGGCCGAGGTCGTCGACGCTCCGCATCGCGGTGTCGGGCTTGGCGCGGAAGTTCTGGACGATGACCTCCTGCACATGGCCGTAGGCCTGCGCGACCTTGCGCAGAGCGAAGATCGACTCCGCACGCTCGGTCAGGGTCTCGCCGATGCCGACGAGGATGCCGGTGGTGAACGGCACCGAGAGCCTTCCGGCGTCCTCCAGGACGCGCAACCGGACGGCCGGGTCCTTGTCGGGGGAGCCGTAGTGGGGCTGGCCCTTCTCCTCGAAGAGCCGTCGGCTCGTGGTCTCGAGCATCATGCCCATGGACGGTGCGACCGGCTTGAGCCGGTTGATCTCCGACCACGTCATCACGCCGGGGTTGAGGTGGGGCAGCAGCCCGGTCTCCTCCAGCACGCGGATCGACATCGCGCGGACGTAGTCGAGCGTGGAGTCGTAGCCGAGCTCCTCCAGCCACTGTTTGGCCTCGGGCCACCTGTCCTCGGGACGGTCGCCGAGTGTGAACAGCGCCTCCTTGCACCCGAGGTCCGCGCCCTGGCGGGCGATCGCGAGGACCTCGTCGGGGGAGAGGTACGGCGCGCGGCCGTCACGGGTCGCCTGGGCGGGCGTCTCGACGAAGGTGCAGTAGTGGCAGCGGTCCCGGCACAGCCGGGTCAGGGGGATGAACACCTTCGGGCTGTACGTCGCGACGCCGGGTCTGCCGGCCGCCTCCAGTCCTGCGTCGCGGACCCGAGCGGCGGCCGTCATCAGCGTGAGCAGGTCGTCTCCCCGGGCGGCGAGCAGCGCGGTCGCCTCGCCGAGGTCCAGTGAGGCGCCCCGCGACACGCGGGCCAGTGCCCGGCGTACCTGCTGGGGGGTGGGGGAGTCGCTCACCCGTCGAGGGTATCGACGCGGCCGTCCGCCGCTGGTCGGGGGACCTGCACGAGGGGCGGCTCGGACCTGCACGAGGGGCGGCTCGGCGACTCAGGCCTGCCAAGACCGCCAGAGCGCTGCGTAGGAGCCGTCGTGGGCGACGAGCTCGTCGTGGGAACCGAGCTCGACGATGCGGCCGTCCTCGACGACCGCGACGCGGTCGGCATCATGGGCGGAGAAGAGCCGGTGGGCGATGGCGATCACGGTCCTGCCATGCAGCACAGCGGCAAGGGAGCGTTCCAGGTGGCGCGCGGCGCGCGGGTCGATCAGTGAGGTGGCCTCGTCGAGCACGAGCGTGTGCGGGTCGGCAAGGACCAGGCGGGCAAGCGCCAGCTGTTGGGCCTGCGCCGGCGACAGGGCCCGGCCGCCGGACCCGACCTGGGTGTCGAGCCCCTCGGGAAGAGCCTCGACCCAGTCCCAGGCGTCGACGGCGTCCAAGGCCGATCGCAGGCGGTCGTCGGAGGTGACGTCGTCGAGCACCAGAGCCAGGTTCTCCCGCACGGTGCCCGCGAAGACGTGGTGTTCCTGGGTGACCAGCGCGACGTGCCCGCGCAGGTCGGTCAGCGGCAGCTCGGTCAGGCCGACGCCGCCCACGGTCACCGAGCCGGTGCGTGGGGGATGGATGCCGGCCAGCAGGCGGCCCAGCGTCGACTTGCCCGCTCCGGAAGGGCCCACCATGGCCAAGCGCTCGCCCACCCCGACCTCGAGGTCGATGCCGTGCAGGACGTCGCGTCCGTCGACGTAGGCGAACCGCACGTCCTCTGCGGCGATCTGCTCGTCCTCGGGGACACGACCGGTCGCCACCCGGTCGTCGGGCACGTAGGCCACCCCGAGGAGCCGTGACAAGGACGCAGCGCCCACCTGGAGCTCGTCGAGAATCGCGATGACCCTGTCGACCGGATCGATGAGCATCTGGATGTAGAGGATCGCGGCCGTGACCTCGCCGAGGCTGACGTCGCCGCGCATGTAGAGCCAGCCGCCCAGCAGCAGCGTCGCCACACCGGGCAGCAGATAGGAGGTGACCTCGATGCCGGGGAAGAATCTGGTCCGCAGCCCCAGCGTGTAGCGCTCGGCGGCGTACGACGCGGCGATGTCGTCGTCCGCGCGCCGCACCCGCCGTGACCCCAGGCCCAGGGCTTCGACGGTGCGGGCGCCTTCGACGGTCTCGGTCAGGGAGGCGTTGATCTGCGAGTACGTCGCGCTCTCGGCGAGGTAGCCGTCCTTGGCGCGAGCCAGGTACCAGCGGGTGAACAGGACCAGCCCAGGGACCGCGATCACCAGCGGGCCGGCCACCCACCACCCCACGGCGATGGCAGCCGCCGCGGTGAAGACCGCCGTCACCAGCGCGATCGTCCATTCCGGCAGCGCATGGCGCACCGAATAGCCCAGCTGGTCGACGTCGCGCGAGGTGCGGGTGAGCAGGTCGCCGCTGCCGGCGGACTCGACCACGCCGAGCGGGAGCGCCAGCGCGCTCTCGACGAAGTCCTCGCGCAGCTCGGCCAGCACCTCTTCGCCGAGCACCGAGGAGCGGTAGCGGGCGAAGCGGGTCAGCACCGTCTGCGCCACCACGGCCAGCGCGATCAACAGGGCCAGGGTGTCGACGTGACCGACCGTCGTGCCGTACTGCACCGACTCGACCACCTCGCCCAGCAAGCGCGGCGCCACCAGCCCTGCGCTGGCGGCAGCCCCGTGCAGCGCGAGCGCGATGAGAAGCGGGCGGCGGCGCCGACGGATGAGCCGGCCGAGGTAGGAGCGCATCTGCGAGGTGTCGGCCACCGGCAGCGTCGTACTCATCGGCGTACCTCCTCGTCGACCTCGCGCGTGACGACCGCCCGGTACGCCGGCAGGTCGCGCAGCAGCGTGTGGTGCTCCCCGACGGCGACGACCCGACCGTCGGCGACGAAGGCGACCTCGTCCGCGCGGTCGAGGATCAGCGGGCTCGTGCTCACGACCACCGTCGTGCGTCCACGCCTGGCCTCGCGGAGACGATCCGCGATCCGGGCCTCGGTGTGGGCGTCGACCGCCGAGGTGGGCTCGACCAGCACCAGCACCTCGGGATCGGCAGCCAGGGCACGGGCCAGCACCAGGCGTTGCCGCTGGCCGCCGGAGAACGACCGGCCTCGTTCGGCTATCTCGGTCGAGAGCCCGTCCTCGAGCAGCTCGACGACGTCCTCGGCATCCGCGGCGTGCAGGGCGCGCAGCACCGAGGCCGCGCCCTGGCGGCGTACGTCGAGCTGTTCACCGAGCTCTCCGGAGAACAAGGTGGCGGCGATGTCGGAGACGAGGACGCGGCGGCGTACGTCCTGCAGCGGAATCCGCTCCAGCGGTACGTCGCCCCACCGCACCTCGCCCGGCAGGTAGCGGCCGAGACGGTCGGCGATGGCAGCGGTGTCGTCGGGCCGGTCGGAGACGACCGCGGTCATTCGGCCGTGCCGCACGCGCAGACCGCTGGTGACGTCGATGAGGTCGCCGTGCTCCGGGGGCACCGCGGCACGGCCCTTGGGCGCGTCGCGGTGGTCAGGCGTGAGTGCGAGGTAGCGACAGAGGCGACGCGCCGCGACGAACGCTCGGATCCAGTGATTGAGCGCCTCGGTGAGCGTGCGAAGCGGGATCATCAGGAACGCCGCGTAGCCGTAGAACGCGACCAGGTCGCCCACCGAGATCTCGCCCTGGACGGCCAGACGCGCGCCAAGCCACACCACGGACACGACGAATACGCCGGGGATGAAGACCTGGGCGGCGTCGACGACCGACTGCAGCCGCGCGACCTGTACGCCGGCGGCGCGCACGCGCTGGGACTCACGGGCATAGCGGACGTGGAACACCTGCTCGCCGCCGATGCCGCGCAGCACCCGCAGCCCGGACACGATGTCGCTGGCGATGTTGGACAGCTGGCCGGTCTGCTCGCGCTGGGCCATCGTGCGTTGCTGCAACGGGCGCAGGACCGGGCCGAGCAGGAGCATCACCAGCGGTACGCCGACCAGCACCATCAGCCCGAGCGTCACCGAGGTCTGCAAGAGAAGGACCGCCACGACGAGGAACGACAGGACCGCTCCGGTGGCGCGCGCGGTGATGTCCATCGCGTGGCCGAAGTGACTCAAATCGTTGTTGCCGATCGCGACGACCTCGCCGGTCGGCACCTGCCGCGGCAGCGAGGCCCCGAGCCGAGTCGCCTGACGGGTGACCAGCTGGACGACCCGGTACGCCGCGACCAGCCAGTTGGAGACCGCGAACCGGTGGCGCATGATCCCCGAGACCGATTGCACGACGCCCAGGACGAACATCAGCCCGACCAGGAGCGCAAGAGTGGACAGGTCGCGGGCGGCGACGCCGCGGTCGATGGCCGCGCCGATCACCGCCGGCATCACCGCCTGGCAGAGCATCCACACCGTGCCGAACGCCATGCCCGCGGCGATGAGCCGCTTCTGTCCGCGCGCCAGCCACCACAGCAGCCGACCGGGGGACCGGTGGTCGGCGACGCCGGGGTGGGAGAGCGGCAGGCGAATCACCGCACAACTCTAGGTACGCCGGACGGGCGAGGCGAACCAGTTTCGGTCCGCTCGCCCGTCCGGGGGTGGGAGTTGTGTCACAGCAGAGGGCTGGTGTCCTCCTCGTCGGTGGTGTCGCGCGTGCGGGACGACCGGAACGCCCCGCCCAGCGAGATCAGCAGACCCACCGCGCCGGCGATGACCAGGACGAGTGGCAGCACCCACTTCTCGCCGTCGTAGTCCACCGCCCCCGTCGCCGCCAAGGCCCACATGCCGGCAATGCCGAGGAAGATCAGGCCAATCACCAGGTGGGGGATGCTGGTCGTCCGACGGGCGCTGCTCTGGGTCTCGTACATCACTGCCTCACCTCGATGTGTCCGGCGCGCATCTGCAGCACCAGGTCGATCTCCGCCACCGCGTCGCCGGGGTCTCCGACGTCGGTTACGCGAGTCAGGTTGATGCCCTCGCTGCTCGCGCCGCCGATGTCGATGGATCCGAAGTTGGTCCTTGCGTCCACCGTCGCGGCCAGGTCGCGGGGGAGGACCACGACGATCTCGCCGACGTTGCCGTCGATCTCGACGGTGCGGCCGTTCAGCTCCTCGAGGTCGCTGACTCGTCGAAGGTCGAGCTCCAGCCGGCCTGCCGGCATCCGGTACTCGTTCTGCACGCTCGTCGCGACGGCCGGGCGCAGGACCTCGTCCTGGTCGCCGGTGAAGTTCAGATCGCCCACCCGCATGACGGACGAGGTCACCAGAGCGATGACGCCAAGAGCGATCAAGCCGCCTGGCCGGCCGACGAAGGCGCCGACGACGAGCATCGCGCCGGTCACCGCGAGGGCGAGGACGGGGTAGGCCACGTCGGCCACCGCTCCGCCGCTGGTGTCGTAGAGCCCGAGAGCGCCCAGGCTCAAGGCGATCAGAGCCAGGGTGGGGCCGAAGAGGAGGGGGCCGGATCGCTTCGGGCGCTTCGGGGTCGGTGCTGGTGGCACCGGCCCGGTCGGGGGGTACCAGGACGGGGTGGTCTCGGTATCGGCGGTCGAGCTTGTCGAGACCCCGG
>JBHWSH010000080.1:0-28754 GCA_043427135.1 Marmoricola sp. | reverse complement strand
ACTGTGGGGGCGCCCAGCTCGGACACAGGGAACGGCTCGGCGGCGTCCAACTCGCTCAGCAGCCGGTCCAGGTTGGCCAGGCTGTTCACGAGTCCCAGCCCGCGGCGCAGCTCGCCACCGGCGCGGAAGCCCTTGAGGTACCAGGCGACGTGCTTGCGGAACTCCCGGCATCCGCGCTCCTCGCCGAGGTAGTGGGCCAGCAGCTCGGCGTGGCGGCGCATCATCGCCGCGACCTCGCCGAGTGTCGGAAGCTGCGTGGCGTTCCCGCCCGCGAACGCGGCCGCGAGGTCTCCGAAGAGCCACGGCCTCCCCAGACAACCTCGCCCGACGACGACTCCCGCTGCCCTGGTCTGCTCGACCATCCGCAGCGCGTCGCTCGCCTCCCAGATGTCGCCGTTGCCGAGGACGGGGATGTCGGCGTGGGCAACCAGCTCACCGATGGCGTCCCAGTCGGCTGTCCCGGAATAGGCCTGGGCCACGGTCCGGCCGTGCAGCGCGATCGCCGCAACGCCGGTCTCCTGCGCGATCCGGCCGGCGTCGAGATAGGTCAGGTGGTCGTCGTCGATGCCCTTGCGCGTCTTCATCGTGACCGGCACGTCGTACGGCGCGGCGGCGGCCACCGCGGCGGTGAGGATCTCGGCGAGCAGCCCGCGTTTGTAGGGCAGCGCCCCGCCCCCGCCCTTGCGGGTGACCTTGGGGACCGGGCAGCCGAAGTTCAGGTCGATGTGATGCACGCCGTACTCGGCGCACAGGATCTCCGCGGCCTTGCCGACGTACGCCGGATCGGTGCCGTAGAGCTGCACCGACCGGACGTCCTCGAGGTCGTCGAAGGCCAGCATCGACAACGTATGAGCGTCACGCTCGACGATGCCGCGGGAGGTGATCATCTCGCAGACGAAGAGCCCGTCTCCGCCCTTGGCGCGCGCCATCTCCAGGCAGAGCCGGCGGTACGCCGCGTTGGTGATCCCCGCCATCGGGGCGAGCACGACCGGGGTCTCCACTCGGAGGGACCCCAGCTGGAGGGCGGGTGCTGCGGACATGGCGCCCATTGTCCGTGGGCGACGGGCGCCGCCCAAATCAGTTGTTCTTCTTCTTGCCCTTCTTCGTCGGCAGCGGCTCGACCTCGCCGTGCCACTCGATGGGGACGTACTCCTCGGTGGGGCGGAAGCTCAGGCCTTCCAGGCTGCCCTTGTTCGGGGAGAGGTAGACCAGACACGTGCGCAGGGTGTCGCCGGGCGCGAAGCTCTCCGGCATTTCGTCGGTCGGGCACTTCTTGAACGCCGAGGTGAACTTCACCACCGGGAGGAGGGTGTTTTCACCGCTGACTCCCCACAGCGGCACCTCGCCGCCGGCGACGGGCTCCTCGCCGGCGTTGCCGACCTCGACGCGCACGTAGTAGTAGTGCGCGTTCTTGCGGTAGGGGTCCTTCATGTCGAAGCCCGCGAAGTCCTTCAGTGCCCCCTGCTTGGCCGAGAGCACGGTGAGGTCGAGCAGCGCCTCGGTGTCCTCTGGGTCCGGCGCGACCGTCGCGGTGTCGCCAAAGGCCAACTGGGTGCCCTCCGGTGTGACGTCCGCGTCGGCGGTCTCCGCGGCGGTGTCGGCCGGGGTGGTCTCCTCGGGCGGGTCGGCCGAAGTGTCATCACCACCGCAGGCCGTGAGCACGAGGACACCAGCGGCCAGCGGGGCCGCCAGTCGGACGAGACGAGGGCGGGTCAGGGTGCGCACGCGGGCCATTGTGCCTGTCGGCTGCTCAGCAGCCGAGGAGACGCTCCGCGAAGTACGACGTGACCTGGCTCAGCGAGACGCGCTCCTGAGCCATCGAGTCGCGGTCGCGGATCGTCACCGCATCGTCCTCGAGGGTGTCGAAGTCGACGGTGAGGCAGAACGGCGTACCGATCTCGTCCTGGCGGCGGTAGCGGCGGCCGATGGCGCCGGCGTCGTCGAACTCGACGTTCCAGTGCTGGCGCAGCTCGGCTGCCACCGCCTTCGCCTTGGGGGTGAGATCGGAGTTGCGCGACAGCGGCAGCACCGCGACCTTGACCGGCGCCAGCCGGCGGTCCAGCCGCAGCACGGTGCGCTTGTCGACCCCGCCCTTGGTGTTGGGGGCCTCGTCCTCGGCGTACGCCTCGACCAGGAACGTCATCAGGCTGCGAGAGAGCCCAGCGGCGGGCTCGATGACATAGGGCACGTAACGCTCGTCACGGGCCTGGTCGAAGTACGACAAGTCCTGGCCGGAGTGCTGTGAGTGAGTGGAGAGGTCGAAGTCGGTGCGGTTCGCGATGCCCTCGAGCTCGCCCCACTCCGAGCCGGCGAACTGGAAGCGGTACTCGATGTCGACGGTCCGCTTGGAGTAGTGCGAGAGCTTCTCTTGGGGGTGCTCGTAGTGCCGCAGGTTCTCGCGGGCGATGCCGAGCTCGACGTACCAGTTGGTGCGCTCGTCGATCCAGTACTGGTGCCACTCCTCGTCCTCGCCGGGACGGACGAAGAACTCCATCTCCATCTGCTCGAACTCGCGCGTGCGGAAGATGAAGTTGCCGGGCGTGATCTCGTTGCGGAAGCTCTTGCCGATCTGGGCGATGCCGAACGGCGGCTTGCGGCGCGCGCTGGTCACGACGTTGGCGAAGTTGAGGAAGATGCCCTGCGCGGTCTCGGGGCGCAGGTAGTGCAGCCCGGTCTCGTCTTCGACCGGGCCGAGGAAGGTCTTCAGCAGGCCTGAGAACTGGCGCGGCTCGGTCCATGCGCCGCGGGTGCCGCAGTTGGGGCACGCGAGCGTGGCGAGGTCGACGTCGTCCGGCGTGGCCGGCGCGTCGCCCTTCTTGCTCATGCGCTCATGCGCCTGCTCCTGCAGGTGGTCGGCGCGGAACCGCTTGTGGCACGACTGGCACTCAGTCAGCGGGTCGCTGAAGGTGTCGACGTGGCCGCTGGCCTTCCAGGTCGCGGTGGGAAGGATGACGCTGGAGTCCAGACCCACGACGTCCTCGCGGCTCTGCACCATCGCCTTCCACCACTGGCGCTTGATGTTCTCCTTGAGCTCGACGCCAAGCGGTCCGTAGTCCCAGGCGGAGCGGGTGCCGCCGTAGATCTCGCCGCAGGGGAAGACGAACCCCCGGCGCTTGGCGAGGCTGACGACGTTGTCGATGGTGGCACCGGGCTTCGCGGACACGCTTGCTCCTGGGGAGAGGACGCCACTGGCTGACGGCGTCTGAGGGCGGGGTGAACTGATGACGAACGAGCACTCAGGGTAGCCGGGGCGACTCATCCGGTATGCCGCGGCTCCGCCCGGTTGGAGTCCTCCCCGGGGCGCAGGATCTCGTAGGCGCTCGGCTCCTCCAGGGCCTGACCCAGCACTTCCCAGGCGTGGAGCTTGACGTCGTACGCCGACAGCGCGCGGCGGTAGGCGCCGGGCCCGACCCACTGCGTCTGGAGCAGCCACAAGCTCGGATCATCGACGTTGCGGCCGACGTGACCGTCGACGTACCCGCGTTGCGCAGCCAGGACCGCCAGCGCGGCCTCGAGCTCGACCCGCAGGTCGTCCTCGGCGTCGTGGGGGCTGCGGAACCGGTTGATGACGATCACCTGCCTATTCCACCCCATGACCGCAGGTCGAGCCTGTCGAGGCCAGTTGACAACGATTCTCAACTCAATTGACAATGGTTCCCATGTTGTTTTCGCGGGCCTCTGTCGCCCGCTCTCTCACCGCAGTGCTGATCGGTCTCGCCGCCGCCGGGTGCTCTCCCGGGACCGATGGTGCCAGCGACCGTCCAGCAGTGGTGACGTCGATCTATCCCTTGCAGTTCTTGGCCGAGTACATCGGCGGCGACCATGTCGAGGTCAGCACCCTTGCCTCCAACAGCGGAGCGCACGAGGTCGAGCTCACGATCGCCCAGACCGCTTCGCTCAGCGACGCCGATCTGGTCGTGTACCTGAAGGGGTTCGAGTCCGCCGTCGACGAGGCCGTAGAACAGGCCGGTCCCGACCGTGTCGTGGAACTGAGCGATGTCGTGGACCTTCGCTCCTTGGAGGGGGAGGAGGAGGAGGCCCACGACCACGACCACGGGCCGCTCGACCCCCACTTCTGGCTCGACCCCGAGCGGATGGGGTCCGCCGCCGAGGCTGTGACCTCCGCGCTCTCAGTGGCGGCACCGGACCGGTCCGACGACTTCCGCGCCAACCTCGCACAGCTGCTGGACGACCTCCACGAGCTCGATACGGCGTACGCCGACGGTCTCGGGCGCTGCGAGCTCTCGACGGTGGTGGTGAGCCACGACGCCTTCGGCTACCTGGAGAAGTACGGACTGGAGTTCGCCTCGATCGCCGGCATCTCGCCCGAGGCCGAGCCCTCGCTCCAGCACGTGGCGGAGCTGCAGGACATGATCAGCGATGCCGGCGTCACCACCGTCTTCGCCGAGCCGCAGGAAAGCTCGGGCATGGCCCAGACCATCGCAGCCGATCTCGACCTGGACGTCGCACTGCTCGATCCCGTCGAAGGACTCAGCGACGACACCGCCGACGAGGACTACCTCTCCTTGATGGCGCAGAACCTCGACGCCCTACGAAAGGCGAATCGGTGCCAGTGACCCGCGGCGCTCAGGTCGTCGAGGTGCAGAACGGCGGCGTCGTCCTCGGCGGACGCCCGATCCTGCGCGGCGTCGACCTGGTGCTCCACGCCGGCGAAGTCACCGCCGTGCTCGGGGCGAACGGGTCGGGGAAGTCCACCCTCGTGCGAACGGTGCTGGGCCTCGTGCCGTTGCACCGGGGCAGCGTGCGGCTCTATGGGACCGATCTGCAGGACTTCCGCGATTGGCGACGCGTGGGGTTCGTCCCCCAGCGCGTGACCGCCGGTTCCGGCGTACCGGCGTCGGTGTGGGAGGTCGTCGCCTCCGGGCGCGCCGCGCACCGGCCGCCGCTGCTGCCGATCCGCCGCGCCGACAAGGAGGCGGTGCGCGCGGCTCTGGACGCCGTCGATCTGGCCGACCGTGCGCGTGACGGTGCCGCCACGTTGTCCGGCGGCCAGCAGCAGCGGGTGCTGATCGCTCGCGCGTTGGCCGGGGATCCTGACCTGCTGGTGCTCGACGAGCCGATGGCCGGCGTGGACGTGGCGCATCAGGACGTCTTCGCCGACATCATGGGCCGCCTCGTCGAGCGCGGCACCACGATCGTGCTCGTCGCACACGAGCTGGGTCCCCTCGCTCCCTTCATCACCCGCACCGTCGTGATGCGTGATGGACGGATCGCGTACGACGGCGAGCCGCTGGCATCGTTCCGGCACGCTCCTCATGGGCACCATCACCCCGCCGACCCCGACGCCGAGCACACCCCGTTGGTCGAGGCGCCGCTCGAGCGCGTCGCCGAGGAGGGGTCGCGATGAGCATCCTGGCCTACGAATTGGTCCAGCGGGCACTCCTCGCAGCCCTGCTCACCGGACTCGCCGCCCCCGCGGTCGGCACGTACCTCGTCCAGCGTCGCCAGTCGCTGATGGGCGACGGCATCGGGCACGTGGCAGTGACCGGGGTCGCCGTCGGGTTGCTCACCGGCACCTCCCCGACTGTCACCGCGGTCCTGGTCGCCATCCTCGCCGCGGTGATCATCGAGATCGTCCGCGAGCGCGGGGCAGCGAGCGGTGATGTCGCGCTTGCACTGTTGTTCTACGGCGGCATCGCGGGGGGTGTGCTCCTCATCGGGCTCGCCGGTCAGAGCGCGGCGGTGCTGAACCGCTACCTCTTCGGCTCCATCACGACCGTGGGAGTCCAGGACCTGTGGGTGACAGCAGGTCTCGCCGCCGTGGTCGTGGTCGTCGCCGTCGGCCTGGCCCCGAGGCTGTTCGTGGTGGCGCACGACCCGGACTTCGCGCGGGTGAGCGGGCTACGCGTGCGCTTCTACAACCTGCTCGTCTCCGTGCTGGCCGCCCTCAGCGTGACGGTGGCGATGCGCACCGTCGGGCTGTTGCTGGTCAGTGCGTTGATGGTCGTCCCGGTCGCCACCGCACAGCAGCTCACTCGAACCTTCCGCGACACGCTGCTGTTCTCGATGGTTCTGGGCACCGCGGCGTCGGTGGGAGGAGTGCTCGTCTCGGCGCAGGTCGACGTGGCCCCTGGGGCGACCATCGTCCTGCTGGCGCTCGCCGGCTTCGCACTGGCCTGGCCGCTGGGTGCAGCAGTGCGACATCGACGCAGAGCGACCGAGCCGTTCCAGCCCGCCGCGGACCCCTTCGACCTCGACGACCCGCACGACGTCGTACCGGACGACCACGACCACGTGCACGGGCCGGATTGCGGCCATCCGGCGGTCCCGCACGGCGACCACCTGGACTACCTGCACGACGGACACAGGCACGCGCCACACGGAGAGCACTATGACGAGCACTGAAGCCCCGATCCCCGCCGGTGGCAGGCCGACCCGGCAGCGCCGGGCGGTGGCCGCCTGCCTGGACACGTTCGAGGACTTCCGGTCCGCCCAGGAGATCCACGACCTCCTGCGCAGCACCGGCGAGAACGTCGGCCTCTCGACCGTCTATCGCACCCTGCAGTCCCTCGCCGACGCCGAGCAGGTCGACGTGCTGCGTTCGGAGGACGGGGAGACCCGCTACCGCCGCTGCAGCGCCAGCCACCACCATCACCTGGTCTGCCGCGGCTGCGGGCACACCGTCGAGGTCGAGGGACCTGCCGTCGAGCGCTGGGCCGCTGGCGTCGCCGCACAGCACGGGTTCACCGACGTCAGCCACACCTTGGAGATCTTCGGCCTCTGTCCCTCCTGCACCGACTGACCGCTGACCGAGCTCTCCGCCGTTCTCGTCGTGCCAGAAGCTGATCTCGAGCAGGAACGTCGGAGAGCTACAGCGGCCTCCAGTACGGCGGTGGGCGGAGAGTCCACGACCGCTCCCCGGGAGGCGCGAAGGCTGCCCGCCCTCGCACATTGAGGAGTCGGTCCACCACCATCTTGGGGTTCCACAGGTCGGGACCGGTGATCTTGCAGTACTCGAGTCCAAGCATGCGGCAACGTTCCTCCCGAGCCACGTCTCGCGCGTGGCGCGTAGCTCCCCGATGAGCAGCCCCCTCGAACTCGACCACCACACCCGCTTCCTCATCGAAGAGGTCGGGGACGCATACCAAGTCCCCGTGCAGGTCGAAGAGCTCGCGGTTGACGAACGGGGTGGGCAGCTCCGCGTCCAGAATCCACATCAGTCGGAGCCGGGTCTCGTTGGGCGATCGCGAGCGCTCGCTGCCGAGCGGTAATGCTCGAGCCACCAGCGTGGATCGTCGCCACCTCGTTCGCGCGGCCAGCATCTCGTGCACATCGGTGACCGTCAGCAGCTTCGCTGCGAGCGCCATGTCCAAGGCGACCACGGCTGCCCGGCCTGCCTCGGGTCTTCGCATCTCGTCGAACAGCGCCCGGGTGGGCTCGGTGACCGGGACCCCGTGGCGGATGGTCGACTCGGCGAGACCGAGAGGCTCGTAGGACATCGTGATGCCCGCAGGAGTACGGTGCCCGGTCGACCGCCCCGCCACCATCGGCACGGGCAGCCGGGAACCGTCGGGAAGCACGCCGTCGAAGTACGCCCCGCCGTGGAGGAGCAGGCTCGCCCACCCCGTGAGCGCCCCTCCGTCCGGGACGTGAATCGCCGCCTCCGCCACCCGCTGCTCGGGGAGGGATGCGTCCGCATCGGCCGGGACGAACGCCACAGGCAGAGCTTTCCGACGTTCCTGCTGAGAAATGGGCCCGCCTACGACGAGAACGTCGGAAAGCGCGCGCTGGCGGCGAGCCGGGGCGGAGTCAGGCGTTGGGCAGGGCGCCGCCGTAGCGGCGGTCGCGGCGGGCGTAGAGGTCGATCGCCTCCCACAGGTGACGGCGGTCGACGTCGGGCCAGAGGACGTCGGTGAAGACGAGCTCGGCGTACGCCGCCTGCCACAGCATGAAGTTCGACAGGCGTTGCTCCCCGGAGGTCCGCCAGACCAGGTCGGCGTCGGACAGCTCGGGCACGTAGAGGTAGCGGGAGAAGACCTTGCCGTCGACTTTGTCCGGGTCGATCTTCCCGGCGGCGACATCCTGGGCGAGCGCCCTGGCCGCGTCGGCGAGCTCCGCGCGTCCGCCGTAGTTGACGCACATCGTCAGGGTCAGCACGTCGTTGTGGCGGGTGAGCTCCTCGGCGGTGCGCAGCTCTTGGATCACCGAGCGCCACAGCTTGGGTGCCCGGCCGGCCCACCGCACCCGGACGCCGAGCTCGTGCATCTCGTCGCGGCGCCGCCGGATGACGTCGCGGTTGAAGCCCATCAGGAAGCGCACCTCGTCGGGTGAGCGCGACCAGTTCTCCGTGGAGAAGGCGTACGCCGAGATGGCCTTGACCCCGATCTCGATCGCACCTTCCACCACGTCGAAGAGCGAGCTCTCCCCCTGCTCGTGCCCGGCCGTCCTCGGCAGCCCCCGCTCCTTGGCCCAGCGGCCGTTGCCGTCCATCACGATCGCGACATGCGCCGGCACGAGCTCTGCCGGGATGTGCGGTGGCCTGGCCCCTGACGGATGCGGCGTCGGCGGCCGGACCTCGCGGCGTGGCGGGGGCGGTCGACGGCGTTTCTGCACGATCCCATCCTGGCGTACCCGACCTACACTCGATCCAGGGACCGGAGGCCGCGCGTGAACACATCACAGATCGAGCAGCAGCTCACCGTCCTGCTGCGCCGCGTGCAGCACATCCACCTCTCCACCAGCACGGGCGAGATCTCGCTCGACCGGGCTGCTTACGGGATCATGTGCTGGATCCGCGATCACGGTCCGCAGCGGCTCGGCGAGCTCGCTTCGGCGTTCGGCCTCGACCCGTCCACCATCACCCGGCAGGTGCAGTCGCTGGAGCGCGAGGGCTTCGTGGAGCGCACCCCGGACCCCCAGGACCGACGTGCCGCCGTGTTGTCACTGAGCGCGGACGGCGTGGCCATGCTGGAGGAGACTCGCGCGAGACGGCGGGAGTGGCTGGCCCGGATCCTGGCCGACTGGTCGGAGGAAGAACGGACCGAGCTCGGCCGGTTGCTGGAGAAGTTCAACACCACCATCGACCGGTTGGCGGCAGAGCTCAGCGATACAGGTGCGTGAAGGACTTCAGTCCGCGCTCGAGATGCCACTGCAGGTAGGCCGCGACGAGCCCACTGGCCTCGCGCAGGTGCCGCTCCTCGGTAGCGGCGACCACATCCCAGTCACCGGCCAGCAGCGCCCCCAGCACCCGCACGGTGTCCTCGGCCGGGCGCGCCGACCCCGGCAGTCGGCAGTCGGAGCAGAGCATCCCGCCGGCGGAGGGGTTGAACGCGACGTGGAGACCCTCGACGCCACAGCGGGCGCAGGCCTCGAACGACGGCGCATAGCCGGCGACCGCCAGGGAACGCAGCAGGTAGGAGTCGAGCACCTGAGCAGGAGCGCGGCCGGTCTCGCACATCGCCCTGAGGGCACCGACGAGCAGGAGGTACTGCTGCAGGGCGGGTTGCTTGTCCTCCAAGACCAGCCGCTCCGCCGTCTCCAGCATCACCGTGCCCATCGTGTACGCCGCGTAGTCGGCTCCGATGCGGGCGGCGTACGGGTGCAGGGTCTCGACTTGGGTGACGACGTCGAGCGACCGGCCCTCGGCGAACTGCACGTCGACGTGGCTGAACGGCTCGAGCCGGGAGCCGAACCGCGACGACGTCCGGCGTACGCCCTTGCCCACGGCGCGGACCCGGCCATGGGCGCGGGTCAGCAGGGTGATGATCCGGTCGGCCTCGCCGAGTTTCTGGGTGCGGAGCACGACGGCCTCGTCGCGATAGAGGGGCACGACCTCATTCTCCCGCGCGGAACGGCCGACTGCTCACTCTCTCAGCCTGTCAGACGCGGACGTCGCGGTCCCATGCGACGCTCCCGGTGGCGGGACCCTCTGCGCCCGATCCCCGAGGCAGCGGCAGGCAGATCGCGAAGGTGCTTCCCTTGCCGGCCGCTGAGTCGACCTCGATGTGCCCACCGTGCGCTTCCACGATCGCGTTGCTGATCGCCAGACCCAGGCCGATGCCCTGGATCGCACGGATCTGCGCCTCCTGGGCACGGAAGAACCTGTCGAAGAGGAGCCCCAGGTCCTCCGGTGCGATGCCGATGCCATCGTCGGCGACCTCGATCCGCACTTGGTCCGGCTCACGGCGTACGGCCACGTGCACTGCGCCGCCTCGAGCGGTGTACTTGATCGCGTTGCTCAGCAGGTTGTCGACCACCTGGCGCAGCCTGCCCGGGTCGACGAACATGGTGACGGCCTCGGACAGTTCCACCTCGACGTCGATGCCGCTCTCGTGGGCGTACGGCGTCAGGTCGGTCACTGCCTGCCCGAGCAGAGCGGTGATGTCGGTGTCGCGGCGATCCAGCGGGATGTGTCCTTGGTCGACCTGCGCGGCGAGGAGCAGGTCGCCGATGAGCCGCAGCAACCGTTCGGAGTTGCGCTTGACGACGTCGAGGTTGCGACGCACCGATGTCGAGATGTCGTCCTCGTCGAGGACGAGGTCCAAGAACCCCATGATCGAGGTCAGCGGGGTGCGGAGCTCGTGGGACACCGAGGCGACGAACTCGTCCTTGATCCGCAACGCGGCCATCAGATCGGTGACGTCCTTGTACGCCAGCACGGCGCCGTTGAACTGCCCCGCAGCGTCTCGCACCGGGGTCGCGGAGACCGAGAGCGCCTTCTGGGTGGCGGGGTCCTCGCCGACCCACATCAGATGGTCGGTGAACTCCTCCCCCTTCATCGCCCGGGTGCTGGGCATGTCTTCAGGCACCATGCGCCGCACGCGATCCGGGGCGAAGACGAAACCGGTCTGACCGGCGCGACCGAGATGACCTTCAGGGAAGGCGAGGTCGAGGAAGCCCTGCTGCTTGGGGTTGACGTAGCGATAGGCGCCGGTGCGATCCAGTGCCACCAGGCCGATGTCGACCGCCTTGACCACGGCTTCGTTGAGGGCACGGTCCTCGGTCGTCTGCCGCAGCGCCTCCTCCAGTCGCTTGCCCTGCTCCTCGAGCTCCTGGTTCTGCCGGGACCACACCTGCACGGTCCCCACAGCGGTCAGTCCGACCATCGTGGAGATGATCGGGATGAGGAGCCCGCGCGACCACCACGATGCCTCGTATCCGAAGTAGAGCAGCGACGGGACGGTGATGAGCCCGAGGATGCCGACCAAGGCCAGCACCACCCCACGCAGCCTCAGGTCGACCGCGAGCCACATCGCCGGCAGCACCGCGAGCAGACCGAGTCCGTTGCCGTCCGGCACCAGCCGCATCAGGCCGATGGCGCCCAAATCGAGGAACGGAATGACCAGGATGAGGCCGGCGGATGACACATGACGTGGCAGCACCGCGGAGACGACGGTCGCCGCGAAGAACACCGCGATCCCGACCGCGTAGTAGGGACTGAGCTTCCCCAGGTCACCGCGGCTGAGCAGGATCACGAGGTCGGCGACGATCGGCACCGCCATGACGGCCTGCCTGATGACGGGCTGAGGCAGGGCAGACATCGTCTGCCGCGCCTGCGGCTCCGCCTCCTGCACCTGCGTCATGCGTCCGCCTAGCTCACGCAGTCCTCCCACTGACGGGACACAGCCTGTCAGACCGATGGGAAGGGGGAAGCCGAATCGCCCATTCCGGGCATGGTCAGGCGCGGTTGATCGCCGACACGACCGCTTTCAGCGACGCGCGGACGATGTTGGGGTCGATGCCGACGCCCCACAGCACTTGGTCGCCCACCGCGCATTCGACGTACGCCGCGGCGCTGGCGTCGTCCCCGGAGGACAGCGCGTGCTCGGCGTAGTCGAGGACCCGGACGTCGTACCCGATGCGACTCAGCGCGTCGACGAACGCCGCGATCGGACCGTTGCCGCTGCCCTCGAGAGTGTGCAGCTCGCCCTGGGCGTAGACATTGACGCTGAGCTCGTCGGACTGGCCGGCGGCGGAGGAGGTGTGCACGGAGTTCAGCTTCAGAGGCACCTCGCGGTCGAGGTAGGTGGCGCTGAAGTGCCGCCAGATCTCGTCCGGGGTCACCTCACGACCCTCGGTGTCGGTGACCTCCTGCACCACCCGGGAGAACTCGATCTGCAGACGGCGGGGCAGGTCGAGCTTGTGGTCGCTCTTCATGATGTAGGCCACGCCACCCTTGCCGGACTGGCTGTTGACCCGGATGACCGCCTCGTAGGTGCGGCCCACGTCGTGCGGATCGATGGGCAGGTAGGGCGCCTCCCACGGCATCTCGCGGACGGGCTTGCCGACCTCGGCCGCTCGACGTTCGAGGTCCTCCAGGCCCTTCTTGATCGCGTCCTGGTGCGAGCCGGAGAACGCCGTGTAGACGAGGTCGCCGGCGTAGGGGTGGCGGGGGTGGACCGGCAGCTGGGTGCAGTACTCGACCGTGCGGCGGATCTCGTCGATGCCGCCGTCGATGGCGAAGTCGATCTGCGGGTCGATGCCCTGGCTGAAGAGGTTCATGCCCAGGGTCACCAGGCAGACGTTGCCGGTGCGCTCGCCGTGGCCGAAGAGGCAGCCCTCGACGCGGTCGGCGCCGGCCATCAGCGCCAGCTCTGTCGCGGCGACGGCCGTGCCCCGGTCGTTGTGCGGGTGCAGCGAGATCACGCTGTGCTCGCGCCGGGTCAGGTTGCGGGAGAACCACTCGATCTGGTCGGCGTAGACGTTCGGGCTCGACATCTCCACCGTCGCCGGCAGGTTGAGGATGATCTCGCGGTCGGCGTCCGGCTGCCAGACGTCGGTGACCGCCTCGCACACCTCGAGGGCGAACTCCAGCTCGGTGCCGGTGAAGATCTCCGGTGAGTACTGGTAGCCGAACTCGGTGTCGCCGAGGTACTGCTCGGCGTACTTCATCACGATCTCGGTGCCGCGCACCGCGATGCTGCGGCACTCGTCGCGCTCGACGCCGAACACAACGCGGCGGAACAGCGGCGCAGTGGCGTTGTAGAGGTGGACGGTCGCGCGCGGCGACCCAACCAGCGACTGCACCGTGCGCTCGATGAGGTCCTCGCGCGCCTGGGTCAGCACCGAGATCGTGACGTCCTCGGGCACGTGCCCGCCCTCGATCACCTGCCGGACGAAGTCGAAGTCGGTCTGGCTGGCCGAGGGGAAGCCGATCTCGATCTCCTTATAGCCCATCCGGACCAGGAGGTCGAACATCTTCATCTTGCGCGCCGGGGTCATCGGGTCGATGAGCGCCTGGTTGCCGTCGCGCAGGTCGGTGGAGAGCCACCGGGGCGCGGTGTCGAAGGTGCGGTGCGGCCAGGTGCGGTCGGGCAGGTCGATCGGCGGGAAGGCGCGGTAGCGC
Organism: Marmoricola sp.; assembly: GCA_043427135.1. Taxonomy (GTDB): domain Bacteria; phylum Actinomycetota; class Actinomycetes; order Propionibacteriales; family Nocardioidaceae; genus Marmoricola_A. Next base: position 15,448 of record JBHWSH010000080.1, on the reverse strand, counting down.
TCGAAGGGCATCCCGGAGGATTGCTGGCGGTTCATGAGGGGTCCTCGCTGGTCGGGTGTCGGAAGGTCTCCGGAAACAGCACCGAACTCCGCAGCGAGGGGGTCCGGAAGTTCAGACCTCGCTGCGGCAGCGAAGGAGGAGGCTGCGCGTCATGACGGGCCTACGATACCCGTTGCCGTGGCAGTACGTCGCGGACCGCCCACAACCGACCCTCGAGGAGTGGTGTGACACCCAGTTGGCAGATGCGTGCGGTGGCGGCGTTCATCGGCGCCACCCGTAGCCGCAGGTACGCCACCGAGGACGGTGGCCGCCGGCTGCTGCAGGAGCCGAAGGGACCCACTGCTGCTCCTCCTCGGCTGGATCGCGAGCACAGCGTCTCGGTTGCGTCTGTGGGCGGGTTCGACGTGCACACGGTGGAGCCGCGCGAAGGGACAGCGTCCGGGACGCTGGTGTATCTCCATGGTGGCGCGTACGTCAACGAGATCGCCAAGCAGCACTGGGCGCTGATCACGCAACTGGTGCGGGAGACCGGCCTGCGTGCAGTCGTCCCCCACTACGGACTCGCTCCCCAGCACTCGGCGGTGGAGGCGGTCACGTTCCTCGACACGTTGATCCAGGGGTTCGCCGCCGACGAGCCCGTGCACCTCGCCGGCGACTCCGCCGGCGGCGGGCTCGCCCTGGCGGTGGCACAGAGGTGGGATGTTGCGGCGTACCCGCGTCTGGCGAGCCTGACCCTCATCGCCCCCTGGCTGGACCTGGAGATGGCGAACCCAGGCATCGACGCGGTCGAGCCGCACGACCCGTGGCTGAGCCGTCCGGGCCTCCGTCCTCTGGCAGCCGCCTGGGCCGGGAGCCTCGCTCTAGACGACCCGCGCGTCAGCCCGATCCACGGGCCCCTCGACGATCTCCCACCCACGCTGCTGACGGTCGGCGACCGCGACATCACCCTCCCCGACTGCAGGCTCCTCTGCGACCAGGCAGGCGCGTCCGTCGACTACGTGGAGGTGCCAGGCGCGATCCACGTCCACCCGCTGCTCCCCACTCCCGAGGGACGCGAGGGACGCCGCCGGATCGTCGAACACGTACGGGTGAACCCGTAGCCTCGGCGCATGTCGCGGCTGTTGATCGTGCACCACTCCCCCACCCGCTCGATGCAGGCGTTGTACGACGCGGTGCTGGCCGGAGCACAAGACCCTGAGATCGAGGGCGTCGAGGTGATCGCCCGCCCTGCGCTGGAAGCAACCGCACAGGACGTGCTGGACGCGGACGGCTACCTCCTCGGCACGCCGGCCAACTTCGGCTACATGAGCGGAGCATTGAAGCACTTCTTCGACAGCACGTTCCTGGCCGTCGGCGGGTCGCTGTCGCAGGACGGCTCCGCCGACTCGTCCGCGGGTCAGACGGCAGGTCGTCCGTTCGGGCTCTACCTGCACGGGCGCTATGACCTGACGGGGGCACGCCGCTCGGTCCTCTCGATCGTGGGCGGACTCGGGTGGCGTCAGTCCGCAGACGTCCTCGAAGTCATGGGCGAGGTAGGCGAGTCGGAATGCGCCGCGGCGTACGACCTCGGCGGTACCCTGGCCGCGTTGCTGACCGGCTGACGACGCTGAGGACCCCGTGCGACTTCCACCTGCTCGCGTCGCCGTTCCAGTCGCGTCCCTGTGTGCCGCCATCTTGCTCGCCGGGTGCACCGGCCCGTCGGCCGGCGAGCCGCAGGACGACGACAGTCCGACGGCAGTGTCGATCGAACCGCCCGCAGTCGCCGCGTGCCGTCAGCTGGGCGCAGCCGACATCCGCGAGTCCAGCGACGCCACGGACCCGGTGCCCTGCAGCGAACCGCACACGGCCGAGACGTTCCTCGTAGAAGAGTTGCCCGGGACGTTCGCAACGGCGGAGTCAGACGACCCACGCCTGGCTGCACGGGTCTACAAGCGCTGCCAGCGGCAGTTCGTCGAGTTCACGGGCGGCACGGAGAGCCTGGCGATGCGCACGATCCTGACCTGGGCGTGGTTCCGGCCGAGCGAGGAGCAGTGGGACGCCGGCGCCCGGTGGTACCGCTGCGACGTCGTCGGCGGTGGCGAGCACATCGAAGAGCTGCGCGAGCTGCCGACGACAGCGCGCGGCGTACTCCTCGGAGAACCGGACGACGCGTGGCTGCTCTGCGCCGACGGCGCGACCGTTGCGGAGTCCACCAAGGTCTCCTGCGACCAACCGCACACGTGGCGGGCCGCGACCACGATCGTCCTGGGCAAGGCTGAGGACCGCTACCCCGGCAATCGGGTGGCCGAGGTGCGCACCCGCGACTTCTGCTCGGAGTCGGTCGGCGCCTGGCTGGGCTTCCCGCTCGAGTACGACTACGGCTACTCGTGGTTCCACAAGGCGGACTGGGAGGCCGGCAACCGGCGATCGATCTGCTGGGCGAAGACCGACCAGTGAGAGCAGCAGCCCTCGTCGTTGCCGCCCTCCTGTTGGCAGGTTGTACGACGCCCGCCGAGGACCCTGCTACGACGCCCTCCACGCCCGCGACGTCGGAGCCGCCCCTCGCGTCCCCGGCGCCCGTCGAGGAGCTGCGCGTCCCGCGCGCGGGTGCCTGCTATCGGCTGACTCTCGAAGACGCCGCCAGCCCGACGCACACTGGGCCCGCCGTGCCATGCGAGAAGCGGCACACCGCGCGCACCATCCACGTGGGTGAGCTCGACCTGCTGGTCGACGGGCGTGCGCTCGCCGTGGACTCCGACCGCGCCCAGCGGCAGCTGCGGACGACATGTCCGCAGAGGTTGGCCGAGTTCCTGGGTGGCGACGAGGAACGACGGCGGCTGAGCAGACTTCAGGTCGTGTGGTTCAGCCCGACGTTGGAGGAGGCCGACCGCGGAGCGTCGTGGTTCCGTTGCGACGTGATCGCGCTCGGCCGGAGCTCTGAGCTGCTGCCGCTCCCGCGCGACCAGCGGCTTCGCGGCGTACTCGACCGACCAGATGCTCTGAGGACGTTCGGCCTCTGCGGGACAGCGCGTCCCGGGACTCCCGGGTTCGAGCGGGTGGCGTGCGCCCTGCGGCACAGCTGGGTCGCGGTCAGCACGCTGTCGATTGACGGCGGCGACCGCTATCCGGGAGCGGCCGCCGTACGGGCTGCCGGAGACGACGTCTGCGCGGACCGGGTCCGTGCCGCCAACGACTTCGTCCTGGAGTACGAGTACGGGTGGGAATGGCCCACGCGGCAGCAGTGGCGGGCCGGCCAGCGGCACGGCTACTGCTGGGCGCCCGCGGGGTTGGCGTAGCCAGCGGGGTCTCGACAAGCTCGACCGCCGGGGTCTCGGCAAGCTCGACCGCCGTTGGGGTCAGAATCCCAGGCGGCGCAGCTGCTTGGGGTCGCGCTGCCAGTCCTTGGCGATCTTGACGTGCAGGTCGAGATAGACCGGAGTGCCCAGCATCGCCTCGATGCTCTTGCGTGCCTGGGTGCCGACCTCGCGGAGCCGGGTGCCCTTGTGGCCGATGATGATGCCCTTCTGGGACGAGCGCTCGACGAAGAGATTCGCGTGCACATCGAGCAGCGGCTTGTCCTCGGGCCGGTCGGGCCGCATCTCCATCTCCTCCACGACCACCGCGATCGAGTGCGGCAGCTCGTCGCGCACGCCCTCCAGCGCTGCCTCGCGGATGAGGTCGGCGACGAGGAGCTCCTCGGGGGTGTCGGTCAGCTCACCGTCGGGATAGAGCTCCGGCCCCTCGGGCAGGTGCTGCACGAAGAGGTCGGCGAGCAGGTCGACCTGGTGGCCGTCGAGGGCCGACACCGGCACCACCTCGGCCCAGGCGGTGTCCGTCTCCTGGCCGAGAGCGGCGATGTCGAGCAGGTGCTGAGCGAGTCGCTCCTGGGAAACGAGGTCCGTCTTGGTGGCGACGGCGAACTTCACCGTGCCCCGCACCTTGCGCAGCTCGTTGACGATGTACTTGTCGCCAGGTCCGATCTTCTCGTCGGCAGGGAAGCAGACCGCGACCACGTCGACCTCCGACCACGTCGCCAGCACCAGGTCGTTCAGACGCTCACCGAGCAACGTCCGCGGACGGTGCAGACCTGGAGTGTCGACCAGGATGAGCTGCGCGTCGGACCGGTGCACGATGCCGCGTACGACGGTGCGCGTGGTCTGCGGCCGTGATGAGGTGATCGCCACCTTCGTCCCGACCAGTCTGTTCGTCAGGGTCGACTTGCCGGCATTTGGCCGGCCGACGAAGCAGGCGAAGCCGCTGCGGAACGGGGTCTCGGTCACGGCGCGATTGTCTCACCCGTTCACGACAGCCACGTCGGCGCAGCGGGAAGGTCGACGAGCCGTCGTCGTGAAGGCGGACGGCGAGCACCTGGTGCAGCTGGATGTCGTTGATCTCGAACCCGCGACTGCTCCCGGACAGGTACAAGCCCCACACCCTGGCCGTGGCCTCCCCCGCCTCCGCGACGCACTCGTCCCAGTGGGCGACGAGGTTGCGCGCCCAGGCGCGGCACGTGCGCGCGTAGTGCTCGCGCAGGTTCTCCTCGTGCCGGACCTCCAGTCCGGCATCCTGGATCTCGCTGATGATCCGGCCGGACCCGGTCAGCTCCCCGTCTGGGAAGACGTAGCGGTCGATGAACGCGCCGGTCTCGCGCAAGCGGTTGTCGGGGCGGGTGATGCAGTGGTTGAGCAGCCGGCCGCCCGGCCGCAGGCGGTCGCGCAGGAAGCCGAAGTACGCCGGGTAGTTGCGCACGCCGATGTGTTCGGTCAGACCGATGGAGCTGACGGCGTCGAAGCCGTCCTCGGCGACGTCGCGGTAGTCGAGGTGACGCACCTCGGCCAGGGCGTGGAGTCCCTGACGCTCGATCTCGGCCTGGGCCCACACCGCCTGCTCCCGCGACAGCGTCACGCCGAGGGCGCGCACCCCGAAGTGGCGAGCTGCGTGCATCACCATGCCTCCCCAGCCGCGGCCCACGTCGAGCAGGCGCATCCCGGGCTGCAGGTCGAGCTTGCGGGCGACGAGGTCGTACTTGAACGCCTGCGCCTCCTCCAACGTCGCATCCGCCGTCGGGTAGCAGGCGCAGGTATAGGTCATCGAGGGTCCGAGCACCAGCTCGTAGAACCGGCTTGAGACGTCGTAGTGGTGTTGGATCGCCTCGGCGTCCCGAGTTCGGCTGTGGCGCGTGCCCTCCAGGACCCGGCGCCATCGCGGAAGCGACTCCTGCGGCGGCGGAGGAGGCGGGACCAGATGCCGGACCCCGAGGCCGCGCAGCAGCTGCAGAGCCTCGGCGGGCGGAGGCAGCGTCGGCGTGTTCCCCCGCACGAAGAGACGCAACGCTTCGTAGGGGTCACCGAGGTGGACGCCACGCAGCTCCAGGTCGCCGGCGACGTACGCCCGCACCATGCCGAGGTCGCCCGAAGCCGTGAGGAGATAGCTCAACCCGCGCGGGGTGGCCAGGTGCACACCGACCTCCGCGTCCTGCGGACCGATCGCGCTGCCGTCGTACGCCGTGAACCGGAAGGGCACCCCGTGCGGGAACAACCGTCCCAGCGCCTCGGCGATGCTGAGCTTGGGTGTCGGTTTGAGCAGGATGGTCATTGTCGGTTCACCGCCTTGTCGTAGAGCCGGGTGAGGCGACCAGCCGGGTCGGTCGCGTGCTTCACCCGGGCGAGATTGGCTGTGCCGTAGAGCCGGTCGAAGGTCGCCTCGTCGTAGAACGCTTCCGAATACAGCGACTTGTGGCCACCGAGCGCCGTCACCCTCTCCTCGACCGCCCGGTTGAGGTGTCCCGGCGGGCTGCCGAGCGGCACCTCCGCTGCCCGGTGTAGTCAGACGTGGGACCGGGCTCGTCGGTCCAGGCCGCCAACGTCAGGTAGACCTCGTCCGGCGAGAAGGCGACGCCGTCCAGGCCGTCGACCGCGATCCCCTCCCAGGCGCGCTCGGTCACGACCCGCTCGACCACAGAGGCCAGGTCGTCGAGCGGGACCCGGACATGGCGGAGCGCGACGTACGCCGGGACACGCTCGAGCTCGATACGCAGCCGCACGGCGTACCCGAGACTGCCGTAGGAGTTGGCAAAGGCGTCGAAGAGGTCGTCGCCCGGCTTGACTGGGACCAGGTCGCCCGCGCCGGTGAGGACGTCCATCTCCAGGACGGACTCGTGCGGCAGCCCGTTGCGAAACGACGTCGACTCGATGCCGAGACCGGTGACTGCTCCACCGAGCGTGATCGTCCGCAACTGTGGCACGACCAGAGGGATCAGTCCGTGCGGGAGGGTGGCGGCGACCAGATCCTCGTAGGTGCACATCCCCTGCACATCGGCCGTCGCTCCGGCGACGTCGACCGCGATCACGCTGGTGAGGCCGGAGGCGTCCAGCCTCGCGGGCGCGGCGCCGCGGGACCGGAAGAGGTTGGAGGTGGGCTTGCGCAGCCGCACCGGAGCTGCCGCCAGGAGGGCGGCATAGGAGTCGCGCAGCCACTGGACGGCGGCGGCGTGCCGGAGGTGTCCGATCTCGTGCACCACCCGCACCAAGCTAGCCGCGAGGACCCCCGCGCGACACCGGCACAATGGCCCGACTGCGCACCACCCGGATGGGGCCAGCACTCAGGTGGAGAGGGAGGCGAGCACGACGCCGCTCGCGGACACGGCGTACACCGGTATGCCGCCGCCGGCGAAGTCGCGCACCACGTCGAGGTCCTCCTCGCGCACCTTCGGCTCACCCAGGACGACGACGGCTTCCAACCCCGCCGAGCCGCTCGCCAGCGCCATCGCCACGCACAGCCCCACCGCGGACAACTCCAGGGAGGGCAGCGAGAGGCTTGCGCCGGCGTACGTGCGGCCGTCCACGTCGCGCACGGCAGCGCCCTCGGCTGCACCCGTGCGTGCACGGGCGGCCCGCGCCAACGTCACGAGCTTGGCGTCCTCGGGGTCGTCGACGTGCTCAGGCATGGGAGTCGGAGAGGGAATCCGTGGATTCTTCGGTGTCGTCGCCGTCGGGGTCGAGCGGAGTGATCACGACGGCGCCGATCCGGTTGCGACGCCCGGACGGCCCTTCCGCCTCGAACCGGAGACCGTGGACCTCCACGACGGATCCGGCGATGGGGACTCGTCCGAGGTGCTTGGCCATCAGTCCGCCGACGCTGTCCACGTCGTCGTCGTCGATGGCGACGCCGACGATCTCGTCGAGGTCGTCGACCATGTAGCGCGAGCTCACCCGCACCCCGCCGCTGGCAAGCCGCTCGACCTCGACCTCGGCACGGTCGTACTCGTCGGTGATCTCACCGACGATCTCCTCGAGGATGTCCTCGATCGTGACCAGTCCCGCAGTGCCGCCGTACTCGTCGACGACCACCGCGACGTGCTTGCGCTCGGCCTGCATGTCCCGCAGCAGCGCGTCAACAGGTTTGGAGTCCGGGACGTACATCACGGGTCGGACGACGGTCTCGATCCGCTCGGTCGTCTCGGCCTCGTGCTTGTCGAAGACACGCTTGGTGACGTCCTTGAGGTACGCGATGCCGATGACGTCGTCGAGGTTCTCGCCGATGACCGGGATGCGGCTGAACCCGCTGCGCAGCGCCAGGGACATCGCCTGGCGCAGGGTCTTGTGTCGCTCGATGAAGACGACGTCGGTGCGCGGCACCATCACCTCACGCACGATGGTGTCGCCGAGCTCGAAGACGGAGTGGATCATCTGGCGTTCGCCGGACTCGATCACCTTGCTGGCCTCGGCGAGGTCCACCAGCTCGCGGAGCTCGGCCTCGGAGGAGAACGGTCCCTCGCTGAAACCGCGACCGGGGGTGAGCATGTTGCCGAGCAGGATGAGCAGTCGCGGCACCGGACCCAGGACGCGCGTGGCTGCCACGACCACGGCGGCGCTCCACAGCCCCACCGTCTGGGCGTGCTGGCGCCCCAAGGTGCGCGCGGCGACGCCGATGACGACGAACTGGACGACCAGCATGAGGCCGATCGCCAGCAGCACCCCCCAGCGATGGTCGTCCACCACGCCGAGCATCACCTCGGCGACCAGGACGACCGCTCCGATCTCGCAGGCCATCCGCAGGAAAAGCGCTGTGTTGAGGTACGGCGCGGGGTCCTCCGCGATGGTCAGCAACTTGGCCGAGCCGGTCCTGCCCTCGGCCTGTAGCTCCTCCGCCCGCACGCGCGACACCGCGGCCAGAGCCGCCTCGGCCGCCGAGAAGAGACCCGCGACCGCGACCAACACCGCAGCGACGATCAGAAGCCAGGGATCGTTGCCGCTCACTGCTCGACCTCGTCGCCGTGCAGGACGCCCTGCCACTCGGCGAGGAGTCGTGCCTGGAGCCCGAACATCTCCCGGTGCTCCTCGGGCTCGGCGTGGTCGTAGCCGAGCAGGTGCAGGATGCCGTGCACCGTCAACAGGTCGACCTCGTCGGTGGTCGAGTAGCCGGTCTGGCCCTTGGCGCGCGCCTCCTCGGCCTGGCGGGCAGCCACCTGCGGACAGAGCACGAGATCACCGAGGACGCCTTCCTCAGGCTCCTCGTCGACCAGTCCGGGACGCAGCTCGTCCATCGGAAAGGCCAGCACGTCGGTCGGCCCCTCTTTGCCCATCCACTGCTCGTTGAGCTCTGCGATGGTCGCCTCGTCGACGATCTTCACGCACAACTCCGCCTGGCGATGGACCCGCAACCGGTCCAGCACGAACCGGCTGAGGCCGGCGATGCGCCGCGCGTCGACCTCGTGTCCGGACTCCTCCAGGACCTCGACGCTCATGAGCCGGCGCCACCCTGACCGCGACGATCCAGCGCGTGCGCCTGCCGGTTGGCCTCGAACATGTCGTAGGCGGCCACGATCTCCCCCACCAGGCGATGGCGTACGACGTCGTGCCCCGTCAGGCGGTTGAAGGACACGTCCTCGAGCTCGCTGAGGATCCCCTCGACGACCCGCAGACCGCTGCGCTGACCGCTGGGCAGATCGACCTGGGTGGTGTCGCCGGTGACGACGATCTTGGACCCGAACCCGAGCCGGGTGAGGAACATCTTCATCTGCTCGGGGGTGGTGTTCTGCGCCTCGTCGAGGATGACGAACGCATCGTTAAGGCTTCTGCCCCGCATGAACGCCAGGGGTGCGACCTCGATCGTGCCGGCAGCCATCAGCTTGGGGATCGTCTCGGGGTCGATCATGTCGTGCAGCGCGTCGTAGAGCGGCCGCAGGTAGGGGTCGATCTTCTCGCTCAACGTGCCGGGCAGGTAGCCGAGCCGCTCACCGGCCTCCACCGCGGGACGGGTGAGGATGATCCGGTTGACGTTCTTGGACTGCAGCGCCTGGACCGCCTTGGCAACGGCGAGGTAGGTCTTGCCGGTGCCGGCAGGGCCGATGCCGAACACGATCGTGTGCTTGTCGATCGCGTCGACGTACCGCTTCTGGTTCAGCGTCTTGGGGCGGATCGTGCGGCCCCGGTTGGACAGGATGTTGAGGCTCAGCACGTCGGCGGGGCGCTCGGAGGCCTCCTGGCGCAGCATGGCGGCGGCACGCTCGACGGTCTCGGGGTTGAGGCCCTGACCGGTGCGCAGGATCGCGACCAACTCGTCGATCAACCGCTCGGCGAGCGCCAGCTCTGCTGACTCCCCGCGCAAGGTGACGCGGTTGCCGCGCACGTGGACGTCGGCGTCGAAGGCGGACTCGATGAGTGCGAGGTGCTCGTCGTTGGGTCCGAGCAGCGCGACCATGTTGATGCTGTTGGGGATCTGCACCACGTGTTGCGGCAGATCGCTCCGATTCGATGTCTCGCTCATGAGGGCCGGACGGCCCGCCTCCCGGGTCGGTGGACTGACCCGTCCATGGTACGGGAGCACCCGATCCGCGCTCGCTGGCTTTTCGGACCTCAGCCGGGTGGCCAGCCCATCGGGCGGCCGCCGAGCACGTGCACATGCACGTGGAAGACAGACTGCCCCGCGTCCGCCCCTGTGTTCTGCACTGTCCGGTAGTGCCCGCCGAGACCTTCGTGCTCGGCAACGGCAGCAGCAGCGGTGAAGAGGTCGGCGGCGACCGTGGGGTGCTCGGCTGCCAGCGCGGCGATGTTCGGGCTGTGCACCTTGGGGACGACCAGCACGTGGGTGGGCGCCTGCGGCGCGATGTCACGGAAGGCGAGGGTCGTGTCGGTCTCGTGCACCACATCGGGCGCGATCTCCCCGGACACGAACTTGCAGAACAGGCAGTCGGCGGTGTCCTCGTTCATGGGCCCGACGATAACGAAGCGTGCGCCAGTCGTCCGTCCTCGGCGTGTGAACCCGCAGGCCGCCTCATGCGTGCAACTAGCGTGACGGATGTGATGACGAGCGCGAACCGCCCTGCCGGGGTCCCCGGCGGGTGGGACGCCGACGATGCCGATAGGTCGCTCGAGCGTTTGTACGCCGTCCACTACCGCTCGCTGGTCCGTCTCGCCGTGCTGCTGGTGCGGGATCAGGGCACGGCCGAGGAGATCGTCCAGGACTCGTTCGTGGCGATGCATGGCCGTTGGCGGACCTTGCGCGAGCCCGACAAGGCGCTCGCCTACTTGCGGCAGACCGTCGTCAACCGCGCTCGTTCGGTGCTGCGCCACCGCGCAGTGACGGCTCGGCACGAACCACCGCCACCCGGCGTACGGGCCGGAGCCGACGAGGAGGTGCTCGTGACCGAGCGCCGGCGCGCAGTGCTCGACGCCCTCCAGCAGCTGTCCGTCCGGCAACGCGAGGTGCTGACGCTGCGCTACTACCTCGACCTCGACGAGGCCGGCATCGCCGAGACCCTCGGCATCAGCCGCGGCGCGGTGAAGAGTCATGCCTCTCGCGGCGCCGCCGCACTTCGCCCACTCCTGGAGGACCGGCCGTGACCCAGCCCCACGACCCCGACGACCAGCGCCTCCGCGCGCTGCTCGACGACGCGGTCCGCGACGTAGACCCCGCACCCGCCCTGGACCGGATCCGGGCCCGAACGAAGGCAACCCCGATGAGCAGCAAACGCCCCTGGACCTACGTACTCGTCGCCGCGGCCGCGACCGCAGCGACCGTCGCCGCCGTCGTCGTCCTCACCGACAGCGACCCCGACCCGACCGCGGGTCCTGCCACCGGAGGGACCGCCTCGGCCAGTCCCACCCCGGGCGATCCGGCCCCGTCGCAGACCGCAGCGCCCACTACCAGAGAGACGCTGCCGATCTACTACGTCGGTGAAACCCCGACCGGGCCGCGCTTGTTCCGCGAGTTCCACCGACTCGACGTGGGCGGCAGCGAAGCCGAGCGCGTCAGCGCGGCTGTGCGCCACGCCCTGACCGAGGGGTCGGCGCTGGATCCCGACTACCGCAGTCGCTGGCCACAGCCGGTCACCGCCACCGCCGAGATCCGCGGTGAGGAGGTCTGGATCGACCTGAGGGGCGACGACCTGCCCGCACGCCCCTCCGTGATGATGATGAGCGCCGAGGAGGCCGAGATGGCGGTCCAGCAGATCGTGCACACTGCGCAGGCCGTGCTGCAACGACGCGCTCCGGTCCAGCTCACGATCGATGGCGAGCGCACCGACCAGGTCTTCGGCGTACCGGCCAGTGAGCCGCTGACCGCCGCGGACCCGATGCAGGTGCAGGCATCGGTGTGGATCACCAGTCCGCAGCACGGCGACGAGGTCGACGGCACGTTCGAGGTCGAGGGGCGCGGCGCGTTCTTTGAGGCCAACGTCTCCTGGCAGCTCTTCCGCGGTGACAGCACCTCTGGCGAGCTCGTCGACGAGGGCTTCACCACCGCCGACGAGGGCATGACGCTCTCGCCGTACTCCTTCAGGATCGAGGACGTCGAGCCGGGTGAGTACCTGCTGCGGGTCTACGACGCGGACATGTCCGGCGGAGAGGGTCCGGGCGAGCAGGAGGACACCAAGCTCGTCGTCGTGCGGTGACGCCGGTCATCCGGACGCGCCGACCAGAGGACCTACCCGCGCTAGCCGAAGTCATGGCCGAGCAGCAGCCGGTGAGCCGCTATCCGGTGCGATGGCCGTTCCCGTATCCCCTAGAGGACTTCATCGCACGCAGCGAGGAGCTCGCGGCGTGGACCGCCGAGGTGGACGGCGTACCCGTGGGACACGTGAGTGTGCAGCCGCTGCAGAAGGACCCGCCGACGGACGGAGTCGACCTGGCCGCGCTCTGGACTGCAGCGCACGGTCGTCCGGCTGCAGAGCTCGGCGCCCTCGGATCCTTTTTCGTCGCACGGGAACTGCAGGGCACGGGACTCGGGCGGCGCCTGCACGACACCGCGGTCGCCTGGCTACGGGCACAGAGACTCGGTCCGTGCCTGGAGGTGTTCACCGGCAGCCCGCGCTCGCACGACTTCTACCAGCGGCTTGGGTGGCGCGACATCGACCTGGTCCGCCCAGCGTGGTTGCCGGACGGCGAGCCGCCCGTCGCGGTGATGTGGCTGCCCTGACCGCCGTCAGCGCCAGCGGGGGGTGCGGGCGAGGAGGGCGGCAGCCGCGGCGACGCCGGCGGTCGATGACCGCAGGACCGAGGAGCCGAGTCGCAGCGGCTCGGCGCCGACGGCCGCAAAGGCCTGCAGCTCCTCGTCGGTGATGCCCCCTTCGGGGCCGACGACGATGACGATCTCGCCGCGGCCGGGGATGGGTACGTCGGCCAGCGGTCCGGACGCTGCCTCGTGCAGGACGACGGGCACGTTCGCTCGCTCCAGCAGGCCCGCGACCTGGTCCGTGGTCACGGGCTCGGCTACCTCGGGGAACCAGGCCCGGCGCGCCTGCTTCGCGGCCTCGCGGGCCGTCGTACGCCACTTGGCCAGGTGCTTGTCGGCGCGCTCGCCCTTCCACTTCGCCACCGATCGCGCAGCAGTCCACGGCACGATCACGTCGACCCCGACCTCGGTCAGCATCTCGACGGCGAGCTCGCCGCGGTCGCCCTTCGGGATGGCCTGGACCACCATGACGCGCGGCATCTCCGCCTGGACCACACCCACCTCGCCCAGGACCTCGGCGGTCAGTCCCGTCTTGCCGGCCCGCCGCACGCGGCAGGTGGCGACGGTCCCACGTCCATCGGTCAGCGTGATGTGCTCGCCGACCCCGATGCGGCGTACGACGGCGGCGTGATGCCCCTCCTCACCGGTGAGCTCGAGCAACCCGCCCGCGCTCGCCGCGGCGACCTCGTCGTGCACGAACACGGGCAGCGTCACGTGCGGCTCCTCACTTGAAGGCGTCGCGCAGCTTGCTGAAGACCGACCGCGGCTCCCCGCCCGCGCCGCCGGTCGGGTGCTCCTCGCCCCGCAGGGCGGCCAGCTCGCGCAGCAGCTCCTCCTGGCGCTCGTCGAGGCGCGTCGGCGTCTCCACGACCACGTGGACGACGATGTCGCCGCGGCCCGCGCCTCGCAGGGAAGGCACGCCGTAGCCGCCCAGCACCTGCTCGTAGCCGGACTGGGTGCCGGGACGGATCTCCACCTCGACCTCGGTGGGCGGCGGCTCGGTGAACCCGGCCGCGGCGGCGGCCTCCTCGGAGAGCTCGCCCTCCAGCGTGGGCAGGGTGATCGTCGCGCCCAGAGCGGCTGCGGTCATCGGCAGCGGCACGGTGCAATGCAGATCGCGACCGCGACGGGTGAACACGTCGTGCTCGGCCACCAGCAGCTCGACGTAGAGGTCGCCGGCAGGCCCCCCGCCGGGACCGACCTCGCCCTGGCCGGCGAGCTGCACGCGGGTGCCGCTGTCGACACCGGCTGGGATCTTCACCGTCAGGTTGCGCCGCGACCTGACCCGGCCGTCACCGGAGCACTCGCGGCAGGGTTCGGGGATGACCTGGCCGAAGCCGCGGCAGGCGTGGCAGGGGCGCATCGTGCGGATCTCGCCCAAGAACGAGCGCTGCACATGGAACGTCTCGCCACGGCCCTGACAGGTCTCGCAGGTCCGGGGATGGGTGCCAGGCGCAGTGCCTTCACCCGCGCAGGTCGAGCACTGCACCGCGGTGTCGACCTTGAGTTCGCGAGTGGTGCCGAAGGCGGCCTCGGCGAGGTCGACGTCGAGCCGGATCAACGCGTCCTGCCCGCGGCGCACGCGCGGCCGGGGTCCGCGACCTCCCTGAGCCGCGCCACCTCCGCCGCCGAAGAACGCGTCCATGATGTCGGTGAAGGAGAAACCGGCTCCGGCACCGAAGCCGCCGCCGAAGGGGTCGCCGCCCATGTCGTACTGCCGGCGCTTCTCCGGGTCGGAGAGGATCTCGTAGGCGCGGGTGACGTCCTTGAACCGCTCCTGGGTCGCCGCATCCGGGTTGACGTCGGGGTGCAGCTGGCGGGCGAGCTTGCGGTAGGCCTTCTTGATGGCCTCCGCGTCGGCGTCGCGGGAGACGCCGAGGATCTCGTAGGGGTCGTGGCTCACGTTCGCTCGGGTCATCTCTCGTCGAGGATCTTGGACAGGTACTGGGCGACCGCGCGCACACTCGCCATGGCTCCGGGGTAATCCATCCGGGTGGGTCCCACGACGCCGAGCGTGGCGAGGGACTCCGTGCCCGGACCGTATCCGGTGGCCACGACCGAGGTGGTCGCGAGGCCTTCGTAGGGCACCTCGGATCCGATGCGGACCGTCAGGTGCGCAGGCGTGCTGGCCTCACCGAGGAGCTTGAGCAGCACCACGTGCTCCTCCAGCGCCTCGAGCAGCGGCTGGATGGTGACCTCGAACCCCTCGCCGAATCGCGCCAGGTTGGCGGTGCCACCGACCATGACCCGCTCGTCGGAGCGGTGGTCCGACATCGCCTCGACCAGGGTGCTGACGACCACGCTGAGCAGCGGACGATCCGATGTGGGCGCATCCTGTGGGACCTCCCCGAGGCGCTCGACCGCGTCGGCGATGCGCTGGCCGATCACCGCGCGGTTGACCACCCTTCGGAAGTCGGCGACCTTCGTCTCGTCGTCGAGCGCCGCCGGGAGCTCCACGATGCGCTGCTCGACGCGGCCGGTCGACAGGATCACCACGATCATCAGCCGCGTGGTGCTCAGCGGCACGAGCTCGACGTGGCGCACCGTCGAGCGAGAGAGCGTGGGGTACTGGACGATCGCGACCTGACGGGTGAGCTGCGCCAGCAGCCGCACCGATCGCTGGACGACGTCGTCGAGGTCGACCGCCCCCTCCAGCAGGGTGGTGATGGCGCGCCGCTCGGCCGGCGTCAACGGCTTGACCTGGCTCAACCGGTCGACGAAGAGCCGATAGCCCTGGTCCGTCGGCACCCGCCCCGCACTCGTGTGGGGCTGAGCGATCAGCCCCTCCTCTTCCAGTGCCGCCATGTCGTTGCGCACGGTCGCTGGGGAGACGCCGAGCTGGTGGCGCTCCACCAGCGCCTTGGACCCCACCGGCTCCTGCGTCGCCACATAGTCCTCGACGATCGCGCGGAGCACGGCGAGCTTGCGGTCCTCGCTCATGGTCTCCTCCGCTCCAGCTCACTGCAGCCGGAGTGCTGCTGGCACTCCTCAGTCCTGAGTGCCAATCCTACACTGG
>JBHWSH010000079.1:0-13266 GCA_043427135.1 Marmoricola sp. | reverse complement strand
CAACTACGACCGGTCCCCCCAAAGGCGCGATGCTCACCGCGGGCAACGTCGACTTCGCCATGCAGGCGGTCCTCGGCGAGGAGGGGTTCATCTCCCCGCCACCGGGCCCCAAGGACCTGACGCTGTCCTACCTGCCGCTGTGCCACGTCGCCGAACGGTTCTTCACCACCTGGTTCAACGCCGCCGCCGGCACCCAGGTCAACTTCGCCGAGTCGATCGACACCGTCCCGCAGAACCTGCGCGAGGTGCAGCCCACGATCCTGCTGGCGGTGCCGCGCATCTGGGAGAAGCTGATGGCGGCCGCGCGGATCAAGGTCGACTCCGCGACCCCGCTCAAACGTGCCTACGGCCGTTTCTGGCTGCGCCAGGCCGAGCAGATCGGGCACGCGCTCGTCGCCAACGACGGCTCGCACACGACCTCGAGCCGGTTGCGCTACGCATTGGGCTGGCCGTTGTTCTTCCGCGCGATCCGCGAGCGGCTGGGGCTGCGACGGGTGCGGTACGCCGTGTGTGGCGCGGCTCCGGTGGCCCCGGAGGTGCTTCAGTTCTTCATGGGGCTGGGCGTGCCGATCGTCGAGGTCTACGGGATGACCGAGAACACCGCGGTCGCCACCTCCAACCGGCTCGGCCGGGTCAAGCTCGGCACGGTCGGTGAGCCGCTGTACGGCGCCGAGGTCAAGGTTGACGAGACCACCGGCGAGATCCTCACCCGCCATCCCGGCACCTTCGCCGGCTACTGGCAGAAGCCCGAGGCCACGCGCGAGGCGGTCGACGCCGAGGGATGGCTCCACACCGGCGACGTCGGCGAGTGGGTCGACGGCACGCACCTGCGCATCACCGACCGGATGAAGGACATCATCATCACCGCCGGAGGCAAGAACGTCTCCCCCTCGGAGATCGAGAACGCCCTCAAGGCCTCGCCGTACATCAAGGAGGCGGTGGTCATCGGCGACGGGCGGCGCTACCTGACCGCCCTCATCGGGATCGAGCTCGACACCGTCGGCGACTGGGCGCAGCGCAAGGGTCTCGGCTTCACGACCTACCGCGACCTGGCCGAGAAACCAGAGGTCCGCGCGCTCATGCAGCAGATCGTCAAGGACGTCAACGACCGCTTCAGCAGCGTCGAGCAGATCAAGGACTTCCGCATGCTGCCCAAGGAGCTCGACCACGAGGACGGCGAGCTCACCGCCACGCAGAAGGTGAAGCGCTCCGCCATCGACAAGACCTACCGCGAGCTCGTCGACTCTATGTACAAGCAGGGCGCGGCATGACCGAGTTCCTCACCGCGGTCAGCGCCGGCACGGGCAGAGGTGCGATCTATGCACTGCTCGCGCTCGGCTTCGTCATCATCTACAAGTCCATGCAGGTGATCAGCTTCGCCCAGCCCGCCTTCATGATGGGCGGAGCGGTGCTGGTGTCCTACCTCGCCCAGTCGATCGGCTTCGTCGCCGCAGTCGTGCTCGGCACGATCGCGATCGCCCTCGTCGCGCTGGTGGTGGAGCGGCTAGCGATCCGGCCGATGGTCGGCAAGGCGGTCTTCGTCATCGCGATCATCACCATCGGCATCGACATCGTGCTGCGCGTCGTGGCCAGCTCCTTCATCGGTGTCAGCCCCCTGTCCATCGGCGACCCGTGGGGCCTCGACTCCTTCACGGTCGGCGGCGTGGTCATCCAGCACCGGCACATCGCCGCGATCGTCGCGACCGCGGTTATCGTGCTGGCGCTGATGGTCTTCTTTCGGCGTACGCCGCTGGGCTTGGCGATGCGCGCCTCCGCACTCGACCAGGAGGCGGCGATGGCACAAGGTGTCAACGTCGGCACGGTCTTCGCCGTGTCCTGGGCGCTGGCCGGCGGTCTCGCCGCCGTTGCCGGCGTCTTCGCCGCAGCGGGCGACCCGATCACGAACACCTTCTGGTACCTCGGGCTGGCGGCCCTGCCGGTGATCATCCTGGGCGGCCTCGACTCCTTCGAGGGAGCCGTGATCGGCGGGCTGCTCATCGGCATCGTGCAGTCGGTGGTGGCGTCCTACCACAGCGAGTGGTTCCCGTTCCTCGCCGGCAACGTCGGCGTGCTGGTGCCGTTCGTCGTCATGTTCCTCGTGCTGCTCGTGCGGCCCTACGGCCTCTTCGGCACTCGAGAGGTGGAGCGCGTATGACCGCCCCGGCCACGGTCTCCCCGTCGACGACGAGCCCTTCCGACCCGTCGGGTCCGGACCGCTCTCGGCGCCGCCCGCGGGCGGTGCGCGGCCGCCCGGAGCTCTACACGTCGTACCGCCAGGACATGGGACTGCTCAACACCCCGGGCAAACGCTGGGGCACGCTCGCGGTGCTGGCCGTGGCGGCGTACCTCCCTCTCGGGCTACAGGACGACCTGCTCGGTGTGCTCGGCGCGGGGCTGGTGCTGGCGATCGGTGCGATCGGGCTCAACCTGCTCACCGGGTACGCCGGACAGGTGTCGCTCGGGCACGCCTTCTTCGTCGGCGTCGGCGCGCTCACCGCGGCGGCTCTGTCCGGCGACCCGGACGGCCGCTACATCGGTTTCGGCGTCGACAACGTGCTGATCTGGATGCCGGTCGCCGGCCTCGTCGCCGCGCTCTTCGGACTGGTCGTGGCGCCGATCGCCGGCCGCCTGCGCGGGCTCTACCTCGCGATCGTCACCCTCGGACTGGTCTTCATCGGCGAGTACGCCTTCGGCGAGTGGAAGTCGCTCTCCGGCGGCGCGGGCATCGGCCGCGACGCAGCGACACCCATGCTCTTCGGCAACGACCTGGCGCGTGACGGCGCCAGCTTCACCGAGGAGCAGAAGCTCTTCTGGTTCTTCCTTGCGGTCCTGGTCGTGATGGCGGTGCTGGCTCGCAACCTGGCTCGTTCCAAGGTCGGCCGAGCGTTCGCCGCCGTCCGTGACCGCGACGTGGCAGCGGGCGTGATGGGCGTGGAGCTGACGCGCTACAAGGTGATCGCGTTCGTCGTCTCCTCGTTCTACGCCGGGGTGTGCGGCTCGCTGCTGTTCGTCGGAGTCGGCCAGTTCGGCCCGACCCAGTTCGGCCTGCTGATGTCGGTGCAGTTCATCGCGATGGTGCTCATCGGCGGCGTCGCAACGATCTCCGGCTCGATCATGGGCGCGATGTTGATCGCGCTGCTGCCGCGCATCTCCAGCGAGCTGCCAGGCCTGCTGCCCTTCATCTCGGCCTCGCCGGTGGAGCACCCCAATGTCTTCGAAGTCGAGCAGATCACCTACGGCGTCCTGATCGTGCTGTTCCTGCTGTTCGAGCCCCGCGGGCTGTTCGGCATCTGGATGCGCATCAGGACCTATTGGAAGAGCTTCCCCTTCTCGTACTGAGCCGGGGGCAGGGAAACAACAATCGAGGAGGACACGTGAACAGGACCGTGATGCGGTTCGGGGCGATGGCTGCAGCGGCGACGCTGGCGCTCTCCGCCTGCGGACGCGACGACGGCGGCGACGCCAAGGGAGACACCGGCACCGGCACCGGGGACGGGGAGATCGCCACCGACATCGGTGTGACCAGCGAGCCCTGCCCCGACGCCGTCAACGAGGACAACGGCTGCATCTACCTCGGCATCCTCACCGACCTGACCGGGCCGTTCGCCCCGATCGGCGTCCCGCTGACCGAGGGCGGCAAGGCCTTCTGGGCAGAGGTCAACGCCGCGGGCGGCATCGGCGGCTACGACATCGACGTGACCTCCAACATTCGCGACAACCAGTACAGCCCCGACGTGCACGCGCGGGTCTACAACGAGATCAAGAACGAAGTCCTCGGCATGGCCCAGTCGCTGGGCACCGTCGCGACCGAGGCGATGCTGCGCGACCCGGACGCCGAGGAGCTCGTCGTCATCCCGGCGACGCTCGGCTCCAACTGGCTCTTCGAGGACCGGGTGCTGGAGATCGGCACCAGCTACTGCGCCGAGGGCATGAACATCGTCGACTACGCGGCCGACGAGTTCGGCGCGGACAGCATGGTCGTCGTCCACCACGAGGGCGACTACGGCGACGACGCCGCCAACGGCGCCAAAGCCGTCGCCGACGAGCTCGGCGTGGAGCTGACGAGCATCGCGATGGCTCCGGGGTCCGACCCGGCCCCGGTGGTCGCCCAGATCATGCGGGCACAGCCCGACGTGGTCATGATGGCCACCGCGCCGACCGAGCTCGCGCAGGTCGTGGGCGGCGCTGACCAGGCCGGCTTCCAGGGCCAGTTCATCGGCTCCACGCCGACCTGGAACTCCGCGCTGCTCGACAGCCCGGCCGCCCCGGCGCTCGAGGCGCTCTACACCTGGGCCAGCATCTCGCCCGGGTGGGACGCCGACACTCCGGGTCACGAGAAGATGCGCGCCGCCGCCGAAGAGGCCGGTCAGGACCCCAACGAGTACTTCGTGCTCGGGTACGCCGGCAGCTACATCATGCGCGCCGCTCTCGAGGCAGCAGTCGAGTCCGGCGACCTCACCCGCGGCGGACTGCTCGAGGCCGCCCAGGGGCTGTCCGGCGTCGACACGGAGGGGCTCCTGCCGGAGGGCAGCGGCAACTACACCGGTGACCCCAACGACACCGCGCTGCGCACGACGTACCTCCTCAAGCCGGACGCCGGCGGCGGCACGGGCGCGAAGCTCACCGTCGACGGCTTCACCGGTCCGACCACCGAGGCCTTCGAGTTCGAGCAGGCCTGCTACCTGATGTAGTCCGGCGGTCGAGCTTGTCGAGACCCCCGGCCGGTCGGCGGTCGAGCTTGTCGAGACCCCTGGCTGGATCTCGACAAGCTCGATCACCGCCGGTTCGGCTTTCTCAGGGGTGGGACGATGGCTGCATGACCGGTCAGCTGTCCGCGGAGGCGGCCTCCCTCACCGAGGCCTTCGAGCACGAGCCCGACCTCGAGGCGCCGGAGGCGTCCCTGGAGGCCTTCGACGTCGCGCCGCCGTACGACGTGGAGGCCGGCGAGCTGGCCGCCGACCGGTTCCTCGACCGCGAGCTGTCCTGGCTGCGCTTCAACCAGCGGGTGCTGGAGCTGGCGGAGGACCCCGCGATCCCCCTGCTCGAGCGGGTCCGGTTCATCGCGATCTTCGCCTCGAACCTCGACGAGTTCTTCATGGTCCGCGTGGCGGGCCTCAAGCGGCGCATCGCCGCCGGCGTCGCCGTGCCAGGCGCCAGCGGGCTGCTGCCTCGTGAGGTGCTGGAGCTGATCTGGTCGACGAGCGAGGAGCTGATGCAGCGCCACGCGAGCGTGTTCCGCGACCAGCTCATCCCCGCGCTTGCCGAGCAGCAGATCGAGCTCCTGCGGTGGGCGGACCTCGAAAAGGATGAGCAGCGCAAGCTCAAGCGCATCTTCAAGGAGCGCTTGTTCCCTGTCCTGACCCCGTTGGCGGTCGATCCTGCCCACCCGTTCCCCTACATCTCCGGGCTCTCGCTCAACCTCGCCGTGCTCGTGCGCAACCCCGAGACCGGCAAGGAGCACTTCGCCCGGGTCAAGGTCCCGCAGACCTTCGACCGCTTCGTGGAGGTCGACGACCAGCGGTTCGTCCCGCTCGAGGACGTCATCGCCGAGCACCTCAAGCCGCTGTTCCCCGGCATGCAGGTCGTCGCCGTGCACACCTTCCGCGTCACCCGCAATGAGGACCTCGAGGTCGAGGAGGACGACGCAGAGAATCTGCTGACCGCGCTGGAGAAGGGGCTGCAGCGCCGCCGCTTCGGCCCGCCCGTGCGACTGGAGGTCGAGGAGACGATGGACGCCCACGTCCTCGACCTGCTCGTCAGCGAGCTCGGGATGAACCCCGCCGAGGTCATCCGCGTGGCCGGCCCTCTCGACCTGCGCGGCCTGCACGACATCGCCGACCTCGACCGCGCGGAGCTGAAGTACCCGGCGTTCCTACCCTCGACCCACCACCACCTCGCCGAGGTCGAGTCCGCCTCGCCCGTCGACGTCTTCCAGACCGTCCGCGGCAAGGACGTGCTGTTGCACCACCCCTACGACTCGTTCTCGACCTCGGTGCAGCGGTTCATCGAGCAGGCCGCAGCCGACCCGGCCGTGCTGGCGATCAAGCAGACGCTCTACCGCACCTCCGGCGACTCCCCGATCATCGAGGCGCTCATCGACGCCGCGGAAGCCGGCAAGCAGGTGCTGGTGATCGTGGAGATCAAGGCTAGGTTCGACGAGCGCGCGAACATCAAGTGGGCCCGCAAGCTGGAAGAGGCCGGCTGCCACGTCGTCTACGGCCTGGTCGGACTCAAGACCCACTGCAAGCTGTCGTTGGTCGTCCGCGACGAGGCCGGCAGCGGGCGCGGCATCCGCCGCTACGTCCACATCGGCACCGGCAACTACAACCCCAAGACGGCCCGCACCTACGAGGACCTCGGCCTGCTGACCGACCACGCCGGGATCACCGAGGACGTCGCCTACCTGTTCAACAACCTCTCCGGCTACGCCCGCAAGCCTTCCTACGAGCACCTCTTGGTCGCGCCGCACTCGGTGCGCACCGGCTTGGTCGAGCGCATCCAGGGCGAGGTCGAGCATCACCGCGCCGGACGACCCGCCCGGATCCGCTTCAAGGCCAACTCGGTCGTCGACGAGGTCGTCATCGACGCGCTCTATCAGGCCTCGCAGGCCGGGGTCCCGGTCCAGCTGCTCGTCCGTGGCATCTGTGCGATCCGCCCCGGAGTGCCCGACCTGTCGGAGAACATCGAGGTCCGGTCGATCCTCGGGCGCTTCCTCGAGCACAGCCGGGTCTTCTGGTTCGAGAACGGCGGCGACCCCGCCGTCTGGATCGGGTCGGCGGACCTCATGCACCGCAACCTCGACCGCCGCGTCGAGGTCCTGGTGCAGCTGCCCGGCCAGGAGGCGATCGACCAGGTCGGCCGGATGCTCGACGTCGCGTTCGACGACGGCACCGACGCCTGGCACCTCGGCCCCGACGGCACCTGGACCAGGCGCAGCGAGGACGCGGACGGCGTACCCCTCCAGCATCTCCAGGAGCACCTCATCCGCGCCCCCCGCCGCCGCCGCTGACCGCCAGCGCCCTGCCTCGCCGCGCGAGGATGTCCAGAAGCACGGCATCGCGCCCGCAAAGGTGCTTCTCGACATCCTCGTGCGTTCACCAGGAGAGGGCTCGCCGGTCGTCGACAGACAGCCGGGGGCGGAACCACCCCGGCGGCGTCAAGGTCCACCCGCGCTGGCTGGGCGCTGCGTACGCCGCGCGGCTCCTGGCCTGCTCCAGCCGGGCGAGCACCCGCGCCGGGTCGCGGAGATCGAGGCCGGTCACTCGGGTGACCTCGAGCCCGGCGGCACGCATCCGTGCCTCGCGGTCGACGTCAGCAGAGTGGCGCCGGGCACGGCGGTGATCAGCCCCGTCGTACTCGACGACTGGGCCTCGACGTACATCCGCAGGTGCTCGAGACCGACCAGCTCCGATGCCAATGCCATGTCCGCGAACACCACTGCCTCACGCACATCGGTCTGCCGGCGTAGCTCGTCGCACACCGCCTGGACGAGCGGTGCGCACGGCACCCCGTAACGAATGACGACAGCGTCTGGTCGCTGCTGCCAGAAGACCACTCCGGGCCGGGACCGCCGGCTCTGGTGACGACCGGTCAGGAGCAGGACGGGCAGTTCGACGCCCGCGCCATCCCGGTCCGCGCGCCTGGCCGCGAGTGGGTCCGACGCGTCCGGTCGGGTCGAGCCGCACTGGTAGGACGAAGGGCGCCGGTGGTCTCGGCGGTTGCCACGGCTCAGTGTGCTCGGAGTACATGTGCCGACTGTTGCTGAAACCGATGCCGAGCCGGGGGTTCTCCACAGGTGCCGGCGCTGGTGTGAACCGGGGTGTGAGCACCTCTTCCCTGCAGGGATTTCGTTGGTAGGCTCGGCCTCGCACCAGGTGCACAAGTTCCAGCAGGTCACACAGACGCCCGCGGAGTGAGTGAATCCGGCGGCGTTGACACTCGGGGTTGCTCGCGCTTCCCAGAGGGGCTCAGCGTCACGCGCCTGGTGCGAGGGCCGTCGAAGTGGCGGTCCTGGCCCCGACAGAGGAGTAGTGAGCATGGCTCAGGGCACCGTCAAGTGGTTCAACGCCGAGAAGGGTTTCGGCTTCATCGCGCAGGAGGGCGGCGGCGACGACGTCTTCGTGCACTTCTCCGCCATCCAGATGCAGGGCTACAAGTCCCTGGAGGAGAACCAGCGCGTCGAGTTCGACGTCACCCAGGGTCCCAAGGGCCCGCAGGCGGAGAACGTCCGCAACGCTGAGTGACTTCACCCAGCCGTACGCCGGGGCTCCGACCGTGAGGTCGGGGCCCCGGTTGCATTCCGCGCAATGGGGTTCCGACTGGACATCATCCGGAGCTGGGGTGTTTCCCCGACGACACCGTGAGCAGAATGTCCCTGCCGGGCGGCAGATCGCCGACCGGCCCGCCAGAGGGTAGAGCAGGAGGAGCCATGCCAGACGGCCTCGACGTCCCGCTGGAGGACGCCGACATCCGCGAAGAGGTGGAGCTCGTCTCCAGCCTCATCATCGCTGCGGGTGAGACCGACGAGGTGCTGACGCCCGACGAGATCGACCAGCTCCTCGGCGTACGCATGGTTCTTCCCGAGGTCACCGACCAGGACCCCACCGAAGACTCCTGAGGGCCGCCCGCGGGGTCAGGACATGTGATCCCGCTCGCAGGCCGCGGCGCGTCGCGTCCAGCAATCCACCTCGGGTTGCGCCCTCGGACCGCGCGACCCCTAGCATGTTCCACGGTCCGCTCGCCGTTCGTCAGGAGTTCAGCTGTGGGATTGCGGTTCCGTCCGGTCGATGCGACCTTCTACGACCTCTTCACCACCTCCGCGACCCAGCTGGTCGACGGTGCCGTGCTCCTCGCCGAGATGCTTGGTGAGGACGCCGACCGGCAGTCCGTCGCCGACCGCATGCGCGAAGCCGAGCACCAGGCCGACGTCAACACCCACGCGATCATCAAGCGGGTCAACCAGACGTTCGTGACCCCGTTCGACCGCGAGGACATCTACGCCCTCGCGTCCGGGCTCGACGACGTCATGGACCACATGGAGGAGGCCGTCGACCTCATCCTGCTCTACGAGGTCCAGACCCTTCCGCCCGAGCTCGCCCAGCAGGTCGAGGTCATCCGGCAGTGCGCCGACCTCACCGCCGAGAGCATCCCGCGGCTGAAGTCGATGAAGGACCTCGACGCCTACTGGATCGAGATCAACCGTCTCGAGAACACCGGCGACAAGACCTACCGCCGCCTCCTGGCCAAGCTCTTCAGCGGCCAGTTCGAGGCCCTCGAGGTCCTCAAGCTCAAGGACATCGTCGACTCGCTCGAGGCTGCCATCGACGCGTTCGAGAAGGTGGCCAACACCATCGAGCAGATCGCCGTCAAGGAGTCCTGAGAGTGGACATCGCGATCATCGTCGCGGTCGTCGTCGTCGCCCTCGTCTTCGACTACACCAACGGCTTCCACGACGCCGCCAACGCGATCGCGACCTCGGTCTCGACGCGGGCATTGACTCCGCGCGTCGCCCTGCTGATGGCGGCGGTGATGAACTTCATCGGCGCCTTCCTCGGCCAGGAGGTCGCCAACACGGTCGGCAGCGTGATCTCTCCGCCGGACAACACCCATGGCCTCGTGATCGTCATGGCCGGCCTCATCGGCGCCATCACCTGGAACATGATCACCTGGTACTTCGGGTTGCCGTCCTCCTCCTCGCACGCCCTCATCGGCGGCCTGGTCGGGTCCGCCGTGGCGTCCGGCTCGCTGGTGAAATGGGACGTCATCTTGGAGAAGGTCGTCATCCCGATGATCGCCTCACCGCTCTTCGGCTTCGCGGCCGCGTTCGTCGTGATGGTCGCGATCATGTGGATCTTCCGCAACGCGAATCCCGGCCGGGCGCAGCGCGGCTTCAGGTTCGCCCAGACCCTCAGCGCCGCCGCCATGGCCCTCGGCCACGGCTTGCAGGACGCGCAGAAGACGATGGGCGTCATCTTCCTGGCGCTCACCACGGCCGGGTTCTACCTCCAGGAGAACGGCGAGCCGCAGGAGAACCTGCCGTTCTGGGTGATCTTCGCCGCCGCCGCCGCGATCTCACTCGGCACGTACGCCGGTGGGTGGCGCATCATGCGCACGCTCGGCCGGCGCATCATCCACCTCGACCCCGCCCGCGGCTTCGCCGCCGAGTCGGTCGCGGCCGGTGTGCTCTACACGACCGCCTTCGCGTTCCACGCGCCGATCTCCACCACGCACACCATCACCTCTGCGGTCATGGGTGTGGGTGCGACCAAGCGGCTGTCGGCGGTCCGGTGGGGCGTCGCACGGTCGATCGTCGCGGCGTGGGTGTTGACGTTCCCGGCTGCGGGGCTGGTGGCCGCCGGGACCTACTGGTTGACGCAGGTCGTCTTCCAGCTTCCCTGACCTCGCGACGGCCGAGACTGGTGCGGTGCTGTTGCCACTGAGTGCGTGTTGTACGCCGACAGGTGCGGTGATAACCCCGCGTTACAAGCCTGCCAGCGGGTCAGCCGAAGCGGCCGGTGATGTAGTCCTCGGTCCGCTCGTCGCGCGGGGACCTGAAGATGTTGCTCGTCAGGTCGTACTCCACCAACAGGCCAGTCCGGTTGCCGGTGGTGCCGTCGGCGAGAGCGGTGAAGAATGCCGTCCGATCCGCCACCCGCCCCGCCTGCTGCATGTTGTGGGTCACGATGATGATCGTGTAGTCCTCACGCAGCTGCATCATCAGGTCCTCGATGCGCGCGGTCGCGATCGGGTCCAGAGACGAGCACGGCTCATCCATCAAGATGACGTCGGGTTGCACCGCGATGGTGCGCGCAATGCACAACCGCTGCTGCTGCCCTCCTGAGAGGCCGTACGCCGACTGCTTGAGCTTGTCCTTGACCTCGTCCCATAACGCGGCCCGCGTCAACGACTCCTCGACAAGATCGTCCATGTTGGACACCTTCATGCCGGTCGCTCGAGGGCCGTACGCGATGTTGTCGTAGACGGACTTCGGGAACGGATTCGGCTTTTGGAAGACCATGCCGATGCGGCGACGCACCTCGATGGGGTCGACATCCTTGTCGTAGATGTTCTTGCCGTGGTACTTGACCTGCCCCTCGACACGGGCCCCGTCGACGAGGTCGTTCATGCGGTTGAGCGAGCGAAGAATCGTCGACTTTCCGCAACCGGACGGTCCGATCAATGCTGTGATCTCGTTTTTGCCAAAGGTCATGTCGACCTCGGTCACGGCGCGGAAGTCGCCGTAGTACACGTTGACGTCGCGGCAGGCCATCACCACCTCGGGCTCGCTGGGCACTTCGCGGCCGGGCGGCAGAGCCGCTCTCGTCTGCACCGGGTTGTCGGGCATCGCCGTGCGCTCCTTGGAAGAAGTCCTGGTCGTATATGTCGCCATGGGGGTGTCACCAACGCTTCTGATAGCGGTTACGGATCGTGATTGCGACAGCGTTCATCGCCAGAAGCAACACCAGCATCACGATGATGCCCGCTGATGCGGCCTGTTGGAACTCCACCTGCGGCTGCTGAGCCCAGTTGAAGATCTGGATAGGCAGCGTGGTGAAGCCAGAGAAGAGCCCGTTCGGGTCATAGGTGACGAACACGAGCCCGCCGAGCAACAGCAAAGGAGCCGCCTCACCAAGCGCTCGCGAAAGCGCCAGGATCGCACCGGTCGCGATACCAGGCACGGCCGATGGGAGAGTCTGACGCCACACGGTCTGAAGAGGAGTCGCGCCGAGCGCAAGGGAACCGTCACGGATCTCAGCGGGAACGGCCCGGACCGCCTCGCGGGTGGCGATGATGATGACGGGCAGGATCAACAAGGCCAGCGCGATCGCTCCGGCGAGCACCACCCTGCGTTCCAAGCCGATCGCGAGCGCCAGACCGGCGGTGAGCATGCCGTAGACGATGGCCGGCACGGCTGCGAGGTTGGAGATGTTGACCTCGATGAGCCGGTTGTACCAGCGTTTGTTGTCGGCGAACTCCTCCAGGTAGACCCCGGCGGCCACTCCCAAGGGGATCGCCATCAGGGCGGTCAGCGCGATCACCCACGCCGAGCCGAGGATCGCCGCCCGTGCACCAGCCTTCTCCGGATTGATCCGAGAGCTGTAGTTGGTGAAGAACTCGGTGTCTAGACGCACCATGCCGTCGAGGAAGGAGTCGATGAGGAGCACCGCCAGCGTCAGCACCGAGAACGCGAGGGTGAACCACAGCAGCAACAAGAAGATGATCGAGGCAGGCGACTTGTCGCCGGCGCGATCAGCCTTCAACGGGCGGTCGAGGGACTGGGCGTCGCGTGATCGGGCGGTCATCAGTACGCCTCCCGGAATCGGCGGACCAGCGATGCGGCGATGAGATTGAACCCCAATGTGATGGCGAAGAGCAGCAGTCCCACGGCGAAGAGCGTGTTGTAGCCCAGGGTGCCGGGGGTGCTCTCACCGGTGGCTGTCTGGGCGATGAAACCGGTCATGGTCTGGCCCTCCATCCGAGGGTCGGTGACGACCTGGGCTCGGGTGCCGGCAGCGAGCGCGACGATCATCGTTTCGCCTACGGCGCGTGACAGTGCCAGCACGATCGAAGCGGTGATGCCGGAGATCGCTGCGGGGAACACCACTCGAAGAGTCGTGCGCATCTTGTTCGAGCCAAGCGCATAGGAGCCCTGTCGCAGCGACTGCGGCACGGCCGACATGGCGTCCTCGGACAGCGATGCCACCGTGGGGATGATCATGACGCCGAGGACGAGCCCGGCGGCGAGCACCGAGAAGGTGCCGATGTTGATGTCGAAGACCCCGCGCAAAATCTCCGGGGCGACGAAATACAGGGCGAAGTAGCCGTAGACCACCGAGGGGATGCCGGCGAGCACCTCAAGCATGGGCTTGAGGATCTTGCGCGTGCGCTCGTGGGCATACTCCGACAGGTAGATCGCAGCGCCGAGCCCGAATGGCACCGCGATCAACAGACCGATGAAGGTCGTCCAGAGTGTGCCGGAGATCAGGGGGAGCACTCCGAAGCTGGAGTCGGCGAAGCGCGGCGCCCACCGCGTGCCGGTGAGGAACTCCCACGGGCTCACCTCGCGGAAGAACTCGATCGCGGGCAAGAGCAGGGACAGGAAGATGGCGATCGTCACGCCGACGGTGAGGGCGGCCGCTCCGGCTAGGACGCCCAGCGCGGCTTTCTCGCCGTACCTCCCGCTCGATCTGGTGATCGACTTCGCCAGCTCAGCGCTTGACGGCTCTTCCCGGGCGCCCGAGTGGGGGCCCGTCCCAGAGGACAGCA
>JBHWSH010000078.1:0-8338 GCA_043427135.1 Marmoricola sp. | reverse complement strand
GAACTGCAGCCGGGTCTCGATCGCGTCGAGCATCCGGATCGTCCCCGCCGGCGCGAGCGGGATCGCGTCTCGCACGGCCCAGCGGCTGGTGGCCAGGAACTGCAGTGGCTCGTCGTCAGGTCCGCCCCAGAGGTACGTCGCGAAGCTGGACCCGGGTGCCAGCAGCGCGACCGCACCATCGTCGTTCTGCTCCAGCCACTGTGCGGTCGACTCCCAGTAGTCGGGGAGCTGCTCGACCGGGCGCAACGGCGCGACGTGACCGTTGACCAGCGGCATCGCGGCTCCTACCGTGCCGACGACGGACAGCAACGCGATGCCGAGTCCCGCCGGCACCCGCATGCTTCGACCGCGCAAGTCCAGTCGGCCGGGGGCGCCGTCGCGCGCGGCCTGGATCGTCCACGCCAGCCCCACGATCAGCGGCAGCCGCACGACCGGGTCGAACTTGTGCACGTTGCGCAACGGGTTGAGGACGGTGTCGAGCACGTCGTGCAGCGGCTGCGCGAACCAGCCCTGGACCGTGCCCAGATGCCCCATGGTGACCAGCGTCAGTCCGGTCAGCAGAGCCAGGACGAGGAACCGCCGGTGCGGGTTGGCGCGCAGCGCCAGACCGAGGAGACCGAGCATCAGCAGGATGCCGGAATTCAAGGCGAGATAGCCCTGGGTGATCAGCTCGTTGCCGCCGCGCAGCTCGCTGTCGATGTACGGCGTCCACGCCGAGGTCCCGCGCAACGCGTCGAAGAGGGTCGTGGGGTACGTCGTGACAGCGGCGGTCTCGATGTAGTCCAGGAAGGGCGGGCTGTAAGCGCCCAGCAGGAACAGCGGCACCAGCCACCACAGCGTGGCCATCGCGGTAAAGACCGGCCACCAGAGCATCAGCCGGCGCCGGCGCGGACCCGGTTGCCGGGTCAACAGCCACAGAGCCCCCAGTGGCAGGACCGCTGCCGTGGCCGCCGCGTTGACGCCCCCGACCATGCCGATGGCCAGGCCGGACCACGCCGCCATCCGGCGGGGCGACCCGCGGCTGGCTCCCACCACGAGCGGCAGCAGCACCCAGGGCGCCAGGGAGCTCGGCCAGGCCTCGATGGAAATCGGGCCCAGCGTGCTCAGCATCCGCGGGGAGGTCGCGTAGGCGAAGCCGGCGACGAGGGCCGCCAGATCCGAGCGGACACCCAGGGCGCGCACCAGCCGCACTGCTCCGATGAACGCGACGCAGAGCACCAGCGCCAGCCACAGCCGTTGCACCACCCAAGAGGGGAGCGCGATCAGGTCGCCGAGAGCGAAGAAGGGCCCCATCGGCCACAGATAGCCGTAGGCCTGGTTCTGCAGCTGGCCGAAAGCCCCCAGCGGATCCCAGATGTGCATAGCCCGCTCGAGGAAGCCGACCGGGTTGATCGCCAGGTCGAACTTGGTGTCGGCGATGATCAGGCCGGGGGTCTGCACGAAAGCCAGCCCGACGAGCACCGCGCAGCCTGCGATTGTGCGCATCCAGGTCCGCGCAGATGCTCGGTCGATGGGCTCCGGCGCCTCGGGTGCCGCCGGGCTCAGCGTCGCCGCAGCACGATGACGAGGTTCCACGTCACCACCTCCCGCAGCAACGGCACCCGCAGCAGCCAGTGCGTCCACCAGGGGTTGTAGCGCGGCAGGACGGCGATGACCTCTCCCCCGGTCTGTCGGCGTGCCCAGCGCAACCCGTCGGCGACCGTCACGGCGAACAACGATTCGCCGAACTTGTTCTTCGGCTCGTGCCCATGCGTGCGCAGATAGCGGCGCCGCGCACGTCGACCGCCCAGGTAGTGCCAGGGCGAGGTCTCGTGTCCTCCCCACGGACCGAACCACACCGTCCAGCTGAGGTAGACCACGCCGCCCATGCGTGTCACCCGCAGCATCTCCTCGGCCATCGCCCACGGGTCAGGCACGTGCTCGAGGACGTTGGAGGAGTAGCAGACGTCGACGGCCTCGTCCTTGAACGGCAGCTGCATCCCGCTGCCGATGACCGTCCCGGCCGCGATCGTGCCCAGCCCCGAAAGCTCGCCGACGTCGGCGTCGAGCGCGAAGTACGTCGCGCCCGCTCGATTGAACGCGTCACGGAAGTAGCCCGGCCCTCCGCCGACGTCGAGCACGCTGCGACCCCGCAGGTCGACGTACGTCTCGAGCTGCTCGACCGAGTCGGCTGCCAGTGCGGAGTAGAAGCGAGCCGGGTCGCTCTGCTCGTGGCGGAACTCGCCGAACAGGTGCACCGAGCGCTTCAGTGTGGCGCGCCGGGACGCGCCCTCGGTCGCGCGTCGTGGAGCGAGGACTCGGCGAAGCACGCGGGCGACCCTACCCGACCTCGAGGGCCCGGCTAGCGTGGTCGAGTGCCCAGTTCCGTGTCCCGCCATGACCCCCTTGCCGGACGACACATCGTCTTCCTGAGCTGGCGTGACATCCGCAACCCCGAGGGCGGAGGCGCCGAGCTCTACCTGGAGAAGATGGCGGCCGGGCTGGTGGACCGCGGCTGCACGGTGACGATCTTCTGTGCTGCCCACGACCAGGCTCCCCGCGACGAGATCCGCGACGGCATCCGGTTCGTACGCCGCGGCTCCAAGCTGTCGATCTACCTGCTGGGCGTGCTGCTGCTGGCGACCGGGCGACTCGGCCGGCCGGACCTTGTCGTAGACGTGCAGAACGGCCTGCCGTTCTTCAGCCGGCTCGGCACCCGGGCTCCCGTCGTCGTCCTGGTGCATCACGTGCATCGCGAGCAGTGGCCCGTCGTCTACCCCGGGCTGGTCGGACGGGTCGGCTGGTGGGTGGAGAGCCGGCTCGCACCCTGGCTCTACCGCACATGTCAGTACGTCGCGGTCTCGCAGGCCACTCGGACCGAGCTCCAGGACATCGGGGTCACCGGACCGCGCATCGCCGTCGTACACAACGGCACCGATCCCACGCCGGGCGTGGCCGCCCAGAAGAGCGCGGAGCCGATGATCTCCGTGGTGGGTCGACTCGTGCCGCACAAGCAGGTCGAGCACGCGATCGACGCCACGCTGCGACTGCGTGAGGAGTTCCCCACCTTGCGGCTTCACGTGGTGGGCGACGGTTGGTGGGCAGATCACCTCCGCGCCTACGCCGCCGACCGCGGAGCCGGCGACGCGGTGGTGTTCGACGGGCACGTGGACGAAGCGGCGCGCAGCGAGATCTATGCGCGAAGCTGGATCCTGGCCCTGCCGTCGCTCAAAGAGGGGTGGGGTCTGGTGATCGGCGAGGCCGGGATGCACGGCACCCCGGCAGTGGCCTACCGCTCGGCCGGCGGCACCCGCGAGTCGATCGCAGAGGATCTTTCGGGAGTCCTGGTCGACACCTACGAGGAGTTCGTCGGCGCGCTGCGCGGGTTGTTGCGGGACCCGGTGCGACTGACCTCGCTCAGCAACGGGGCGCGGATGATGAGCCACCGCTTCACGTGGGACCGTGCTCAGGAGTCGTTCGCCGCCGTCGCGACAGCGGCCCTGCGGGGCGACCTGGTCGAGGACCAGGACCCGAAGCGCTAGGAGGCGGGCCTCAGGCCCGCCGGATCACTCGGTGCCGTACTGCACGACCGGCGCGTTCACGTCGGCCGGCGAGGCACCCGAGGCACCGGTCTGCGAGCTCACGAGGCTCATGGTCGTGACAGTTGCCACGGCACCGCCGACGATGAGACTGGCGATCGTCCCCGCAATGGTTCCCAGATTCACTGAATCCACCCTCCTAGATGTGCGGCAAGCCTAACAGCACGATCGCGGCTCCCGCTCATGCTCGGCGCCCCTCCGCACTGCCGACGCCAGAGTCAGGACGAGAGTCCCGGCGTACACCGCCCATGCGAGCCCCATGGCGACCACCCAGCCGGGCTCCGGGCCGGTCCTCGGGCGCGCCTGGCCCTCGAGCTCGATGACGCGATACAGACCCAGGTCGGTCATCGTGCCGTTCAGCTCGGGCGCGCTGGTGGCCGGTGCCACCGAGGCCTGCTCCACGTCGAGCACCGCGACCCCGACCCCGAGGTCGAGCAGCGCCGCCGTGCGTGCGTCGGGGGTCTGGAGTCGCAACGCGGCAGCGGCCCTCGCCGCGCGCGGATCCTCCCCCGCCACGGTCCGGCCCGATACTCGCAGTCGGTCGTCGGCCACGACGTCGTGCGGCAGCAACCGTGGCACGGGATCGAGCACCTTGCGCTCGCCGTTCCAGTCCGGCGCCCGGTAGCTGGCGAAGGGCAGCACGACCACGTCCCCGACATCGTGCGGAACCGCCTCGGCCATCTGCGCGACCTCGGCGGGATAGTCGACCGCGTCCAGTCGACCCGACAGCCCCCAGGACGCGTCGGGCAGCAAGGTCACCGGCCACAGCACCAGCACGAAGGCGGCGACCGCGCTCGGGACCGCCCCGGCCCGACGGCATCGTGCGACGACCACCTCGGTGCCTGCCGCGACAACCAGCGCAACCGGAAGCGCGCACAGCGCCAAGGCACGGGAGCCGTCACGCAGCAGCCCGCCGCCAGGCACTTCCGCGGCAAGCCAGGCGACGAGACCCGGCGCCGCCCAGGTCGTGACAGCCAGCGACCAGCCGACCACCCACATGACGCCCAGCGCACGCGCTTCACCTCCGGCGTGACGGCGGCGAAACGCCGCCCACCCGAGGGTCGTCAGGACGAGCAGCAGCACGAGCGCTGCCGGTGCGGTCCAGGTGTCGCGGGACGGGAGCATCACCTCGCCGTTCCAGATGCCACCGAGCCCGATCGCGGCCAGCGGGGCCGGCAGCAGGTCCACCCCGTTCAGGGCGAACAGCCGCGCCCCGGCCGCATCGGTCCGCGCCTCGGCCGCGTGCATCATCCCGGCCGCCACCCATGGGGCGTTGACGGCGGCGAGCCCGAGCAGGACCCGGCGGTGGAGTCCCCTTGCGCTGGTGGCAAGGACGGTGACGGCCGTCACCAGTCCGGCGCTAGCGCTGAGGCTGCCCAGGGCGAGGAGTGCCCACAGGTACGCCGGAACGGCCCGGGTGCGTCGTGCGGAACGCATCGCACGCACGATCCACGGCAGGACGGCGTACGCCACGAGCATCGGCCAGTGCCCGATGAGCAACCGCTCCACGACATACGGATTCCATTGGTACGCCGTGACGGCTGCCAGGCGGGCGGCGAGCGGTGCGTCGTCGAGCAGAGCCACAACCCCCACCCCGCCGCCGGCCAGCGCAGCCAGCAGCACCACCTTCTGCAGGACCATGCCGGGCACGACCTCGTCGACCACGGCCACGATTGCGTCGGAGGGCACCGCGCGGGGCAGCCCGGACCCCAGTCCGAGTGTGTCGGCACGCAGGGCGAGGTCGGGAGCCCAGACCATGTCGTAGGTGAGCACGAAGCCCGGCGCGAGGGCTGGGCCGAGCAGGGCGCAGGCAAGCACGAACGACCAGACGACCGGTCCCCAGACGGTGGCACGCTGCGCTACCGAGGTGCGCGTCGCCATGTCGTCTCCTGTCCTCTCACCACGGATCGACCCGAAGCGGCGTCCGCGGCGGCTGTGAACCTTATCCTCGGTGTCCGTGCGTCCCACCCGGTCGCGCATCGCCCACAGTGAGGACATCCATGCCGCGCACCGCCCGCCGCGAGCTTCCCGCATGGTTGCTCGGCAGCGGGGTCATCGCCGTGGCCATGGGCATCATGAACCTGGGCACCTACGGGTTCACGATCCTCGCGGCACGGATCCTGGGTCCGCGCGAGTACGGCGCGGTGGCAGCCCTGATGGGATTGCTGCTGGTCGTCAACGTGGCATCGCTGGGTCTGCAGGCGACGGGCGCCCGCCGGGTGTCAGCCACCCCGGGTGACCGGACGGGCATCGAAGCCGACATCCTCACCGCCACCTACAAGTCGGCCGTTGCCGTCGGTGTGGTGTGCGCCCTCGCGACCCCGCTGGTCAACGTGGTGCTGCGCCTCGACAGCCTCCTCACCGCGGCGCTCATCGCGGTGACCGCCGTGCCGCTGACCCTGATGGGAGGTCAGGCCGGCATCCTCCAGGGCGAGCGCCGCTGGCTGCCGCTGGCAGGCATCTACCTGGGTCTGGGCCTGGGCCGCATCTGCTTCGGGCTGCTTGCCCTGCTGCTGCGTCCCGACGCTCTCGGCGCGATGGCCGGCGTCACGCTCGGCGCCTTCGTGCCCGTGATCGTGGGATGGTCCGCCCTGCGTCGCCGGGCGCGCCGCCAGCCGGCCGGTGCCCCTCGCGCGTCGGGGAGCAGCAGACGCGTGCTGCGCGAGCTCGTGCACAACTCGCACGCCTTGTTGGCGTTCTTCGCCCTCTCCAACGCAGACGTGGTCGTGGCCCGTGTCCTGCTCGACGAGCACGACGCCGGTCTGTACGCCGGCGGCCTCATCCTCGCCAAAGCGGTGTTGTTCCTGCCGCAGTTCGTGGTGGTGGTGGCGTTCCCCTCCATGTCGGAGGAGGGCGCGAGCATGCGTATGACGCTTCGTGCGCTGGGCGTCGTCCTCGCCATCGGCTTGGTGGCCACAGCCCTCGCCTGGCTGCTGCATGGCATCGCCGTGCAGTTCATCGGTGGCTCGGCCTATGCCGAGCTCGAGCCGTTGCTGTGGGCGTTCGCCGGCATCGGCACGATCTGGGCGATGACGCAGCTCGTGGTCTACAGCTCGGTGGCGCGCCAGAGTCGGAGCGCGGTCGGCGTCGTCTGGGCGGGTCTGGCCGTCCTGCTCGTCGTCACCCTGCGCGTGGACTCCGTCGAGGGACTCATCGCCGCGGTCGTGGCAGTCGAGGCGACCCTGCTCGTCGTACTCGTGGCTCTCGGCTTGCGCACCAAGGAACAGGTGCGGGCACCAGCGGAGCGCCTGCCCGACTGACCGGCTCTCTCAGTGCGCTGCCGCGTGCCAGCTGTGGCCGGTGCCGACCGAAACGTCGAGCGGCACGGTCAGCTCTGCCGCCGCGGCCATCTCGCGGCGTACCAGCTCCTCGAGCGCGGCACGCTCCCCCGGCGCGACTTCGAGCACCAGCTCGTCGTGCACCTGCAGCAGCATCCGTGACTTCAACCCGAGGTCGCTGATCGCGGAGTCGACGCGGAGCATCGCGACTTTGATGATGTCGGCCGCCGAACCCTGGATCGGGGCGTTGAGCGCCATCCGCTCGGCCATCTCGCGGCGCTGGCGGTTGTCGCTGGTCAGGTCGGGCAGGTAGCGCCGACGACCCAGGATAGTCTCGGTGAAGCCGCAGCGGCGGGCCTCGTCGACGACGCCGCCGAGGTAGTCGCGGATCCCACCGAAGGTCTCGAAGTACTCGTCCATCAGGCCCCGCGCCTCGCTTGCTTCGATGCGCAGCTGCTGCGACAGGCCAAAGGCCGAGAGCCCGTAGGCGAGGCCGTAGTTCATCGCTTTGATCTTCGCGCGCATCTCCGAGGTCACCTCGCCCGCCGGGACGTCGAACACGCGGGCTGCGGTCACGGAGTGGAAGTCGTGACCGGAGCGGAACGCCTCGATCAGTCCGGCATCCTCGGACAGGTGCGCCATGATCCGCATCTCGATCTGGCTGTAGTCGGCGGTCATCAAGGTCTCGTAGCCGGGCCCGACGACGAAGGCCTCTCGGATCTGGCGGCCCTCCTCGGTGCGCACCGGGATGTTCTGCAGGTTGGGATCGGTGCTCGACAGCCGCCCGGTGGCGGCGATCAGCTGGTTGAAGGTGGTGTGGATGCGCCCGTCGGGCATGACCGTCTTGAGCAGACCCTCGACGGTCTGCCGCAGCCGGATGACGTCGCGGTGCCGCAGCAGATGCAGCAGGAACGGGTGCTCGGTCTTCTCGAACAGCGACTGCAGTGCGTCGGCGTCGGTGGTGTAGCCGGTCTTGGTGCGCTTGGTCTTCGGCATGCCGAGCTCGTCGAAGAGCACGACCTGCAGCTGCTTGGGGGATCCGAGGTTGATCTCCTTGCCGATGACGGCATAGGCCTCGTCCGCGGCAGCCCGCACTCCAGCGGCGAACTGCGACTCCAGCGCTTCCAGCCGCTCCACGTCGACGGCGATACCGACCCGCTCCATCACGCCCAGGACCTGCACCAGCGGGAGCTCGACCTCGCCCAGCAGACGCGTCCCGCCTCGCCCGTCGAGGTCCTCGTCGAGGGCCGTCGCCAGCTCGAGGACCGCGCGCGCGGCCAGCATCGCGGCCTCGCCGGCCGACTCCTCGCCCACGGCGTCGAGGGTGAGCTGGCCCTCGTCGGTAGCCGGTCCTGCCTTCAGCTCCCGCTTGAGATAGCGGACGGTGAGGTCGGCCAGGTCGTAGGAGCGCTGATCGGGCCGGGAGAGGTACGCCGACAACGCGGTGTCGCGGGCGAGGCCGCGCAACTGCCACCCCCGAGC
>JBHWSH010000077.1:0-6080 GCA_043427135.1 Marmoricola sp. | reverse complement strand
TATGTGGCAAGAGCAGCAACACCA
Source organism: Marmoricola sp. (assembly GCA_043427135.1). Lineage (GTDB taxonomy): Bacteria > Actinomycetota > Actinomycetes > Propionibacteriales > Nocardioidaceae > Marmoricola_A. The sequence continues at coordinate 6,056 of JBHWSH010000077.1, read as the reverse complement.
TGACCACCACGGCCGCAATCGCTACCAAGGCAGGCCAAATGTAGTAGGCCGCCATGGCCCCCACTAGCGCAGTGATCGCCGAACTGCCCAGTAGCCCCCACCGGGCGGCATTGGATCCGCGCAACACACCCCGCGCCAGCATCGCCGCGATTACGCAGCAGGCGAGCGTCGCACCCTCGATCGCCAGAATCCAGAGCCACCAATGCGGAATCGCGAACGCGTCGGCGAGCGGCGCCCCTACGAAGATGAAACCAACGGCCAGCACTGCCGTGAGGACGGCGGTGGCTCCGGCGGTGCACCAGGTTGTCACCACCCCGGCCCACACAACAGGAGGAGCGCTTGCCGACTGCGGTGCCCACGCCTGTGCAATCGGGCCGCTAGCGGGAGGGGTCATCAGCCTATTCCAGCAGACATGAAAGCCATCTGCGGGCGATTGTGTCGTCCACGGCGGTCTCGGTGAATGGTGCCAGCGCCATGGCGCGCCGTGCCGTACCGCGCGCATCCGGATCTGCCGCTGTCCGCGCGGTCATGCCGATGACAGGGCGTTCCTAGTTGTCCAAGAGGTCCGTAAAAATGCGCTCGATTCCGTCAGCCGAAACTGAGTCCGCGACGAAGACACCGAACGAGTCCTTGCCATACCGCACACCCAGCACCTTGTCCGGCGAGTGCCCGTCAAACGCCCAGGTAGCCACCTCGTCTGGATCCTCAGAGAAGACGGAACCAGCAGCGTCCTCTCCCACGTCCTTACAGTCAGCCCGTTCGGCGGACGCATGGGGAGCGGCGCGCCGCTCGGTGGTGCCAATCGCCGTGTAGACGACGTCCCCGACCCGGACCTGGGCCTCGCAGTCCGCTGAGGTCTGCGCACCGCTATCGGAGCAGCCAGCAAGAGCCGCGAGCACCACAAGGGAGGCGCAGACCATTCGCGGTTTCGAGCATGCGGACGCCTCACGCACATGGGACGATCCTGGCCCGGGCTTGGTTCCACCCCACAGCGAAACATCCAGATCTGCCGCGATCCGCGCGGTCATGCCGAGATCCGGTTGACCGGCGACCTAGGCATCCCGCCCAGAATGACTCACCTTGTTTCTGCAGGTGCTCTCGTGTGCGACAGATGCACTGATGGCAGGCAACCGCCGAGGCCGCAAGCGGTCCCTGCAAGCGCGCCACGAGGCAGGCGTCGGCAGACCAAGAGTAGGCGGGTGCGCAGGCTAAGAAGTCCACAAACCGGCAGCGGCTAGCTGTCATCCCGTGGCTTCAGCGCCTCTTGTCGTGGTGGTCGAGTCCGTGGGCGATTCGGTCGGGCGGTCGTCCCACTGCACGTTGTTCGGCGGCGCGCCCGGTGCGCTTCGCTTGAAGTCGAGCAGTCCGAGGTTTCTGCGGCAGCTCTGGATGGCCGTACCGAATAGGCCGTCCCGGTAGCTGCGGTCCTCCTCCCACCTCCATGGATGTTCGTCGTGCGACCAGGGAAGGGATAGGTCCTTCCCAGTCAGTACCAGCGGGAAGCGCGGCACGAGAGCTCCGTGGGCGGTCATCGTGGTCCTACTCCGCTCGACCAGTTCCCGCAAGACCTTCACCTCTGTTGGCCCGAACTCGTCCTTCAGCGTCGCAAAGAGGAGCAGACTGCGGACCTTCTTGGCGTCGAGGCGCACTTGCAGATCTTCGAGGTTGCGAACGTCCTTCTCGTCGACGCGGTTGCTGGTCTTGACCTCGCCCAGGACGGTCAGAAAGTTCGGGCTGCCGAGGTAGGTCACGATGTCGACCTCGATGGGTTCGCGGCCCTCGGGTGCGACCTTCACACCGAACGCCTGTAGCGACATCGGGCCTTCAACGATTTGAAACTGGCCGAAGAGCGATGCGGTTGCGAGGACCGGCAGTAGTGCCTTGACCTTCTGAGGGCTGAGGTGCCCCGCGAGGCGGTAGCGCCATTGCGCCTTGCTCCTCGAGATCGACAGCGAGAGAGCGAGCCGGAAGTCTTCGCCGCAGAACTCGCAGCGGATGGTCGCGTCCAGGTCCCGGGGCGACACCTGACTCTCGACTCTGCAACTGCTGCAGTGAACGTCGAGCATCGGAACGAACAATCCACTGAACAGGAGGTTGTCGATGATCTCCCGCGCGTATTCCTTGGGAGTCTGATGCGACGCGAAGATGACGTCGGGCCACACGCCTCTGTCCTCCTCTGCAATCCTGCGGAGGCGTACGAGGCTGAGACCTGTCGGGCTCGCTGCTGTCTTGTCGATTGCGGCCCGCACGCCCGGATGAAGCAGAAGGGTTCCGTGCGGCCCTCCGAGCATCTCCGATGCTCGGGTCTGGAACTTTCCGTCATCGGACTGTTCCACCCTCAGCGTGTCGTCGTCGAAAAGGGCCTGGATGCCGGCGATGTGAGTTGCGAAGCCAACCGGTGCCTCGTCGAGGGATGCCTGTTGTCCAACTACGACGCCGTTGCCTTCGGACATGATGCGTATGTGATTGCGATCGACCCGGCCCACAATCCTTTCGAGGACCTTCCCGTGCCGGCGATAGGGCGGCATCTGTGGAGCAGCGCGGGGGTCGAGCCCCGTCGTGCTGTACACCGATATCTCGACGGCCACGACACCAGGCCTGAACCTGGACCCGGGAGTCAGGGGAAAGGGTGGGGTGCGAACCATCGCAACCGGTGCAGTCGACCTCATCTCACTGCGGAATGTGGACTCGAACCGGGTGTGCAGACCTGGGTGCCCGAAGTTCGCCGATCGGTCTTCCCTGTTCTCAAGCACCATCCCGAGCCGAGTCGCCATCGCCTCGAGGGCTGCGAGGGTGGAAGGTCCGGCTGAATCGAGCCCCCAAACGGGAAGGGCGCGCTCTGCGCCGACTTCCGGTGCGGATCCACGGGTGACGCGCGCACTTGAAAAGTCCCCTCGGGTGACAAACCGGAGCAGGTCTTCTGGACCATCCTCGGGGAGGCACAGGACTCGCAAACCGTAAGTTCTGAGGTTCCAGAACAGCACCAAATCCTCTGGGTGCCCGGTTCGAGCGATGACCGCGCCACCCAGACCGTCGAGGTGTCGACGTTCCTGGGCGTTTGCTTCAACCGCGGTGGCCCTGATCGGGCCGACCATCTCAGCGGTCAGGTCAGGTTGCACGTAGAGGAAGCCGAGGCCGACTCGGCTGCTGGCCGGCACCTCGAAGCTGATCGGCTCGTCGTGAACATCGGACGGCGGTGAAGGCCCGAGGCAGCCGAACAATGCGGTGTACAGCAGGTCGAGCGGGTCTCCGGCTGGCCATTCTGGAATTTGAAGCTCGTCGCGTGCGACATCGAGCTGGTTCGCGAGCAGGAGGCCGGACCGATAAGCCTTGGATTGCGCGAATGGCCCCCAGTCACCGCCGCCGAGCCACCCCGATCCTGACTCTCTGAGCCACTCGGCTAGGACCCCTTCGGTAGCTTCACTCCAGATCGCGTCAACGTCGAATCCCCTCGCGAGATGCTCGAGCTCGTCAACCGGGAGGCTCGAGTCGAAGATCGGCATGTAAATGCCGCCCCAAGTTCGCGAGAGCGCGACGAACGCTTCCCGGACCGCAACAGCGTCGGTCGTGTCGACGAGCTGCGCTACGCGGTACGGACGCACCATCGCCCGCCCACGTATCTCCGCGGCCTCACGCGCCATGACGAAATACTAGGCGGCCGACTGCACCTCATTTCGCGGCGACACAGGACACGACCCAAGCGCGCTCGTAGCGCAATGGTGCGTCATTCCGCCGCCGATGCCCAGCCGGCCGCGAGGGCCGGCTGGGCATGAGTTGCAGGCTTGACCGCACGTCTATGTGCCCCGGCGGTTGGCCCGTAAGGCCGCCAAGTCGTCCACGGAGCTGAAGCACGATCTTCGGTGGGCCCTGGCGGGAGCAAGGGGCTCCATCCCGCACGTAGTGCAACCAGTATCGGCGCGCGCCGGCAGACTCTGGTCCGTGACGAGATCCAGGCAGTCGGGCAGCCGCCGTCAACCCAGCAGCCAGACGCGCGTCCACCCACGAGGCCCTGAGGCCCCTCGGTACATCAACGACCCGCTGCAGCACGAGATAGAACGCTTCGTCCTGCACGGCGGCACAGAAGAAGCCTGGCATGCACTGCACGCATCCCTCCACAAGGCAGCCGAAGACGCCGAAGCCGAACTCCCCACCGCCTATGCGGAGCTGCGCACACTCATCGCGAAGACCGATCCGATTATGTTGTACGGCGCCATCGACGTGTTCGACGCCATGCGGCGGTCCAACATGCCAGGCCCCGCAAACTTCGGCAGCGATGCGATGGTCGAGCTCCTCGGCGGATTCGTCACCAGCTCCGACGAAGTAGAGATGCTCAACCGCATCGGCGACACCTGCGCTCCCGAACACCTCCAAGAAGCAGACCAACTGCTCCGACGGATCGCGAATCTACGCTTCCAAGCCAGCCGGAAGAGGAGCCCCGACACCGACGAGCCGCGATCGCGGGTCTTGAGTCTCCTCAGGCTTGAGAACGACTTCGACCGCATGGCCGGATTCGACAAGCACGTCCGGCAGATCGCCGCCGAGGTCTTCGGCCGCGTCGACGACCGCGTCGTCGACGCATTCGGGTTTCCGCTCACCGAAGGGCTCAGATTCGCCCACCTCTACAGCCAAGTGCGAACGCACCACGCGCAGCAGGCAGACGACTACATCGACACCGCCTATCCGCCCCTCGCGCCGGATGCCACTCCGGCGCGGCAACAAGCCTGGATGCTCGGCCAGATCGTCTTTTGGGCGCTCACAGCCGCAGCGCCGCTCGAAGGAACTGACTTCGACGACGCACTGGCCGCCAATCTCGACCTCGACCCATCCACCTTCACCACACTGGTCGAAGCGCTGAGCACACGCATCGGGTCAGTGAGCGCGGACGACGCACTCAACGACAACCCCGTCCGGACTCGACCAATCATTTGCCTCAGCAGTGGCGAGTGGATGTGGCCGCGACCCATCGACTTCGTCCACGCCGCCCTGGATTGGGGTTACGCCGTCGTCCAGACGAACACCAGACTCGCCGCGGTCTACGACAAGGCACGACACCACACCACGGAGGACCTCACCGAAGAAACGTTGCGCGCCGTCTTCGGCGATCGAGTGCATCGGTCAGTGCGCTACCCCACAGACGAAGCCGATGCCGAGATCGACGTCCTCGTCGCCCTCCCCGGAGCCGTCCTCGTCGTCGAATGCAAAGGCGGACGGTTCAGCCGCGCAGGCCGTCGAGGCGCCCCACGACGCGTCGACCGTCACGTTCAAGACATCGTCGACCGAGCCAACCACCAGAATGCGCGCACCGAACGTGCCATCCTGGACGGCCTGACCTTCACCGATACCGACGGGCATCCGATCGACATCGATCCCACCGCGACCGTCCTCACCATGACAGTCACGCTCGACCGCATGGACCCCTTCAGCGCCTACCTCGGTTTCGCCGAGGACGGCGACAACAGTCAACGCTCCTGGATCATCAACCTCGCCGACCTCCTCCTGCTCGCCGAAGTCCTCCCAGCGCCTAGCGACTTCATCGCCTATCTCTTCGAGCGCCGAACAATGCTCACTAACGAAGTCACCGTATTCGTCGAAGCCGACTCCCTCGGCGCATGGTGCGAAGACCGCCTCACCTCGATCCGCACCCTCACCGATTCCCACGGCAATGCCGTAGCGAGGATGGTCAGCAACACCTCGGACTGGATGAACGACTACTTCACTACCGAGACCATCACCGAGCTACAGGGCGAAGAGGAGGCGGATCACTACCGCAGGCACCACCCGAAAGCTGCCGAGAAGCCCAACACACGAGTCCTACCGCAAGTGATGACCGCCCTCGACGGCATGCTCGCACGCGCCGACCCTAACTGGCTCGCCGCCAGCACCGCGGCCCTCTCTGTGGCGCCGCGGTCGTGGAATGAAGCGCCCCAGGTTTGATGCCGCTCCTGTTTGAGTCCAGGAGGATGAGCAGCATGCCGAAGAAGATCGATCCCGCGGTCAAAGCGCGGTGCGTGCGACAGGTGCTGGATCACCTGGCCGAGTACCCGTCGCTGACCGCG
>JBHWSH010000076.1:0-2905 GCA_043427135.1 Marmoricola sp. | reverse complement strand
GATCTTGTCCACCGTTGGCGGGATCCCATAGGGGCCGGGCAAGGTGGCGACGTGTCGGAGGGAGTCAATGCGTCGGCGAATCTTGGTGGGCAGGACTTGGACGATCTTGGACAGGGCAGTCACGGCAGCTGTCGAGTCGGTGGAGTGGGCGCCAGTGGCTGCGTCCTTCAACGCCAAGACCACGGCGGCCGCCTCGTCCTCGCTGAGCACCAAAGGCGGTAGACACCCCCCGGGCGCGAGTTGGTAGCCCCCTCCTGTCCCTCGGGTTGTGACGATCGGGTAGCCCAGGTCCACCAAGCTCTCGACATCGCGTCGTAGTGTCCGAGGGCTCACCTCCAGACGTTCAGCCAACTCCTCGCCGGACCACTGGCGTCGGCTCTGGAGGAGCGCGAGAAGCTCCAGTACCCGTGCACTGATCGTCGACATGCCACCATGCTACGAGGACTTGTGGTCATATTCCGTCCACATGGGTCGCTTGGATGAACACATGGTTCACCACTCCCCACCCATGATCTCCGCCGAGGGCTTGCGCCGCGTCTTCGCCGCCCGCGGCGGGGAGGACGTCATCGCAGTTGACGACATTTCCCTGTCGGTGCCCCGAGGCGAGACCGTCGCGATCCTCGGCCCGAACGGCGCTGGCAAATCGACGCTGATCCGGATGCTCACCACGCTGCTCCCTCCGTCCGCAGGCAGCGCCCGCGTTGCTGGCTGCGACGTCGTCGGGGAGGCCAGTCGTGTGCGCTCAGCGATCGGCTACGTCGGTCAAGGCAACAGTGCAGGACACGCACAGCGCGCCAAGGACGAGGTCATCAGCCAGGCCAGGATCTACGGCTCCAGCCGTGACCAGGCAAGCCGGCGTGCTGAAGAACTGTTCTCCACCTTCGACCTCCAAGGCCTGGAGCAGCGACGCACGCGCGAGATGTCGGGAGGCCAGCGTCGCCGCCTCGACCTGGCCATGGGGCTAGTCCACAACCCGAGCCTGCTGTTCCTCGATGAACCAACCACCGGCCTCGACCCCCAGAACCGCACAAACCTGTGGGAACACATCCGCCAGATCCGCGAAGACACCGGAATGACGGTCGTCCTCACCACGCACTATGAATCGCCCCGGGTTTGTTAGAGGCTCGCAAGTGCCGCGTCGGCGGGTGCCGGTGCGGGGTGGTTGTGATGGTAGGTGTCCTCGAGCTCGACGGGCGGGATCATGCCGATCTCGCCGTGAAGTCGCCGGTGATTGAACCAGTCGATGTATTCCGCGGTCGCGATCTCGAGGTCGTCGATGTTCTTCCAGGGCCCGCGGTTGCGGACCAGTTCAGCCTTGAACAGCGAGTTGAAGGCCTCGGCCAGGGCATTGTCATACGAGTCGCCGGTGGAGCCGACCGAGGCGGCCGCGCCGGCCTCAGCAAGACGCTCGGTGTAGCGGATGGCGACGTACTGAACGCCCTTATCGCTGTGGTGCGTGAGCCCGGAGACGGCCTGGCCTGCGTGATCGCGGGTCCAGATGCCCATCTCGAGCGCGTCCAACGCGAGGTCCGTCCGCAGCGACTTCGACAGCTGCCAGCCGACCACGCGGCGGGAGAACACATCGATGACGAACGCGGCATACACCCAGCCGGCGAAGGTGCGGCAGTAGGTGATGTCCGCGACCCACAACTGGTTCGGAGCGGTCGCGGTGAAGTCACGTTCGACCAGGTCAGGACGATTATCCGGGCCACGACCGGAGATCGTGGTGCGCGGGCCCTTGGCCCGGCTGACCCCTCGCAACCCCGCGCCGCGCATGAGCCGCTCGACCGTGCAACGCGCGATGACGACGCCCTCGCGGCGCAGCTGGGCGTGGACCTTCTTCGCCCCGTAGACGCCGAAGTTCGCCGCATGGACGCGGTGGATCTCGGCCAGCAGTTCCTCGTCGCGTAGTGCTCGCTTCGAGGGTGGGCGGGTCTTGAACGCGTAGTACGTGCTCGGCGCGATCTGCGTGCCCGCTGCGGTCAGCGTTCGACAGATCGGCTCGACGCCGAACTCATGCCTGTACTGGTCGATGTACTCCACGATCAACGCTGTGGGCGGTCGAGCTCCGCCGCGAAAAAAGCCGAGGCTGACCTCAGGATCGAGTTCGCCCTGCGCAGCTCACGCACTTCCTTCTCCAGCTCGACCAGGCGCTGGGACTCGCTGGTCGTGGTCCCGGGACGGTGCCCCTCGTCAACCTCGGCCTGCACGACCCAGTTCCTCAGAGTCTCAGAATTGATCCCGAGCTGCTCGCCCACACGGCGAAACGTTCCCGACCTCGTCGATGGATCGCGCCGTGACTGAACTGCCATCCTCGTGGCTCTCTCCCGAAGCTCGTCGGGGTACTTCCTCGGTGCTGCCATGCTCCTCATCCTCCCGTGGATTCAGAGCCTCCACCAGATCCGGGGCGATTCACTCCAGCAGCGTGGCGTAGACCTGGGCCGGGGGCTGGTCGACGAATTCGTCACTGTTGAGCACCTCCAGCACCCGTTCCCGCTCAACGCGACTGAGCCGGTTGGCCGGCTCCACCGCGGTCCGAGGTCCCGGTGCTGTCCGGGCCCGCCGGCGGGTGGCGGTGGCCCGCGACACCCCGGTCAGTCCCGCTGCGTCCCGGGTGGTCACGCCTGCGGCGGTGAGCTCGGTGTAGGCGCCCATCAGCGCTTCTTGCGCGGCTGCTCGGTGTCCGCGCTCTCGGAAATCTGCTCCAAGAGCGCGTGTGCTTTTCCCATGATGTCCAGGGCGGTCTCGGTGGTGGCCAGCTTCTGCTGGGAGGCGGCCAGCTGGCGGCGCAACCGGGCGATTTCGGCCTGCTCCGCACTCGGCCGGCCAACGGCTTCATCGGCCGCCTTGCCTTCGAGCACGCCAGCATCGCGCATCCGGCGCCATTCGCTGATCAGCGAAGTAT
>JBHWSH010000075.1:0-10115 GCA_043427135.1 Marmoricola sp. | reverse complement strand
AATGTGTGCGCTCGGAGTCCACCGTGATCTGCGTGCCCGGCCCGCCCCACCCCGGTCGGACTAATTCCTAACAATGGTCCGCGCGCTTATAGATTCTGTCTCTGTTCTCGCCTACAATAGAACACATGTTCGAGTGGGGATGGGTCGACGAGTTGGACGGCAACACGGCCGCCGATGAGCTCGCGCGCTCCACGCAGCTGGTGGTCGCTGCGGAGGCGGGCCAGTTCCTGCTGGCCGCGCACTGGGCGGATCTGCACGCTGCCGAGTTCGTCGCTGAATGGACGTCGACGTTGCCGGGGATGCCGCGGCTGGTGCCCGCCGGACCCGAGGGCTGTCCGGAGATCGATGAGTTCGCCGGCGCGGAGCTTGCGGTGCTGACCGGGATGACCACCCGGGCGGGGGAGGGCCTGATCCGTGACGCGGTCACGGTGCGGCACCGTCATCCTCTGTTGTGGGATCGGTTGAAGGCCGGGCAGGTGCGGGTGTGGGTGGCCCGCAAGGTCGCCCAACGCTGCGCCGCGGCGGGTCTGGATCCGGAGATGGCGAAGTGGGTCGATGAGGAGACCACCCCGTATGCCACGACGTTGCCGATGGGCCGGTTCTTCGACCTGGTCGAGGCCAAGATCATCGAGGTCGACCCGATCGCCGCGGAGAACCGAGACCGCGACCGTGCCCGGGCGCGGTTCGTGCACGCCGGGCCGCGTGATGAGGCCGGCATGCGCACCCTGGTCGCCCGCGCTTCTGCGGGCGACATCACCTATGTGGTGGCCGTGATCGAGCGGATCGCGGAGATCCTCGCCGAGCAGGGCTCCACCGAGCCGGCCGACGCCCGGCGGGCGACTGCGTTGCGGATCCTGGCCAACCCCGCCCGCGCCCTGGCTCTCCTGCTGGGCGAGACCCTGTCCGAGACTGCGGAGGACGCCACGGATCTGGCCGCCGACCAGTATGCCCGCGGTGAGTCCGGATTGATGCTCGACGGCTCTGGCGATGACTTCCCCGACTCCACAGTCCTGGGTGAGGTGACGCCCGAAACCGTGCTGCCCGAGGAGTTCGCGCTGCTGTCCGGTGCTCCTCTCGCAGGTGGTGGCTCCGCCCCGAGCGAGGCAGGGGTGGAGGAGGGATTGGACCCGGCCCTGCTAGTCACGGTCCTCGAAGCGCTCGCGGGGTTCGACGCCAGCGCACTGGATCCGGTCACCGTGGTGCACGTCCATATCGCCGAGGAACGCCTCGCCAACCGACACGGGGCCGTGCGAACCGAGGAGCACGGACCCTGGACGGTCCGGATGCTGCGCGAATGGTTGTCCCACCCCGAATGCCCCGACTGGGTGACCTCGCGCATCAACGTCAGACCAGTCCTCGACGCCCGCACGGTGATCCCGGTCGACCGCTATGAGATCCCCGCCCGGATGGGTGAGCTGGTCACCGCGCGGCAGCCGTTCGAGGTCTTCCCCTACGGCACCGGGTCCGCGCGACGTGCCGACAAAGACCACATCGAGCCGTGGACCCCTTCTGCCGAAGGCGGACAGACCAGCTCGGACAATCTCGCGCCGCTGACCCGGCGACATCACCGGATCAAAACCCACGGCGGTTGGGTCCTCCACCGCGACCACGACGACGGCGCCTACTGGTGGCGCACCCGCCACGGACACTGGCTCCGCGTCGACCACCACGGCACCCACCACCACGGCCGAGACCCCGCCCTCGACGCCCGCTGGAGCACATCAAACGCGGCCGCCTGAACCCGCGTTCAGAGCCCCTCGAAGAAGTCCTCGTCGAGTTGGTAGAGGGTCACGATCGATTCGGGCTGAACGCCGACACCGTGGCGCAGCATCAGCTGCGCCAGTCGGCTACCGTCGATCAGCTCGATGCGTGCATTCACCTTTTCGGCCTCGTCCTTGGCGCCTTGGCTGAACGAGCTCGTTGTGATGAAAACCCCTCGATCACCTTGCGCTCCCATCAAGGCGCCGACGAACGCCTGGATGGTCGGGCGGTGGATCACCCGCTCGATGTCGTAGCGCTTTGCTTGCACGTAGATCCGGTCGAGGCCGAGCGGGTCCTGACTGATGATTCCGTCGATGCCGGCATCTCCGGTCGCTGCCGTAGGTGTCAAGTTCCCCGACTTGCCGTACCCCATCGACTCGAGCAGATGGAGTACCAGTCGCTCGAACTCGGTCGGTGAGACCGCGAGCGCTCGTTCGAGCAACTCGTTCTGGACTACTGCCCGGTTCTCTGCCACTGCTTGGTCGATCAGGTCCTGGGGCGAAGCCGCCGTCGCGGTGTGGCTCGTTGAGGAGGTAGCGACCGCCGGAGCCTTGGTGCGGGTTTCTCGGGTCCGGTCCCGGAAGGCCATGTACTCCGGAAACTGCTCCAGCACCTTCATGTCCACACGATCCGGGTGGGTCGCGAGCACTTGGTGCCCCACGTCAGTGATCCGCACGATGCCTCGTTGCGGACGCTGGACCAAGCCGGCCTGCGTCAGGTACGTCAGCGCCCAGCCCACTCTGTTGTCGATGACGCGCTGCCGCCCACTGGGCAACAACTGCTCACGCTCCTCTGCCGAGAGGCTGAATGCGTCGGCCATCGCGTCCTTGACCGTCCGGGAGCGGTGCAGTTGGTTGTCCGCCAGGTGCGCCAGCACGGGGCGCATCAGCGACTGGAAGTCCGGGATTGTCATAGGCACATGCAACACCAACGGATGCCTACCCGGCTTCGGAAAGCGCCGCGCCCCCGGCAGCACAGGCTGCCGGGGGCACGGATGTTGCCGAGGACTCAGGCCAGGTCGAACCGGTCGAGGTTCATGACCTTGTCCCACGCCTTGACGAAGTCGCGGACGAACCGCTCCTTGGCGTCGTCGGCGCCGTACACCTCGGCGAGGGCACGGAGCTGGGAGTTGGCGCCGAAGACCAGGTCGTTGGCGGTGCCGGTCCACTTGACGTCGCCGCTCGCGCGGTCGACGGCTTCGTAGACGTTCTCGTCGTTGGTCGAGACCTTCCACTCCACGCCCATGTCCATCAGGTTGGCGAAGAAGTCGTTGGTCAGGACGCCTGGCTGTTCGGTGAAGACACCGTGCGAGCTGCCGCCGTAGTTGGTGCCCAGCACCCTCATGCCGCCGACGAGCACCGTCATCTCCGGGGCGCTCAGGTTGAGCATGTAGGCACGGTCGAGGAGCAGGCGCTCCAGTGGCCGCTTCTCGCCCGTGCGGGCGTAGTTGCGGAACCCGTCGGCCTCCGGCTCGAGCACCTCGAACGATTCCACGTCGGTCATCTCCTGGCTCGCGTCCGTGCGACCCGGAGTGAACGGCACCTGTACGTCGACGCCGGCAGCCTGAGCAGCCTGCTGTACGCCGACGCACCCGGCCAGCACGATCAGGTCGGCCAACGAGATCCGGACGTCGCCGGACTGTGCCTCGTTGAACTCCTGCTGGATCTGCTGCAGCCGGTCGATGACCGACCCCAGGCCCTCGTTGACCGCCCAGCTGCGCTGCGGCTCGAGTCGGATGCGGGCACCGTTGGCGCCCCCGCGCTTGTCGGTCTGGCGGAAGCTCGACGCCGACGCCCACGCGACGGTGACCAGCTCGGAGACCGAGAGCCCGCTGTCGAGCAGGCGCTGGCGGAGATCGGTGATCTCAGCCTCGCCCACGAGCGCGTGGTCGACGGCCGGGACCGGGTCCTGCCAGAGCTGCGCCTCGGGCACCCACGGGCCGACCATCCGGGAGACGGGGCCCATGTCACGGTGCAGGAGCTTGTACCAAGCCTTGGCGAATGCGAGGCGGAACTCCTCGGGGTTCTCCCGGAACCGCAGAGCGATCTCGCGGTAGATCGGGTCCTCGCGCAGCGCGATGTCGGAGGTCAGCATCCGCGGCTCCCGCCGCTTCGATGCGTCGTGCGCCCCCGGCACCATGTCCTGCCCCGCCCCGTGCTTGGGACGCCACTGCTTCGCGCCGGCCGGGCTCTCCATGAGCTCCCAGTCGTAGGCGAACAGGATGTGGAAGAACTCGTTGTCCCACCGGGTGGGGTGGTAGGTCCAGGTGACCTCGAGACCGGAGGTGATCGTGTCGTCGCCCTTGCCGGTGCCGTAGGTGTTCTTCCAGCCCAGGCCCATCTGCTCCAGAGGTGCGGCCTCCGGCTCGGGGCCGATGTGACCCTCGACGGGGCCCGCGCCGTGCGTCTTGCCGAAGGTGTGGCCGCCGGCGATGAGCGCGATGGTCTCCTCGTCGTTCATCGCCATCCGGCGGAACGTCTCGCGGATGTCGCGTGCGGAGGCGAGCGGGTCGGGGTTGCCCGCCGGACCCTCGGGGTTGACGTAGATCAGGCCCATCTGGACGGCTGCCAGCGGACCGCTGAGCTGCCGCTCGTCGCCGTAGCGCTCGTCGCCGAGCCAGGTGTCCTCGGGGCCCCAGAAGATCTCCTCGGGCTCGTAGACATCCTCGCGACCGAAGGCGAACCCGAAGGTCTCGAAGCCCATGGACTCCAGCGCCACGTTGCCGGCGTACACGATCAGGTCGGCCCAAGAGAGCTTGCTGCCGTACTTCTTCTTGATCGGCCACAGCAGGCGCCGCGCCTTGTCGAGGCTCACGTTGTCCGGCCAGCTGTTGAGCGGGGCGAAACGCTGCGCGCCGTCGCCGCCGCCACCACGGCCGTCGTGGATGCGATACGTGCCGGCCTGGTGCCAGCTCATCCGGATGAACAGCGGACCGTAGTGACCGAAGTCGGCCGGCCACCAGTCCTGGGAGGTCGTCATCAGCTCGATGAGGTCCTGCTTGAGCTGATCGAAGTCGATCGTCTGCACGGCTTCGCGGTAGTTGAAGCCCTCCTCGACCGGCTGCGACTCCTTGGAGTGCATGTGCAGCACCGAGAGGTCGAGCTGGTTGGGCCACCAGTCCTGGTTGGTCCTGGGCCGGCCTCCGGTCTTGGGCTCCGGAGCCGGGATCGCCGGGTTCTCGCTCTCGCTCGTCGACCGGGTCTGGTTCTTGTCAGGCACGTCGATGCTGCTCCTGTCTCGTCGCTCGTGTGGGGCTGGAGGGAAAATCGGGGAGACGTCGGCTGAAGACACTAGTGAGCCGGGGCCGCCGCACAATCCGCGCAACGACCCCAGTAGAGGACTTCGGCCTCGTCTATGGAAAAACCGTTGTCGTCGGAGGCGGTCAAGCAAGGTGCGTGCCCGACGGCGCAGTCCACGTCGGCGATCGCACCGCAGCCGCGGCACACCACGTGATGGTGGTTGTCGCCCACACGGGCCTCGTAGCGCGCCACCGACCCTGCCGGCTGGATGCGTCGCACGAGCCCCGACTCGGTGAGGGCTCGGAGCACGTCGTACACCGCCTGGTGCGAGACCTGGCCGAGGTCGGCGCGGACAGCCGCGATGAGGGAGTCGGTGTCGGCGTGGGGTGCGTCGTGGACGGCGCGCATCACCGCGAGACGGGGCCGGGTGACCCGCAGGCCGGCCTCGCGCAGGAGCTGCTCGAAAGCGCCGAACGACGTCATGCCCGAACTATGACTGGCTTTCTGGACTCAGTCAAGATACGACCGGGAGGGTTGCCGAGGGAGGAGCCGGGTACGTCGCAGGTGTCCCATTGGAACGATCCGACTCGAGAGGCCCACCCGACCGATGTCCTCCACCATCGTCGTGGCACAGCGCGAGATCGCCGTCATCAAACGACTGTGCGAGCTCGGCGCGACGCAGAAGCGAGCCACCGTCCCGGACTCGCGATTCAGCGACGATCTGCGGGCCAGGCTCGTGGCAGCGGCCTCAGCCCCGCAGGGCGCCCATCCAGTCCTCTACGGCCCCCGGGTCCCGAGGCAGCGCCGCGGATAGGTTCTGCGAGCCGTCCGCGGTGACGAGGATGTCGTCCTCGATCCGGATGCCGATGCCGCGCAGCTCGTCGGGAACGAGCAGGTCGTCCTCCTGGAAGTAGAGCCCGGGCTCGACGGTCAGCACCATGCCCTCGGTCAGCGTCCCCTGGGTGTACTCCTCGGGCCGCGCCGCCGCACAGTCGTGCACGTCCATGCCGAGCATGTGGCTCGTGGAGTGCAGCGTCCAACGGGCGTAGACCTTGCTGTCGGGGGAGAGTGCCTCTTCCGCCGACACCGGCAGCAGTCCGAGGTCCTCGAGTCCGTGCGCGAGCACTCTCATCGCGGCGTGGTGAGGGTCGAGGTACGCCGCGCCCGGGCGGACGACGTCGATGCCGGCCTGTTGCGCGGCGAGCACCAGCGAGTACAGGTCGCGTTGGACGGGTGTGAACGTGCCCGACACCGGGAGCGTGCGGGTGACGTCGGCCGTGTAGAGGCTGCTGGCCTCCACCCCCATGTCGAGCAGGACCAGCTCCCCGGGGACGATCGGCCCGGAGTTCTCGATCCAGTGCAGGGTGGTGGCGTGGCGCCCGCCGCCGACGATGGAGTCGTAGCCGATGTCGTTGCCCATCGCCCGGGCGCGCCGGAAGAAGGTGCCTTCGATCCAGCGCTCGCCGTACTCCAGGACGCGGTCCCACTCGCGGACAGAGTCCTCGAAGCCGAGCGTGGTGATGTCGCAGGCCTCCTGCAGCTGGCTGATCTCCCACTCGTCCTTGACCAGCCGCAGCTCGGACAAGACGGTCGCGAGCTCGATGTCGCGCGCCTCGTCGGCTGCGACCAGCGCGTCCACGTTGCTGTCGACGCCGCGCAGCACGCGTGTCTTGGCCTGCTGTCCGAGCACAGCCGGCAACTCGTCGATGTGGCGGCATTCGATCCCCAGCGACTCCGATATCTCGCGCAGTGAGGGTCGACGTCCGGCCCACAGTTCGCCGTACACGCGATCGCGGAAGAACTCGTCGGTGTCGCGGGAGGATCGTGGCCGCGCATAGAGCACCGCCTCGCCGTCGTCGACGACCAGGACTGCGTCGCTCGTCTGGTTGCCCGACAGGTGGGTGTGGGCCGTTTGCGGACGGAATCGGTAGTCGGTGTCGTTGGAGCGTTGCTTGTAGGTGCCCGACGGGATCACCAGGCGCTCTCCGGGCAGGATCTCCGCCAGCCGGGCACGACGCTCGGCCGCCCGGTCCGCGACCGGGTGTCGTGGCAGGTCAAGCTCGCGATCCCCCCAGCCGGTGCGCATGAACTCGGCGTACGCCGCAGGGACCGGTTGGTCGTGCTTCTCGACCCGCGGCTCGTCCTCGGAAACCCGCGCAGTGTCGTGCACAGTGCTGTCCTTGCTCATCCGATCACTGTAGCCACGACGCCTGGATACCCTTCGCGCCATGACCTGGACCGGTAACTCCGGCTTGCTGGCGCCGATCCCGCCCTCGCTGACCCGCAAGCACGGCACCCGCGGGGTGCTGTTCACGCTGCTGGTCGGCGCCGGCCTGCTCGTCGGGACTCTGGTCATGGCGGTGGTGCTGCTGGCCTCCGGACGCCCCGACGCGCTGGCTGTCGGTCTCGTCCTCGCCGTCCTGCCGGTGCCGCCGCTGGTCGGGGTCTACCTGTGGCTCGACCGCTACGAGCCCGAGCCGCTGCGGCTGCTCGCGACCGCGTTCGCGTGGGGGGCGCTGGTGGCCACGACGCTGGCGCTGCTCATCCAGTACGCCGACATCGCGCTCAACGACTCGCCCGAAGCGTGGTCCGCCGTGGTCGTCGCGCCGATCACCGAGGAGGCCACCAAGGGCATCTTCGTGCTCATGTTGGTCTGGGCCCGCCGGCACCATCTCGACGGCTACGTCGACGCCTTGGTCTACGCCGGACTCGTCGGCATCGGCTTCGCGTTCACCGAGAACATCTTGTACTTCGCCGGCGCCTATACCAGCGGTCCCGAGTTCGGTGCCGGCGGGATCGGTTCGGCCACCGGGCTCTTCATCTTGCGCGGGATCCTCAGCCCCTTCGCGCATCCGCTGTTCACCAGCGCGGTCGGGATCGGCGTCGGCGTACTCGTCACCTCGCGCAACCCCTTGCGCTACGCCGCACCCGTAGTGGGCTACGGCGTCGCCGTCGTCGCCCACGCCATCTGGAACGGGGCGGCCCTGCTCTCGGACGGGCAGTACTTCCTGATCACCTACGCCGTGGTGATGTTCCCAGGGTTCGTGACGGTGGCGGGCCTGGCGGTGTGGCTCCGGGTCCGCGAGGGCAGGATGCTCGCGCGGTCGCTGGCCGACCTGGCCCGTCTCGGCTACCTCACGGCCGAGGAGGTCCCCTGGCTGGCCGGGCTCTCCGCGCGTCGGGCGGCCCGCAAGCGTGTCGGAGAGCGAGGCGGACCGGCGGTCGAACGGGCGATGAGGGAGTACCAGATGCAGGCGGTGGAGCTCGCGATGCTGCACGACCGGGTGATGCGCGGACATGCACCGCGCGACTTCGCGCAACGCGGCGCGCTCATGGCAGCACGCCTGGCCGCGCTGCGCACGCATCTTCGTCACGGCGGTCGAGTGTGAACGTGGCCGCCGCACCGGAGCTCGTCGGCGCCCTCGAGCGCTTGGGAGCAGCACTGCAACAGATCCGTCTCCCGCTCGAGCTGCCCGGGGTCGAGCCGCAGCGAGCGACTCGCGAGGAGCTCCTCGGTCAGCTCGACGACTACGTCTTGCCCCGGTTGCGCGAGATCGAGGCGCCGCTGCTGGCGGTGGTGGGCGGGTCCACCGGTGCCGGCAAGTCGACGCTGGTCAACTCCGTGCTCGGACGTCGGGTCACCCAGCCCGGCGTGCTTCGCCCCACGACGCGCTCACCGGTCCTGGCCCACCACCCCGACGACGCGGCCTGGTTCGACTCCGAACGGATCCTGCCCGACCTGGCGCGCTCCAGTGCGGCGAGCCAGGATCCCCGGGCGCTGCAGCTCGTCGCCGTCGAGAGCGTGCCGGCGGGCCTGGCCGTGCTCGACGCGCCCGATATCGACTCGGTGGAGTCCCAGAACCGCCTCCTCGCGGCTCAGCTCCTCGCCGCCGCCGACCTGTGGCTGTTCGTCACCTCCGCGGCTCGCTACGCCGACCAGGTGCCGTGGGAGTTCCTCAAGGCGGCAGCCGACCGCAGCACCGCCGTTGCGATCGTCCTGGACCGGGTGCCGCCGGGGGCCGCCGAGGAGGTCTCCAGCCACCTGGCGCAGATGCTCGCCGAGCGCGGGTTGGCCGATGCCCGGCTCTTCACCGTCGAAGAGAGCGTCGTCGACGCCGACGGCCTCTTGCCGCCTGCGGCAGTGGCCGAGATCCGCGAGTGGTTGGACAGCCTGGCCTCCGACAGCGCAGCACGCTCCGCCGTCGTACGCCAGACGTTGGAGGGCGCCGTCGCCTCCCTCGCCCGCCGGTCGGAGGACCTGGCGCGCGGGCACAACGCGCAGCTCGACGTAGCGCAGCGATTGCGCGAGGACGTCGAGCGTGAGTACGCCGCCTCCGAGCGCGACGTCGCCGAGGCGTCCGCCGACGGCAGCCTCCTGCGCGGCGAGGTGCTCGCCCGGTGGCAGGAGTTCGTCGGCACCGGCGAGCTGCTGCGCAACCTCGAGTCACGCATCGGCTGGGTTCGCGACCGGGTCACCGGGTGGTTCCGCGGCAAACCGCAGCAGGCTGAGCGCGTCACCGTGGCCGTCGAAAGCGGTTTGGAGTCTCTTCTGGTGGAGCACGCCGAGGCTGCGGCCGAGCGCAGCAGCCGCTCTTGGGTTTCGGTCGAGGCCGGTCGCCGCCTGCTCGAGGGAGGTGAGCGCGACCTCACCCGCGCCTCGCGGGACTTCCGCGCCCAGGCCGAGCGCGCCGTACGCGACTGGCAGCAGGGCGTGCTCGAGATGGTCCGCACCGAAGGCGCCGACAAGCGGAGCACCGCGCGTTTCCTCGCCTTCGGCGTCAACGGCCTCAGCGTGGCGCTGATGATCGTCGTCTTCGCCTCCACGGCAGGCATCCCGACCGGGGCAGAAGTCGGCATCGCCGGTGGCGGCGCGGTGCTGGGACAGAAACTGCTGGAAGCGGTCTTCGGTGACCAGGCCGTACGCCGCCTCGCCGAGCAGGCCCGCACCGACCTCGCCGTCCGCGTGCACGATCTGTACGCCGGCGAGCAGGCCCGATTCCACGAGCGCCTCGCCGACCTGGGCCTCGACCCGGAGGCGACCGCGCGGTTGCAGGAGGCCGCTGCCGAGGTGCGCCGACTGCGGCTCGGAGAGCAGGCGTGAGCGCCCTCGAGATC
>JBHWSH010000074.1:0-15100 GCA_043427135.1 Marmoricola sp. | reverse complement strand
CCGCCCGAAATAGGGCGAAAACCGGCGAAAGTCCCGAGAGGGGGGACTTGTAGACCGCCCTGTGCGCGCCGCCGGAGCCGCTCCGTCGAAGCGCGCGAGGCATTAAACTGGATCGACCTGGCCGCACTGGGGCCGCGGTTGGACAGGATGGTCATCCATGCAGAACTCCCCGAAGCCCGACGGGACATCGCCCGCCCGCCTGCCCAGTCGAGGCGTGGTGGCGGGGGCGGCTGCGTTGCTGCTTGCGGGGGTGGCGCTGGGCGTGGCCTGGACCGTGCGCGGGGATCCTGGCGACGCTCTTGACGCAACATCAGCAAGCTCCACGACGGCGGATCCAGATGCGAGCGCTCGGGACACCGGCCCGGCGGGGCCTGCGGCCAAACCGACGAGTTCGGCTACTCGCACGTCGTCCGAGAACAGCCCTGCACCAGATGTCCGAAGCGAAGCAGATCGCCCTCGTGAGCGTCCCGTCGCCCTGGACCGGAAAGTGTCCGCCTCCGATGACCTGTCGGTCGCGGTGACACGGATCGAGCGAGTGCGCGGCAGGACTACGATCCCGGGCGAGACGGGAGGGCCGGCGGTGCGGGTCACGGTGAGAGCCACGAACATCGGCGCAGAAGCCCACCAGCTCGCGGCTGCCGTGGTGAACATGTATTACGGGCCTGACGACACGCCCTCGAGCTTCCTCCTCGAACCTGGGTCGAGGCTGTTCCCTGACGAGATCCCGGCGAATGGATGGGTCGAGGGCGTGTTCGTCTTCACCCTGCCGGCCGAACCTTCGGTCCGTGTCCGGATTGAAGCAGACCTAGGACACGACGTGTCGATCGTGTCCTTCGTCGGTCGTCCTCAGGTCTGATCGTCCCGCCGATGCCGGAAAAGCGGTGGGTCCTGGCCCACACCCGAAAACACCACGGCTTAGGCAACCGAGTCCGCGCGGTGTTGGGAACGAGGGTGCTGGCCCGTACGGAGGGTCGCCAGTTCGCGTACGTCTGGCGGACCGGCAAGTTCTTCGGCGCCCGCATGGATGAACTCTGGGAATTCGACGAACCGACCCTGCCGTGGTGGGTGTCACAGCCGTTGGCCGCGCGCTACCCGTTTCGGGACAACAAGGCCTGCGATTGGGTCGACGATGACGCCCGGACGCGGCGAGTGTGGCAAGTGAGAACCGCCCACGCACTTGTGTTGCCCACAGGTGCTCCTGACTGGACCGAAGACCTCCGTGCCCTCCGGGTCGCTCCACCCGTGGAGAGCCGCTTGCGTGAGTTCCACTCGCAGCACTTGTCTGGCCGACCCTTCGTCGGGGTCATGGTCCGGACGCATCCTCTCTCCCACCAAGCGACGCTCGCCGCCTCGCCGATCGAGTGGTACATCGACCGGCTTTCGCGAGTGCGGAGGAGCTGTCCCGAGACGACATTCTTCGTATCCGCAGACACGACTGAGGGATTGGAGCGCCTGCAAGGGGCAGTGCCTGGTTGCGTCGGCCTCGCCGCCAAGGGCGATTACAACTCTCGGCAGGGGCTCCAGTCATCCGTGGCCGACCTCTACCTGCTCGCGAGCTCTGCACACATCATCGGCCCGCATTTCTCTAGTTTCACCGAACTGGCACGGGACCTGGGCGGGCCTGAGATCCGGCTGGAGACGTCGCGTACTCAGCCACAGTCGGCGTTGGAGTCCGGGACGTTGTCTCAGGCGATCGATCCCACGACTCCTCATCTCCGACAACCAGTGGAACTGCGCTGACCGCGCAGGCGGGTCAAACGCGGCGAGAAGAGCGCAGGTACCTCACGCCGTCGAGAACACCGCGGAGCACAGGCATGAGATTCCTGCTGGGGTGAAGGAACTGCCGACGGCCCCCTTGAAGTGCGAGCCGCAAGGCGGTCCGCGGGGTGTTTCGCAACCATCTGCGCTGGTCGGACAGTGACAGGTGCTTGGCAGCATACAGCAGTCGGTTGCGCGCGTTGAAATAGAAGTACAGCGGTGACTTGAGGTCCGCGACACCCCGGCTTCGCTGAGATGAACCCTCATCATGGACGGCCACCCTGCGCTCGTCGACGCGGACTGTTCCTCCCACAGCAGCGACACGGTGGGCGAGGTCGACGTCCTCCCAATACAGGAAATACTCCGGGTCGAATCCGCCGCTGGCTCTCCACAGGTGCGAACTGACTACGAAACAGGCTCCGCTGACCCACGTGCGCACGCGTTCGTCGCGCACAGAGGAGTTCCGCAGGCGTCGCCAAAGCATGTCGCCGGAGTCCAGGTAGAGGTCGTTTTCCTCCGAATAGAGACGCCCGTCCGGGCGGAGTACTCGCGGAGCCAGGAGCAGCATCGGGTCCTCACGGACTTGCGCCTGCAGGGCGAGGATCGTGCTCATGTCCAGCCAAGCATCAGGGTTCAATACCAGAAGCTCTCTGGCGCCCCGGCTGATCGCGACTTCGGCTCCACGGTTGACCGCCGCACCGAATCCCTCGTTGGAGTCGACCAACAGGCACTCCCAGCCGCGATGCGCACACACACGCATGATGCTCTGGCGCTCGCCGGCGCTCAGGTAGTTGTCCACCACCCACACCGTGCCCTGGAACTCCGCTCCCAGGGAGCGGTCGAGGTTCTCCTCGAGCAATGCATGGGTGCCGTAGTTGACCACCACCACGGCCAGCTGTTCCACCACTTGCGGCTTCCGGGTCCCCACCAGGTCCAGTGTGCCAGGGTCAGGAACGGACCGGCCTGCGTCGGAAGGTCGCTTCGTCAGCGCACCTGATAGGCACCCAAGGACCGTTCACCGACTGCCCGTCCGATCTCGGCAGCGACATCGGCGGGAAGTGGCCGAGGCACGTCAGTCGTCGCCGTTCGCGCCTGGCTCGTCAGTGCGCCGTCTGCTGTCACGATCGCGCTGCCCTCGTAGAGGCGGGAGGAGGTCTCGAGCCCGCTGTGCTTGGAGAAGGCACCCAGGGTGTCGAAGCTCTTAGTCCCTGCAGCGCCGTCTGCCCAGCAGGCGAATCTGCTCGGATCTGTGGCTGTCGCACGGTGGAACACATTGGCATCGCTGGAGATGCCGAAGTCCGAGCCGTACCACTTGTTGCTGAGGTGCTGAGTGAGCACCGGACAGAAATTCGTGCCGTAGGTGATGACGTTGTTCGCCACCTCGATGTCGGAGGTCACCCACGGCACCCGCGCAGCGAGAGCCGCGTGGCCATTCCTTCGGTCGTCCTGAAGGACCTGAATGCTGCGGTGGTTCTTGTCCAGAGTGTTGTTCCACACCTTGACGTTGTTCGAATCGAAAAGGAACAGCGCTGCTTTGCCGTTACGAGCGAAGTAGTTGTCGGCGATGATCGCGTCCGCCGACAGTTCGTAGAGCAGCCCCGCCCCGCCGTTGTCCGTCAGTCGATTCCCCGTGATCGTGACAGAACGCATCGAGACGTCGAACCACAACCCGTAGGTGGTGTTGCGATGGAACACCGAGTTCACGACGCGGACGCCCTCGGAGTTGGTGAGTTTCACGCCGCCAGAGACCGGCTGCTCCCGGAAGCGCTCGTCGTTGTTGCGCTCGAACAACGAGTCTGCAATCAACAATCCGGGTGCAGCATCGCCATGGAGACCGAGGAGCCCGCTGCCCTTGACGGTGATGTTGCGCATGGTCGCCCGATCGCCCCATCCACCGATCCCGATGGTCGCAGAGTCGAGCACGGTGACGTTCTCCAGCGTGAGGTCGTCGACCTCGTAGGACACCGCTCCGAACAACGCCAGGTGCGGTGCGTACCGACGAATCCCGATCCCTCGGACCGTCGTACCTGCCCCATGGATCTGAATGGCCTTCTGGATCCGGCTGGCTTCGACCAGCTTGCCGGCGGGGTCCGTGCCGATCACCAGACGCTTGTCGGTTCGGTCGACGAAGAACTTCCCCGTCGTCACGGCTCCCTCGGAGCCGACTTGAACCAGCTCCACACCGCCGACCCAGACCTGGTCTGGGTGTCCCGCCATCGGGAACGCAGGGTCGACGAACCAGCTGGACTCGTCCTTGTTCTGCCCAAAGGACACGCGCTTGTCGAAGATGTGGTTCCAGCCGTCGACCGCCCACGTACTTCCGTTCTTCACCCATCCGGTGACGGGCGCAGCACCGTCGAACCACACCGCCTCATTCGGATAGGGCTGAATGACCAGCCTCTTGTTGAATGGAACTCGGACCGATTCGTGATAAACGCCGCCGCGGAGCACCACAGTTGCGCCGGAGGGCGCCTTCGCGACGGCAGTCTGCGCGCTCTGGTACGGCGACGTGAGAGTCCCATTGCCAGCGGTACCGTTCGCCGGGATCGCGTACACCGCGTCCCCGGGCACCGGATACGCCAACGAACCCGGCGGACGTGCCCCCGCCACGAGTCGCGGCGAAGCCGGCGCATTGGGCTCTGGGGTAGCCGACACGACCGACGGAGGGCTCACCTCCGTCTCGGTGGTCGGTGGCTGGGTCGGCGTCGCCGTGCTGACCCTACGCATGCTGATGTCGTCGACGATCAAGCGGTTCTTCTTGCCGACGCCAAACGCCCGAACCCGGATCTCGAAGCGGGAGTCGTCGCCCTTCGCCACCAGCGAGAAGGCGACCTTGCTCCAGCGCTTCCCCGCCTCGAGATGGCGGACTGTGCGGTTCACCGTCAGTCCGTGCCTACTCAGCTCGCGGACCACCAGCCGACCTTCGATGCGGCGCTTCAGAGCTCGAAAGTAAGCCAATCCCGCGTACGCGTCGCCTCGCTCGGACCCTCCGACGACGGGCGCCGTCCTCAAGACCACTGGGCCCTTGCTGTCACGACTGAGCTCGGCCGCTCGACCGTCGGTGCGCCCCATCGAGGTGATCCGCAGCCGGGTCGCCTTAGTCGCAGGAAACCAGCTGGAGCGCCCCCGGCGGAAGTCGCCGTTGGCGACTAGCAGATCGGTGGCCGCGACTCGCGGTTGAGCTTGGGCGTGGAGGGGCTCAGAGCCGGCTGCCGCACTCGGCGTCATCGACGCTCCCTGCCAGCAAGTCGCAACGAGCACGAGGGCCAGGAACCGCCACAGCTGGACTGCGGATTTTGGCATCTCGGTTCTCCGTAGAACGCAACAGACGGCACGATGCCAACGGCATCTAGGGACTAGTGTCCATGATGCCGGGCCTAAAGTCCCGAGATGCCCAAAATTGCCAATATGGTCCAAGCGGGCTACTCGCTCGATACCAGATTGACTACTTCAACTCAGTCACTCACTCGACTGCGGCCCGTATCCGTACTTTCGAGATGCCGGGCGCGAGCGGCCTCGAGTCAGGATCACGCCCAGTGAGTGGCCCCGCGCTGCCTCTAACGTCTGCAGCACCTGTCCGAGCACTCGCGTCCGAGTCTTGCCGCGACGGGCGACCACCAGGATGCCATCCACCAGATGGCTCAACCAGACGGCGTCGCTGACGATCGTCATCGGCCCTGTGTCGACGATGACGACTTCGTACTGCGCCCTCGCCTCGGCCAGAAAGGACCTGAAACCCTCGCTGGTCAACAGCTGACCAGGGTTCGGGGGCACCGGACCGCTGGTGAGCACGTCGAGGTTCGGCAACCACGGCTGCAACGCGTCTTGGACGCTCGTGTCGCCCACGAGGACCGACGTGAGACCCACCGCCGGCTCCAGCCCAGTGAAGGTGTGCAGCGAGGGAGACCTAAGGTCGGCATCGACGAGCAACACTCGGGTCGCCGTCTCCGCGAGGATGAGAGCCAAGGCGCTCGAGAGAGAAGACTTCCCCTCCGCGGGGGAAGCAGAGGTCACAAGCAGAGCTCGTAGTCCGTCCTCGACATTCAGGTAGTGCAGGTTGGCGGCCACCGACCGTACCGACTCGGCCTCGTGACTGCGCGGATCTCCAAGCACCGCGGCAGGCAGTGTGAGTCCACGCCGGGCCTCATCCACTACTCCCAATACGGGTGCGGGAGATACCGAAGCGACATCGGCCGCTTCACCTACCCGACCACCTATCGCACGGCGTACCAGTGCGACCAGGACCCCGAGGAGCAAGCCGGCCAATGCGCCGAGAACCCCGCTTCTGAGCGGGTTGGGAGAGACCGGATATTGCGGCGTGACTGCCGATTGGATGGTCGTGACGCGTACCGCCGAGGAACCGCCAACCTCGGGAGAGACCGTGGAGACGGCCCTGGCCAACTCCGCGGCGACCGCGTCGGCGAGCTCGCGAGCTTCGTTTGAGTCGCGCCGTTCGGCGTGAATGTCGATGAGCACGGTGTTTACCGGCGATTCGACCGTCAGCGTCTTCCCCAGAGACCTAGGCGTCGTTTCGAGACCAAGATCTTCGATGACCGGCTGGAGCACGAGTTCCGAGGTGGCCATCACCACGTACGACGACACCAAGCTCTTGACGTACTCCGAGCCCTGCACCAATTCGCTCGCCGTGCCAGCCCGATCCGCAGAAACCAGCACCGTCGCTGACCCGCGGTAGATGTTGGGTTGGCGAGCCTCGTAGACGTACGCCCCGATCGTCGCGATCACCGTGAGGGCGAGGATCGTCGACCAATAGCGCTTGAGCGTGTCGAGGTATTCGGCGAGCGTCATGGTCGTGTCGCGCCTCTGTACTCCTGGTCGAGTGAGTCAGCACGACAACTCGGCGACTCGCAGGGCTCTGATCATAGCGAGGCCACCAGCGCCAAAGCGGTCGATTGCTCCGAATTGACGTCAGGAGGCCGAGAGGACTGTCACGCCGAGTCGAGTTGTCCACGTGACAACAGGTCGAGAGCCTGTCTGAGGCGTGTGCTGGACGTGTGGACGGTGTAGGGAAAGTACACGACCTCCACGCCCACCGAAGCGAAGTCCTTTTCCAGCTTGTCTCCCTTCGGAGTGCCTTGCCAGTCGGACCCCTTGAAGATGCGGTCGAACTTCAACTGACTCCATGCGTCCAGCTTCTCTGGGCCCGCCTCTTCGTGCACGGCATCGACGAAGTCGACATGGCGCACGATCTCCATTCGTTCATCAGCGGGAATGGCAGGGGTGAAACCCTTGACGTGCAGACACATGTCGTCCGAGAGCACGCCTGCGATCAGGTAGTCGCAATGCTCCTTCGCATGGCGCAGGATGTTCAGATGACCCACGTGGAACAGGTCGTAGACGCCGGGTGCGTAACCCACGATCCCTCGGCTCACGTCTGTCCCTTCATCCTGTCTCGCGATGGTTGATCCTATAGTGGGCGCTCGCACGGCGGGGCGAAATGACCTTCGGACGCTGGCTCTCGGATCGAGGAAATGGGGTGAGGGATCCTGAGGACCCCTCATGGCCGCCCGTACGACCAGCGGTCGTACTGCACCAACCTCGAGGCCTTGACTCTGGCCCAGAAGCCGTCACGCGGCACCGCCGCGTACAGCCGACTGGTGAACCGACCCGTTGGTCGACGTGTCGCGGCCGCAGCTGCCGTTGTCGGGATGGGGCCAAACACCGCCAGTGCCATCAGCGCGACGCTGAGCGGCCTCGCCCTCTTCCTGCTCATTGCATTCGATCCGACGTGGGTCGTCGCGGTCTCGGTCGCCGTCCTCCTCGCCGCCGGCTACGTCATGGACTCCGTCGACGGTCAGCTCGCTCGCCTCCAACAGACCGGTTCGCTCGCCGGCGAATGGCTCGACCACACCATCGACGCCTTCAAGACCAGCCTCATCCATGTCGCAGTCCTGATCTCCTGGTACCGCTACCCCCCGGTCGAGTCGACCGAAGTGCTCCTGGTCCCGCTGGTGTACGGGGTGGTGCAGAACGTCACCTACTTCGGGTTGATTGTGATGCCCCTGCTGCGAGCCAAGAGTCCATCACCGCCCCAGACAGTCATGAGTGTCGACGAGCACCCCTTGCGCAAGTGGGTGCTCTTGCCCACCGATTACGGCTTCTTCGTCTGGACGTTCGTCCTCATGGCCTGGCCGCCGGTGTTCCTGTCGGTCTACACGGCACTCGCTCTCGCCAACACAGTTGCTCTGGCATGGGCGCTGCGGAAGTGGTGGGTGGAGCTTCGAGAACTGGACGCCCGCGCTCAGATCACGAGTTGAACCTGCCCTGTGTCTTCTCCAGCCCGTGCTCCAACAGGTGTTCCACAGCGTCGGCTGCGAGGTCGACCTGGAGCGGTAGCACCTTGCGCTCGGCAGCCGAGTAGTCGGAGAGCACGTAGTCGGCGACCGGCTGGCGGCCCGGCGGCCTGCCTACGCCAACGCGCACGCGGTGGAAGTCGCCGGTACCCAACGCGGATCGGATGGAGCGCAGCCCGTTGTGGCCGTTGTCTCCGCCGCCGAACTTGACCCGCATCGTGTCGAACGGGAGATCCAGCTCGTCGTGCACGACCACAAGATGGGCGGGGTCGACCTTGTAGAACGACATGAGCTGGACGACCGGACCGCCGGACTCGTTCATGTAGCAGCGACCGCGGCCGAGAACCACGCGTGGCCCTCCGGGGGCGGTGCGGCCCTCGAGGACCAGCGCCCGCCCGGACTTGTGGGCCCGCAGCTGACCGTTCATTCGACCGGCGAGCTCGTCGACCACGAGGTAGCCGACGTTGTGCCGGTTGCCGGCGTACGACGGGCCAGGGTTGCCCAAGCCGACCACGAGCCACACCTCGGTGGCAGGGCCGGCGGGGATGTTCTTCCCGGCCCGTCCCGGCAGCCTCACTCCGCGCTGTCATCCTTGGCGTCGGCCGACGAGTCGGCGACCTCGGGAACGTCGGCGGCGTCACCTTCGTCGGTGGCGGCCTCGGTGTCCATCTCGACGCTGGCGGTGACGTGCACCATGAGTGCCTCTTCGTCGGTCTGCAGCACGGCGCCGCTCGGCAGCTGCAGGTCGCGGGCGAGGATCTGGGTGCCGGCCACAGCGCCTTCCACCGAGACCTCGATCGACTCAGGCAGGTTGGTGGCCTCGGCCTCCAAGGAGACCGTCTGCACCTCGAGAGTCACCAGGGTCTCGCGCTCGGCGTCGCCCACGATGACGATCGGCACCTCGACGATGACCTTCTCGCCCTTGCGGACGAGGAGCAGGTCGACGTGCTCGAGGAAGCCCTTGATCGGGTCGCGCTGCACCTGCTTCGGAATGGCCAGGTGCGAGTCACCGCCGACCTCGATGGCCAGCAGCGCGTTGGCGCCGCCGTGCTTGAGAGCCAGCATGGTGTCGTGCCCCGGCAGAGTGATGTGCATCGGGTCCTGGCCGTGTTCGTAGAGCACTGCCGGCACCTTGGCGTCGCGGCGAATGCGACGTGCCGCGCCCTTGCCGAACTCGGTGCGCATCTCGGCCTGCAGCTTGGTCTCGGACATCGGGTGACTCTCCTCTATGGGCACTGATCTGGGTGTCGGATCGTGGGGCCACGGCAGGGAGGCAGCCATCGCGAGGCGCGAGGCGGCCGCGTCGATCACGGAGCGTGGGGCTCCCTCGCCGAGGCAACCTGACGATTCTAGGCGACGCCGTCGTCCGCGGCCAATCGGGCGGTTCGCCGGCATCAGTGGAGCGTTCGACCCCACTGGTGCGTCAAGCGCTCCACTGTCGGCTACGGGAATCCGGGAACGGCTCAGGCTTGTCCCTCGAACAGGCTGGTGACCGAACCATCCTCGAAGACCTCACGGATCGCGCGACTGATCAGCGGGGCGATGGAGAGCACGGTGAGCTTGTCGAAGACGCGGTCAGCCGGGATGGGCAGCGTGTCGGTGACGATGACCTCGAGGGCCGAGCAGTTCTTGAGCCGGTCCACGGCCGGGTCGGACAGGATCGGGTGGGTGGCCGCGATCACCACTCCGGCAGCGCCCTCGTTCATCAGCGCCTCGGCTGCCTTGGTGATGGTGCCGCCGGTGTCGATCATGTCGTCGACCAGGATGCAGATGCGGCCCTCGACCTCGCCGACGACGCGGTTGGCGACCGACTCATTGGGTCGATTGATGTCGCGGGTCTTGTGGATGAAGGCCAGGGGGGCTCCGCCGAGTCTGGCGGACCACTGCTCGGCGACCTTGATCCGGCCCGCGTCGGGCGAGACGATCGCGAGGTCCTGGTCGCCGTACTTCTGCTTGACGTAGTCGGCCAGGATCGGCAGCGCCATCAGGTGGTCGACCGGGCCGTCGAAGAATCCCTGGATCTGCGCGGTGTGCAGGTCGACCGCGATCAGGCGGTCGGCGCCGGCTGTGGCGAACAGGTCGGCAATCAGCCGCGCGGAGATGGGCTCGCGGCCCCGGTGCTTCTTGTCCTGACGGGCGTAGCCGTAGAAGGGCATCACGACGGTGATCCGCTTGGCCGAGGCGCGCTTGAGCGCATCGACCATGATCAGGTGCTCCATGATCCACTCGTTGACCGGAGCGGTGTGACTCTGGATCACGAATGCGTCCGAGCCGCGTACCGACTCCTGGAACCGCACGTAGATCTCGCTGTTGGCAAACTCATACGCCGTGGTCGGCACCAACGTGATGTCGAGGAGAGCCGCTACCTCTTCGGCCAGCTCGGGATGCGCTCGACCGGTGAAGACCATCAGGTTCTTCTCAGTGGTCCGCTTGATGCTCGACACGCGTGGATCTCCTCCGTCGGCACGATGGCCGCTAGCGCGGGTGGGCCCCACGACGATTGTCACCCAGGACGGCTGCCGGGCGCATCTCGGGCCTCGGCGGCTGCCTTCGCGGACGGCGTGCCGGCTCGGCGCTCGGAGACCCAACCCTCGATGACGCGCTGCGGTCCTGCGGACACCGCGAGCGCGCCGGGCGGGACGTCTTCGCGCACCACAGTGCCTCCGCCGGTCACGGCGCCGTCGCCGATCGTCACGGGCGCGACGAAGGTGTTGTTGGAGCCGGTGCGGGCGTGACGCCCCACCGTGGTGCGGTGCTTGGCGACCCCGTCGTAGTTGGCCACGATCGTGCCGGCGCCGATGTTGGCGCCCTCGCCGATCTCGGCGTCCCCGACATACGACAGGTGCGGGACCTTGGCGCCCTCGCCGATGTCGGCGTTCTTGGTCTCCACGAACGCGCCGATCTTGCCGGTGCGCCCCAGCACGGTCCCGGGGCGGAGGTAGGAGAACGGACCGACCGAGGCTTCGGGCCCGATCACGGCCAGCTCGGCGTGGGTACGCACGACCTTCGCGCCGGCGCCGACCTCGCAGTCCTTCAGCGTGCTGTCGGGACCCACCACCGCGTCCTCGGCGACCGTCGTGACGCCCAGGAGCTGTACGCCGGGAAGGATCGTCGCGTCCGCTTCAAGGGTGACGGTGACGTCGATCCACGTGCTGGTCGGATCGACGATCGTGACGCCGTCGCGCATCCACCGCTCGAGCGTGCGCTGGTTGAGCTGGGCGGCCAGGGCTGCCAGCTGTGCGCGGTCGTTGGCGCCCTCGGTCTGCGCGACGTCGTCGATCGGGTAGGCGCCGACCGCCGCGCCCTCCTGGCAGGCCAGCGCAACGACGTCGGTGAGGTAGTACTCGCCCTTGCTGTTGTCGTTCGTGATCCGCGGCAGCATCTCGCTCAGGAAGGCGCCGTCGAACGCGTAGACCCCGGAGTTGATCTCCCGGATCGCGCGCTGCTCGTCGTCCGCCTCCTTCTCCTCCACCACCGCGCGCACAGCGCCCCGCTCGTCGCGGACGATGCGGCCGTAGCCGAACGGGTCGGGCACCTCGCCGCTCAGGATCGTGATCGACCGGCCGGAGGCCTCGTGGTCGGCGACCAGCTCGGCGAGGGTCTCCCCCGCCAGCAGCGGGGTGTCGCCGGTCATCACCACGACGGTGCCGCTCACCGTGCCTTCGGCGGCGCGGAGCTCCTCGACCGCGACCCGAACCGCGTGCCCGGTGCCCTCCTGGGTCTGCTGCACCGCGAGCAGCGCGTCGGGCACCAGCTCGTGCACGTGCGGGACGACCTGGTCACGCCCGTGTCCCACGACGGTCACTACGCGGCGCGGCGACACCGCGGTGGCCGCATGCAGCACGTGACCGAGCATGCTGCGTCCACACAGCGGGTGCAGCACCTTCACCGTCTTGGACTTCATCCGGGTGCCCGCGCCGGCGGCGAGGACGATGACTGCGGCGGGGCGCTGGGGCTCGGTCAAGGAAGGCTCCCGGAGGTCTCGACTCGGAGGGTCTCTCGTTCGCTCCCCGGGTAGGAGTCGAACCTACGTCGCTAGTCCTGATTCAAAGTCAGGCGGGCCCTGCCGACAGACCAACCGGGGATCGGCCGGTACGCGAAGCGTGACCGGCCGGGCAGCCAGCCTACGCAATGCCGCGCTGCCGGAGGCTGTCGCCTCAGGGTTTCTCTCGATGTCAAGAATCTTGATCGGTTAGCCTGGCGAACGTGCACGACGAGGTCGATCGACTGGTGGAGGCGTGGAGCCGCGAACGCCCCGACCTCGATCTGCGCCCTATGCAGATCCTGAGCCGGGTGGCACGGCTCGGTCACCATCTCGACGCAGCCCGCCGCACGGCGTACACCTCGCACGGGCTCGAGCCCTGGGAGTTCGACGTCCTGGCCGCACTGCGGCGGGCCGGCAACCCCTACGAGCTCTCCCCCGGCCGCCTGCTGCGGGAAACCCTGGTGACCAGCGGCACGATGACCAACCGGGTGGACCGCCTCGTCGCCCGCGGACTGGTGGAGCGACACCCGGATCCGCACGACCGCAGGGGCGTTCTGGTGCGGCTCAGCGACCGCGGCCGCCTGGCCGTCGACGGCGCGCTGGCCAGCCTCTTGGAGCACGAGAGGGTGCTGCTCACCGCGCTCGATCAAAGTGACCAAGAGCAGCTGGCCGGGCTGCTGCGTCAGCTTTCAGTCTCCTTCGAAAGCACTTGAGTCGAGCCGCGCTCTGAGGCCACGCGGAGGATCAGGAAGGTGGCGGGCCAAGAGCGTCTCGTATTGCCCAGCAACACGGGGCCAGGTGAATTCCGCGGCGTGGCGCTCTCGGCTCGCCGCCGCCATGGCGCGCAGGGTCACGTCGTCGCCGAGCAGACGGTCGAAATGCCCGGCAAGGTCCTCGACGCCTCGGAAGTACGCCGCACCAGGCCCGGCGACCCACCGGTTGTAGGGATTGTCATGGGCGATCACGGGATTGCCCGCCCCCAGAGCCTCGACCAAAGAGGGATTGGTTCCACCAACGGTGTGGCCGTGCACGTAGACACGGCTGTGACAGCGCACAGCCGCCAACGTGGCGGCATCGTAGATCGCGCCTGGAAAGACCACCTCCGGTCCAGCGGCCTCGAGCACTCTGCGCTGGTAGGGATCGGAAGGGGTGAACGTGCCCAACACCACCAGCGTGTGATCCCGCCGCCGCCTGGAGAACGCGTGCACGATCTGTAGCAATGAGTTCTCGGCGACCGGCCGACAGACGACAGAAGAGAACTCACCAGGTCGTAGTCCGATCGCCTCTACCGGCGCAGTCGGGGCGCCCAGCACGGTCGGCGCCCCATAGGCGATCATCGAGATCCGCTCAGCTGGAGCGTGCCTCACAAGATGATCGGCGATGACAGGATGATCGGCGATCAGGTGATCACCGACCCGACAGGCGACTCGCTCGTTGACCAGGAACGCCACGCGCATGCCCCACCCCCACCGTTCGCGCTTCCACTCGATGCCATCCATGTTGAAGATGTTCGGCACACGGCGAGCACGTTGCAGCAGGCTGAAAGCAGCGGTGTTATAGCCGAATGTCACACAGAGGTCCCCGTGGCGAGCGGCGTGACGTGTCGCCCTCAGATCGAAGACCGCGGTGTCGCGCCAGTCGTCGGTCTCACCAGCAGGCACCAGGACGCGTTCGATGCCCCGCCAGGTGTCAGTCGTGATCGCCCCCTGGCCCTTCGTCTGGCAATAGACGACGACCCGCCAACCACGGTCGACGAGATACAGCCCGATCTGTTCGGCTGCGGTCTCGAATCCTCCGTGCTCCGCCGGGACCCCTCGCGTGCCTAGGAAGCGCACCGTCGGCCGGGCACCGGACTCCATCACGGCTCCTTGCGAATCATGTGGGTCATCCTGTCACCTCGGCTGCTTCCAGCCACTCCTCTTCGAGCGCTTCGCGGCGCGCGACGACCTCCCGGAGACGGACGTCCAGCTCGGTGAGCCGGGCGACGTCCGACGCGTTCGCGGCCAGCTCCTCGTGGAGGCGGCTCTCCTCCTGCTGCGCCTTCTCCAGCTGCCGCTCGACGCGGGCCAAGGTCTTGCGCGCCTCGCGCTGCTCGGCGGGGGTGGCGCGGGTGGTCTCGACGGGCTCGACCGACGAGGGCTCGACCGACCGGGCCTCGACCGACGACCGGTGCTCGAGGTACTCGTCGACGCCTCGCGGGAGCATCCGGATCGACCCGTCTCCGAAGAGCGCCCACACGGTGTCGCAGGTCCGCTCGAGGAAGTAGCGATCGTGGGAGACCACGACGAGCGTCCCGGGCCAGCTGTCGAGGAAGTCCTCGAGCACGGTGAGTGTTTCGATGTCGAGGTCGTTGGTCGGTTCGTCGAGCAACAGGACGTTGGGCTCGCCGAGCAGCAGCCGCAGCACCTGGAGCCGACGGCGTTCACCACCCGAGAGGTCGCCGACCCGCGTCGTCAGCCGATCGCCGGTGAAGCCGAACCGTTCGAGCATCGAGCTGGCGGTGACCTCACCCGTCGTCGTGCGCGTGACTCGGCGGATCTCCTCCACAGACTCCAGCACCCGCACACCGGGGTCGAGCTCGGCGACCGCCTGGGTCAGGTGCGCGAGCGCGACGGTGCGGCCGGTGCGCACCTTGCCGCGGTCGGGGCTCAGCTCCCCTGCGATCAGCCGCAGCACCGAGGTCTTGCCCGCGCCGTTGACACCCACGAGCCCGACCCGGTCGCCGGGACCGAGCCGCCACGTGGCCCGTGAGAGCAGGACGCGATCGCCGCGGACGAGGTCGACGTCCTCGAGGTCGACGACGTCTTTGCCCAGACGCTGGGTGGCGAACTGCTGCAGCTCGAGCCGGTCACGCGGTGGTGGCTCGTCCTCGATCAGCTGGGTGGCGGCGTCGATGCGGAACTTCGGCTTCGACGTGCGCGCGGGGGCGCCTCGGCGCAGCCACGCCAGCTCCTTGCGGACCAGGTTGCGCCGACGTCCCTCCACCACCGCCGCCTGGCGCATGCGCTCTGCCTTGGCGAGGACGAACGCGGCGTACCCGCACATT
>JBHWSH010000073.1:0-7960 GCA_043427135.1 Marmoricola sp. | reverse complement strand
GCACTGGCACCGACCTGCGGGCGCTGACCAGGATGCTCGCGCCCGAGACCCCCGACCGCGAAGCGGTCATCCGAGTGCGAGCCGGACGGGCGCTCGCGCTGCGGCACCGGGCCGCCGAGGTCGAGCCGGACGTGAGCCCCGGCTGGGACCGCGTGCGCGTGCAGTTCGGCCGCGCTGACGCGCTGGCCGACGAGCTGCTCTCCCACGGCGCCGACGTGGTCGTGGAGGAGCCAGCCGACGTCCACGCCGACGTGGTGGACCGGTTGCGCAGGGTCGCGGGAGACGCCGCGTGAGCAGCTCACGGGACCAGCTCAACCGGCTGCTCGCCCTGGTGCCCTACCTCCAGTCTCGCGGCGAGGTCTCGGTGGCAGACGCCGCGGCCGAGTTCGGGGTGAGCGCCCACGTGATCCGCCGAGACATCAACGTGCTGCTCTTCTGCGGTCTCCCAGGCCTCGGGATGGGCGATCTGATCGACGTCGACTTCGAGGCCTTCGAGGGCGAGGACGTCATCCGGCTCTCCAACGCCGACTACCTCACCCGACCGTTGCGCCTGGACAGCACCGAGGCCGCGGCACTGATGGTGGCTCTGCGCGCCTTGCGCGAAGGGGGCAGCCCCGACGAGCGCGAAGTGGTCGCCCGGGCGCTCGCCAAGCTGGCCGCGGCGGCAGGTGAGGGGGCAGGCGTCGCGGAGCAGGTGCAGGTGCACCTGTCCACCGAGGACGACGTCCACGAGCTGCGGCGTACCTTCGAGCAAGCGATCAACGGACGCCGGCAGGTGCGGATCCGGCACCGTTCGGAGATCCGCGACGAGGTCAGCGAGCGTGTGGTCGACCCGGTGGCGGTCGCCTCGGCACACGGCCGCGCCTACCTCGACGCGTGGTGCCACCGCGTTGCCGACCAGCGGCTCTTCCGCCTCGACCGGATCGAGTCTGCGGAGATCCTCGACAGCGAGGTCGAGGATCACGTGGCGCTGAGGCCCCTCGATCTGGACGAAGGTGTCTACCGCCCCGCGCCCGATGCTCCGACGGCGACGCTGCGACTCACCCCGCGCGCCCGGTGGGTGACGGAGTACTACCCCGTCGACTCGGTCGAGCCCGGACCGGACGACGGTCTGACGGTCCGCCTCCGGGTCTCCGATCCGGCCTGGCTGGTGCGTCTCGTGCTGCGCCTGGGCGGGCAAGCAGAGGTGCTCGAGCCGCCAGAGCTCGCCGCACGGGCGCGCGAGGAGGCCCGTCGTGCGCTGGAGCTGTACGGCTGAGCGCGTAGCATGACGGCATGCCCAACCTAGGTGCACCTGAGATCATCCTGATCATCCTGGTCCTCGTGCTGCTGTTCGGCGCCAAGAAGCTGCCCGAGCTGGCCCGAGGAAGCGGGCGGGCGCTGCGGATCTTCAAGGCCGAGACCAAGGGCCTCATGGACGACGATGACGACGAGGCGGCGTCGACCAAGACTCCCGAACAGCGTGCCATCGAGGCTCAGGCCCAGACGCGCGCGGCCGACGACATCCGCTATGAGCAGGACCCGCGTCCCGAGCAACAGCCTCGCCTCGACGGCGAGCGCTGATCTGACGGGGATCACCGTCCCGCTCATGCGAGGCATCACGTCGTGAGCATCGTCGGCGTCCTGCGGCTCTACCGCACCCCGCAGGCAGGCACGGCCGGCGACGGCCGGATGGCGCTCGCCGACCACCTGCGCGAGCTCCGGGCGCGGGTGCTGCGAGTCGTCACTGTCCTGGTCGTCGCCTTCGCGGCGCTGCTGTTCTTCTACGACCCGCTGCTCGGCCTCATCCTCGGCCCCTACAACGACGCGAAGGTCGCTCTCGGCGACGCCGTCGAGACCAAGGCCTACATCAAGGGAGCCGCCGGGCCGCTGCTCCTCCAGCTGAAGCTCACCGGCGTCGCGGCCATCGTGCTGACAAGCCCTTACTGGCTCTACCAGATCTGGGCATTCGTCCTGCCCGGCCTGCACGCCCACGAGCGCAAGTGGTCGCGGATCTTCATGGCGGTCGCCGGACCGTTGTTCCTCGCCGGCGTCGCCACGGGTTACTACGTGTTGCCGCGCGGCCTCGAGGTGCTGATCGGCTTCACCCCGGTACAGCTGGAGAGCCTGGTCGAGTTCGGGGAGTACTTCAGCTTCTTCACCCGGATGCTGCTGGTCTTCGGGGTCGCCTACGAGATCCCGCTGTTCGTCATCATGCTCAACCTCGCCGGTGTCGTGACCGGCCGCGCCTTGGGGGAGTACCGGTCGTGGATCATCCTCGGCACCTTTGTCTTCGCCGCCGTTGCGACACCGTCGACCGACCCGTTCTCCATGCTGATGCTCGCGTTGCCGATGACGACGCTGTTCCTGCTGTCGGAGGGCATCGCCCGGCTCATCGACCGGCGGCGCGGGGTGGCCGCTCTCGCGGGCCTCGACGACGACCAGGCCTCCGAGCTCGACCTCCGGCCGGACCCGGTCGAACGCTCCGATCTCGACGACGACCCGACCGACTGATGACGCGCGCGCAGGTCACCGATGCCGATCCGTTCGAGCTGCCGGACTGGGTAGGAGTCGATCAGGTCACCTGGCGCACCACCTCGAGTCTCGACGACAGCCACCTCGTCACCGGCGTGCTGAGCGGTGATCGGCACCAGCTGGACTGCGACGTTCTCGCCGGCGACCTCGCCTATCCGACACCTGTCCTGGACGAGACGTGGCGTCACGACGCACACCAAGCGTGGGCGCATGGGCAGGTGCTGCTCGTCCATCGCGATCGACGACTCACCCTCGTCGTACCGGGATCGACGGTCGGACCCGAGGACGTGCTCGAAGCCGTACGCCGCTTCGCCAAGTCCGTGGGAGCCTCACCCGAGCACTTCGCCGTCACGCTGCGACTGTGAGGGCCGCGGCTAGGGTGACACGGTGAGGGAGATCGCGCTGTTGACCAATCCCGGCGCGGGGGCGGGGCGCGGCACGCGGATCGGGGCGTTGGCGCTCGACCGGCTCCGTTCAGCGGGGTTCTCGGTCCGGCCTCTCGAAGGCCGCGACCCAGACGAGGCCGAGGACCTGGCCCGGGCAGCCGTGGCGGAGCGCCCCGAAGCGCTGGTGGTCGTGGGCGGGGACGGCATCGTCCATCTCGCGGTGAACGCCCTCGCCGGCACCGACACGCGGTTGGGCATCATCCCGACCGGGACGGGCAACGACGCCGCACGCTACTTCGGCATCCCGCGCAAGGACCCTGTGACCGCCACCGACATCGTCATCGCCGGGCACGAGCGGCTGGTCGACCTCGGCAGGGCCGGCCATCGTCACTTCCTCTGCGTGCTGTCAGCGGGGTTCGACGCGATCGTCAACGAGCGCGCCAACCGGATGCGGTGGCCGCGAGGGCAGATGCGTTACAACCTCGCGACCCTCGCGGAGCTGCGGGTGTTCCGGCCCTTGCACTACACCCTCGACCTCGACGGGGTGACGCACCAGGTGGAGGCGGTGCTGGTGGCTGTCGGCAACGGCCCCTCCTTCGGCGGCGGACTCCGCATCACCGAGGGCGCCGTCCTCGACGACGGGATGCTCGACGTGGTCGTCTTCCACCCGGTCGGCAAGCGCGAGCTCGTGCGGACCTATCCCAAGCTGTTCTCCGGCACCCACACCGGCCACCCGGCGTACGAGCACCATCGCGTGCGCACCGCGACGGTGGCATCCGCAGGAGTCGTGGCCTATGCCGACGGGGAGCGACTCGGCCCGTTGCCGCTGACCATCACCGCCGTCCCGAAGGCCCTGCGTGTGCTGGCCCACGAGGAGTCACGATGACCTCCCCGTCCGAGCGTTACGCCCGCTTCCGCGCCGAGCAGAGCGCGCCCGTCCTCGCCGACTTCACCGAGATGTACGACTTCGACCTCGACGACTTCCAGGTCCGCGCTTGCAAGGTCGTCGAGTCCGGCGAGAGCGTGCTGGTGGCTGCGCCTACCGGCTCGGGCAAGACCGTCGTCGGCGAGTTCGCGGTGCACCTCGCGCTCGCCCAGGGCCGCAAGTGCTTCTACACCACGCCGATCAAAGCCCTGTCCAACCAGAAGTTCAACGACCTCGTCCGGCGCTACGGTCCCGACCAGGTGGGGCTGCTGACCGGCGACAACTCCGTCAACGGCGAGGCTCCGATCGTGGTCATGACCACCGAGGTCCTGCGCAACATGCTGTACGCCGGATCGTCGACTCTGCTCGGCCTCGCCTCGGTGGTCATGGACGAGGTGCACTACCTCGCCGACCGTTCGCGTGGCGCCGTCTGGGAGGAGGTGATCATCCACCTGCCCGAGTCGGTGTCGGTGATCGCGCTGAGCGCGACCGTCTCCAACGCCGAGGAGTTCGGCGACTGGCTCGCGACGGTGCGCGGCGCGACCACCACCATCGTGGAGGAGAAGCGCCCGGTCCCGCTCTACCAGCATGTGATGGTGGGCCGACGCCTCTACGACCTGTTCGAGGACGGGACGGGGTTCGCCGGTCCCGACTCGCGGGTCAACCCCGAGCTGGAGCGGTTCGCGCGCGACGACTGGCGCTCACGGCGTACCTCCGACCGGCAGAAGGGACGCGGTGACCGGGGCCGCGGGGGCCCGGGGCGTAGCTCTCCGCCCAGCAGGTTCGACGTCGTCGAGCGCCTCGAGAGAGAGCGCCTGCTGCCGGCGATCTACTTCATCTTCAGCCGGATCGGCTGCGACGCCGCGGTGCAGCAGTGCCTGGCGGCCAATCTGCGCCTGACCACTCCCGCCGAGCGCGACGAGATCGCCGCCTTCGTGGAGGAGAAGTGCGCGCATATCCCCGACGCGGATCTGCACGTGCTCGGCTACCACGACTTCCTCGATGGCCTCACCCGCGGTGTGGCGGCCCACCACGCCGGCATGCTGCCGACGTTCAAGGAGTGTGTGGAGGAGCTGTTCGCCGCGGGGCGCTGCCGCGTGGTGTTCGCCACCGAGACCCTGGCCCTGGGCATCAACATGCCGGCGCGGTCGGTGGTCATCGAGAAGCTCGTCAAGTGGAACGGCGAGACCCACGCCGACATCACTCCGGGGGAGTACACCCAGCTCACCGGGCGTGCGGGCCGACGCGGCATCGACGTCGAGGGACACGGCGTCGTCCTCTGGAGCCCCGGCATGGACCCCAAGGCCGTCGCCGGACTCGCGTCCACGCGGACCTATCCGCTGCGCTCGTCGTTCCGGCCGTCGTACAACATGGCGGTCAATTTGGTGCACCAGGTCGGTCGCCCGACGGCACGCCAGCTGCTGGAGTCGTCGTTCGCGCAGTTCCAGGCGGACAAGGCGGTCGTCGGCATGGCCCGCCAGCTCCGCAAGACCGAGGAGGGCCTCGAGGGCTACGCCGAGGCGGCGACCTGCCACCTCGGTGACTTCATGGAGTACTCCCGACTGCGACGCCGGCTCAGCGACCTGGAGGCGGCCGCGGCGCGCACTCGCCGAGCGGACCGTCGTCAGCAGATCGTGGAGTCGCTCGAGGCGCTGCGGCCAGGTGACGTGATCAAGGTGCCCAACGGCAAGTACGCCGGCTACGCCATCGTCATCGACCCCGGCATCGCGCCCGACCGCGACGACCCGCGGCCCTACGTCGTCACCGAGGGGCGCCAGGCGAGACGGCTCGCCATGGTCGACTTCGACCGGCCGGTGAGCGCCGTGACTCGGATGCGCGTGCCGCGCAACTTCAACGGGCGTAACGCCCAGTCACGGCGCGAGCTGTCGATCCAGCTGCTGAGCCGCGTCGGTTCGATGCCGGGCAACCGGGACCCTCAGCAGCGCAGGTCGTCGCGGCGGGGCGGGGGAGGGCACGCCCAGTCCGACCACGAGGAGACCGCGATCTCACGCATGCGCGCAGAGATCCGCCGCCATCCCTGTCACGGGTGCGAGGACCGTGAGTCCCACGCGCGCTGGGCCGAGCGACACCACCGCCTGTCCAAGGAAGCCGCGACGCTCCGACGGCGGATCGAGTCGCGCACCAACACCATCGCACGGCAGTTCGACCGTGTCAGCGACGTGCTCAGCTCCTTGGGGTACCTCGACGAGGAGGACCGCGTCACTTCCTACGGGCAGGTGCTGATGCGGATCTACACCGAGATGGACCTCGTGGCCGCGGAGTGTCTGCGGGCCGGCCTGTGGGACACCCTGACTCCGCCCGACCTCGCGGCGGCGTTGTCGGTGCTCGTCTACGAGTCGCGCCGTCCCGACGACGCGAGCGCTCCCCGCCCTCCGCGCGGCCCCGTCCGTGAGGTGATCGGGGAGATGATCCGGGTTTGGGGCGACCTCGACCGGCTGGAGAAGGAGAACCACGTCGACTTCCTCCGCGAACCCGACCTCGGCCTGGCCTGGGCGGCCCAACGATGGGCCGAGGGCGGCAACCTCGACGAGGTGCTCACCGAAACCGACCTCGCCGCCGGCGACTTCGTCCGCTGGATGAAGCAACTGCTAGACCTCACCGGGCAGGTCGCCGACGCGGCGGGTCCCGGTGCACTGCGGGACACCGCTCGAGCCACACTCGACGCGCTCAAACGCGGCGTCGTGTCGTACTCCTCGGTCACCTGAGTGTCGGCCTAGGGTG
This sequence comes from Marmoricola sp., assembly GCA_043427135.1. Classification (GTDB taxonomy): domain Bacteria; phylum Actinomycetota; class Actinomycetes; order Propionibacteriales; family Nocardioidaceae; genus Marmoricola_A. The sequence goes on along the minus strand of JBHWSH010000073.1, from coordinate 1,393 downwards.
ACCGCGTGCGAGCCACCCGTCCTCTCCTGCTCGGGTTCCTGCTGATGAGCGGCTGCGCCGCGGAGGAGAGCACCCCCTCGGCTGCTCCCGCGACGGTCACGGTCACGGTCACCGAGACCGTCGTCGCGACACCGACCTCCGAGACGATGCCCTCGCCGATGGGCCAGCCCACGACAGCGCCGGCGCCACCCCCGCCGTCGATCGGACTCCAGGTGCACACCGACGGTTGCGGACTGATCCGCGAGGACGTCGACATCGAGGACTATCCGAACCTCGGCTGGAGCATCGTCGATGCTGACGGGTTCCAAGTGCTGCAGCGCAACGCGCGCGGCGAGACGCACTACCGCTACTTCCAAGGCGGGAACTACACCGCCGTCCTGACCGCGTGGGACGGGGACAAGTACGTGCCGGTCAGCGACGAGGTCGCGATCACCTGCTGAGGACGACCCGGGGGGATGGCAGGCTGACGCCCATGCCCTCGCGTCCCCAGCGGCTGATGCTGCTCGACACCGCCTCGCTGTACTTCCGCGCGTTCTTCGGGGTGCCGGACTCCGTCACCGCACCGGACGGCACTCCCGTCAACGCCGTGCGCGGGCTGCTGGACTTCATCAGCCGGTTGGTGGGGGAGTACCACCCCACCCACCTGGCCTGCTGCTGGGACAACGACTGGCGTCCGGCCTGGCGCACCGAGCTGCTGCCGTCGTACAAGGCGCATCGGGTGGTCGAGGAGCAGCCCGTCGATCCCGACGTCGAGGAGGTCCCCGACGCCCTGGAGACGCAGGTGCCGATCATCCGCGACGTGCTGAGTGCGTTCGGCATCGCTGTCGTGGGCGCGGACGACCACGAGGCGGACGACGTGATCGGCACCCTGGCGACCGACGCTGGGATGCCGGTCGACATCGTCACCGGCGACCGCGATCTGTTCCAGCTCGTCGACGACGAGGCGCAGGTGCGGGTGCTGTACGTCGCCCGGGGAGTGAACAAGCACGAGCGGGTGACCGAGGAGACCGTGCGCGAGAAGTACGGCGTGGAGGCTCGGCAGTACGCCGACTTCGCCACCCTGCGAGGGGACCCCTCCGACGGGCTCCCCGGGGTCCCAGGTGTCGGCGAGAAGACCGCGGCGACGCTCCTGGGCCGCTTCGCCGACGTACCCGCCCTGCTCGCAGCCGTCGACGACCCTGCCTCCGAGCTCGCCCCCGGACCGCGACGCAAGCTGCGCGACGCCGCCGACTACCTCGCGGTCGCCCCCCAGGTGGTGCGGGTGGTGCGCGACCTGCCGCTCGGCGATCCCGACCTCGCCCTGCCGCGCACACCCGCGGATCCGGACCGGCTCGTCGCATTGTCGGAGCGATGGGGGCTCGACAGTCCCACGGCACGCCTCGTCGAGAACAGG
>JBHWSH010000072.1:0-12079 GCA_043427135.1 Marmoricola sp. | reverse complement strand
GGTGTCTCCTCACCTCCGTCAGTGGCTCGACGAGGTCGCGATCGAGCCGACGTAGCGAGGTCTGGAGGCCCTCGAGCTGCCCGGAGAGGGCCGCGATCTTGGGGGCGGCCTCGCCGAGCGGCTTGGAGGTCCGCTGCAGGGCCGCCAGGTCATCCAAGAGTTGGTTGATCTGGCCGGCGAGGGTTTCGATGTGCGGCGCGACCGCGGAGAGGTCCTCGGTCGCGGTGGCCACAGGGGGAGTGAGGCTCTCGACATTGCGGTCGATCCTCTCTACCTGGTCCAGGGTGTCCGGCGCTCGGTCAACCACTTCTAGGGCCGCCGGCATGTCGGAGGCCGCCCGCACCAGCCGGGGGATGTGCGGCAGCAGCAGGGCGACCGCAACGGTGAGGACGAACAGTGCCAGTGCGAGGACAGCGGCCAGTACGCGGACTGCCCAGATCGGCAGGGCTTGGTTGAGCACGTCGTAAGATCCTCGTCTGTCGGGACCGGCACCGTCGCTTGCGGCCGCGCGGTCGGGGTCAGCGCTGACGCAGCCGCAGGCCGTCGAGGACCAGGGTCGTCACGGCGCTCGCGATGCGCTCCTGGTCCAGGGCCTGGTCGGTGACAAGGTAGGACAGGGCGCTGATGGTGACCGCACCGAAGACCGCCATGGCACCCGACTCCGGATCGGGCACCTGCCGCAGCGAGCCCTCAGTCACGCCGTCCTCGATCAGCGACTGTACGGGCTGGTAGTAGGCCGCATGAATCATCGCTGCGATCTCAGGGATACGGCCCGCACGTCCTAGCTCACCCACCAAAGCCCGGCAGATCGCCGGCTGCTCCGCCATCACCCGCAACTGCGCTCGAATCACCTCGGCGAGCCGGGCCGCTGCCGACCCTTCCGACTCGACGGCGATGGCCACCTCATCCGCAACGCGGTTCAAGGTGTCGCGGAACAGAAAGGCAAGGATCTCCTCCTTGCCGGCGAAGTAGTAGTACAACGTCGCCTTGGGAATCCCAGTGGCAGCAGCGATGTCCTCGATCTTGGTCTGCTCGACACCGTGATCGGCGAACAGCTCCGCTGCGACGCTGAGTTTGACCGCCGTGTGAGCCGGGACAGTACGCACCGACGTGGATCCCTTCGCTGTGCTGGGCTTGTACCGAGAGTACAAACATGGCGTCCATCTGCACAACTGACCGCGTCAGCCGACGGCCCGGGGTCGGGGCCGGATTGGCGAGCCGCTCGAGTGGTCCCGATCCCGGGTGTGAGCGTCAGCGGATGCCCGGATTGGAGGCGCAGGCCGCAGGCCGCGAGCGATGGCCCGAGGCGGCCCTGCAAGGACGGGCGCGGTCAATCCGCAGGCACGCCAGGTGGACTGCCCTGAGCGAAGTGCTCGACAGACACTTTCACGAACACGGCCGTAGAAGTGATGACCGCGCGACCGTCTGGCTCGGTTGCACGGGCAGCGACGAACAGCTTGCGCCCTTCGCGCCGGACGACATCGGCCTGGAGTCGGTACTCCGCTCCGATGAGTACCGGTGCCAAATACTCGATCGTCAGTTGGCGGGTGACGGCAGGGCCTCCTTCGAGGAAAAGCAGGCAACCGTAAAGGTCATCGACAACGGTGGCGACTGCGCCGCCATGGACAATGCCCGGTGCGCCTACGTGACGATTGTCGAACGTGTGCCAAGCCTGCACACCATCCCCGTGCCGCAGGGCCCGGAGGTGGTGCCCATGGGGATTGTTCGGGCCGCACCCCAGGCAGTGGTCGTGGTGAGTCGGGAGTTCAGCCCCGTCCGGGTAGACGGCGAACTTCTCCGCCCACATGGCCAGCAGCGCTTGCATGTCAGCCACGAGGACCGCCCTGGAGGCGCTGCGCCCAGGCAGCCAAGACTTCGGACTGCCGTTCATGGGAATGAGGAGCGAGCAGACCGCTAACCCCTCGACCGAGAAGGAGATCCAGGGTGAGTCGGATTTCGATGGGGTCCTGTGTGACGTAGGTGCGGCACATCTCGGCGAGCTCCGCGTTCACGCGGTCTTCGGTGGGGACCAACTCTGCCCGCAGCTCTTCGTGAGCGCGGGCGGCCACCCACAGTTCGAGGCTCGCCGCATACAAGGGCCCCGACAGCGCATCTGATAGCAGGCGGAGCGCCGTCCCTCGCCTCCTGTGGTCGGTCGCCCCCCCGTCCTCGGCGTCACGGAGCTCGAGCTGGGCCATCTGCTCTCGGACGCGGCGCAGGCGCTGCTGCGCCAAGTGCTCAACCGCCGCCACGACCAACTGGTCGCGTGTCCCGAAGTGGTGCAGCTGCGCGCCGCGAGAAAGGCCCGCTCGAGCCGCGACCGCGGCGCTGGTTGTCCCCGTATAGCCGAGCTCGGCAAGGCATGTGACCGTCGCGTCCAGCAATGCCCGACGGGTAGCAGCCGAGCGGTCTTCTTGTCGTCCTAGCTTCAGCGGCACAGCCTGAGTCTACATGCGTGCATGAATGCATGTAGAGTCGCGCCCACCGTTTGACGGGCACACGCTCGCGCAGAGTGCTCCGACTACTCCAGGAGTTCCCATGTCAGTTGAGGTCGCTGCGCTTCGGCCGGAGCCGCGTCGAGTGCTGCTGGACTATCCCCACCGTCAGGCAGGTCATTGCGGGTCCGGAGCGCTGAGAGACCTCTTGGAGTGGGCCGGCCTGGGCTGGGAGGAGGTGCCGAGCGAAGGTCTGGTCTTCGGAATGGGCGGTGGGCTCGGCTTCACCTATCTGCGGGTGCCTGGTCTCACCCCGCCCATCTACGTCGTCGGGCGTAGCAGTGACCTTGAGGTGGATCTTCTTGCCAGGCTGGGTGCAGAGGTCGACGTCCGGCACACCGACGACCCCGCCACCGGTTGGGGTTGGGTCCGTGGGGAACTACGACAAGGTCGTCCCGTGCTGATGTGGGCAGACATCGCTGAGTTGCCCTACCTGAATGTCCGCCTCCAGATGAGTCGGCACGACATCGTCGTGATCGGTTACGACGACGAGACCCAGACCGCTTTCGTGGTTGACAACGACCGAGCCGAGGTGCAGGAGGTCCCCTACGATGCGCTTGCGCGGGCGCGCGCGTCACGATCCTTCCCCGTGCCCACCAGGCACACGACCTACTTCGTGAACTGGCCCCAGGTCCTGCCGGATCTCCGCCCGACCGCGGCTTCGGCCCTCGTCGCCTCCGTCGAGAACATGCAAGCGGCGGCGACCGCGATCATCCCGGACACCTCGGTGCTGCCGCCGGATGCCGTTGCTGGTGCCGGCATCGATGGAATCGGGGTCTTCGCGGAAGATGTCGGCCGGTGGCCGGAACTCATGCCCGAACCTGAGTTGGACGTCGCGCTGCGCTCTCTCCACGCCTTCGTGGAGAAGGCAGGGACCGGCGGCGGCCTGTTCCGCCGGTTGCAGGCGCAGTTCTGTGCCGACGTGGCGCGGCGAACGCGGTCCGCTGAGATGGCGAAGGCTGAAACTGCGCTCCTGCGCTGCGCGGCCACATGGTCGGCTCTAGCTGCCGCCGGCCGTAGCGACGGATCGACGCTCGCTCGCTGGCGACACGTCAATGAACTCGCCGCGACTCTCACCAGCGACGAGCACCATGCCATCTCCCAGATGCGCACTGCTGCGGGCGAACTCCGGGGTGGGTGACCGATCGTGGCCGGTCGGCGAACGCAATACGCGAACACCACCGCCGACGATCCCCGCTCCACAGCTTAAGCATTCCAAGCCGATCGCCGAGTCATCTCGACTCGTCTCCCATCGAGGTCCGCGGCGCGAACAGCTAGTGGCGGCGGCTGACGCGATCGAGGATCACGGCGCCGGGGTCGGCACCGCTCAGATCGCCGAACGCGCAGGCATGCGCGGCCCCACGTCTACCGCCACTTCGCAGCAAGGAAGATCTCGTCGGCGAGGTGCTGCGGTGCGCGGCGGACCAGGTCATCGACCACCCTTCGGCCCGCGATGCAGGTCAGTGGCACCGGCCCTGCCATCATCCGGGTGCCATCGGGGCTGCACTCGGTTGGGCGGCCGAGCATCCGACCCTCGATCGCTTCATGGCAGTGCGCCAGCAGAACAGGGAGATGCGTCGGGCCAGGCTTGGGGCGCACGCGGTTCCGGGGGAGTTGGTGGCCGCCGCGTCGGGCGTACCTGCGCAACCCCGAGGTCGACCTTCCGGGACGGCGTCATGGCGGGGCTGATGAGGTCGTCGCCCGGATCGCACACCAGGTGTGGTTGACCCGCGCAATCTCGCTGACAGCGTCGGGCTCGGCTTCGACGACGACAGCTACTTGAGCGTCCGATGAGGACCGCTCCAGCGTGTGGACGGCGCGCACTGTGCGCAGCCGCGTTGGGAAGAGGAGGCCGACGCATGGTCGTCGAGGTCGGGAAGGCCGACGACCACCTGGCGGTGGCGATGACGCCGACGGCGGGACCGCACCTTGAGTCGGCCTTCTTCCTCGATCACGACAGCGCTGCGGTGCGCGACTTCACGCAGCAGGTGGTCGCCGGCGCATCGACGCCGCGTGAGCGGGCGAGCCTGCTCTTCGCAGCGGTCCGGGACAGAGTCTGGTACGACCCCCATTCGGTGTCCCGAGACCCTGAGCACTACCGGGCCAGCTACGTGCTCGAGGCAGGCCGCGCCTACAGCGTTCCCAAGGCCGGTGCTGCTGACCGCAGCGCTGCGGGCCGTGGGCATCCCTGCCCGGGTGGGCTTCGCCGACTTCCTCAACCACCTGCGGACCGACAACTTGCGGGCCCTCATGGGTGGCGCGGACCTGTTCGTGTACCACGGGTACTGCAGCGTCCACCTCGACGACCGATGGTTGAAGGCGACGCCGGCCTTCAATGGCGAGCTGTGCGAGAGCTTCGACGTGCCCCGATGGACTTCGACAGCTTCGACGACCTCTCGCTGGACCGGACCCTGACGGCCCTCGACCAGGCCTACGGCCGCATGACCCCCGGCTTAGGGGTTGCGGACGACACCTTCGCTGCTCCTGCCGACACCGGGGAGGCCACCGAGCATGCAGCCGTGAACCCGTCGGTGAGCTCGGACTGAGCACTCTCGCCTCATCGGTGCTCGTGCTCACCTCGGAAGTGGCTCGGTGAGCTGCCGGTCCATCTCTTGAAGGCGTGCGAGAAGTTGGTGAGATCGCTGTAGCCGAGCTCGTTGGCGACCTCGCTGACCGACGTGGAGGGGTCGAGAAGCCGCTTCCTGGCGCGGTCGACCATCGACTGCTGCAGCAGCTCGCGGAAACTGGTCCCCTCAGCGGCGAGGCGGCGCTTCAGGGTGCTCGAGGACATCGAGAACTCGTTTGCGACGGACTGGATCGTCCTCGCCCCGGGCCCGTCGTCGAGCAACGCCCGGACCCTGCGGGCGAACTCCGGGGTGCCGGCTCGGCGCGCGAGCGCCTGCTGGAGCTCGGTGACGGCGAGTCCGTAGGTGATCGGGTCGGGGAAGCGGCAGGCAGCCTGAAGCGTCCTCGCGGGCATGTGCAGGTAGGAGAAGGGGGCGTCGAACTCGAGTCGGGACCGGCTCTCGGCCTCTCGGGGTAGCCCGCTCGGCTCCGGCCAGTGGCTGTGCATGGTTGCCTCCGACGGCTCGCCGACCAGCAGGTCGATCAAGCGTATGAGTGCCAGTCCGCAGTAGGTGACGACCAGACAGTCGAGATCGGGGTCGCCTGCGTTCCCCAACAGCCTGATCGTCAGGTCGTCCTGCTGCGGTTGGAACTGCGTGGTGACCGCTTTGGTGATCAAGGGCAGGTAGGTCAGCAGCTCCACGACCTCTGCGACGGTGCACGCGCTGACCAACGGGACACTCAACGGTCCGAAGGATGTGAGCTGTGCGTGTTCTGCGCAGGCGATCCCGAGCCGGGTGGCCTGCTCGCCGTCGAGGTCGGGATAGACCTCGCGGAACCACCGCAGCGGTGCCTCGCCCTGGGTCTGGATGAGAGTCAGCTCACCGGTTCCCTCGCGCGCCATGACGACGCGAAAACGCTCGACGGCGTCCTCGTCGATCGCCGGACTGCTCAGCAGCTGCACGAAGGCCAGCGACGGGACGCCTGGCTCGTCTGTCCACACAGGCAACCCTCACGTGATCCGAATTCACAACATACTGACACGATACGACATGGCTTTGCCGGGGACCGCCGACAACAATCATCGCCAGAACGTCCATCCAGTAGGCAAAGTCAGGAGAATTGTCGATGGCAGTGGTCACCTTCATGTCACACGACGGGGAGCAGCACGAGGCCCCGCTCGAGGAGGGCAGTTCGCTGATGCAGGTGGCGACGAACAACGCCATCCCGGGCATCGATGCCGACTGCGGCGGCGAGGCCGCATGCGGCACCTGTCACGTGATCGTTGATCCCGCCTGGGCCGACAAGGTCGGCCGGTCCGGTCCCGAGGAGGAGGAGATGCTCTCGATGAACCCCGAGCGACAGCCGACGTCTCGCCTGTCGTGCCAAGTCAAAGTCTGCGAATCGTGGGATGGCTTGACCGTGCAGTTGCCCGAGTTCCAGATGTAGCAGGAGGTCAAGCCAGATGAAGTTCCCAGAAGTCAAGATCCCAGAAACAGTGAAAACGAAGGTCGAGTCCGCCATCCCCCTGGAGCGACAGATCCAGGGCGCGCGCCTCTACGACAAGGGCCGGCGGTGGCTCACCGGCGCGAACGGGCCGATGTTCGTCGAGGCCCCGATCCCGCCGGTCGAAGAGGTCCCCCTCGCCGACATCGACCTCAGCAACCCGTTCCTCTACCGACAGGGGCGGTGGGCGTCCTACTTCGAACGTCTGCGCAACGAGGCTCCGGTCCACTACCAGCCCCACAGTCCCTTCGGCCCGTTCTGGTCGGTGACGCGTCACGCCGACATCATGGCGGTGGACAAGAACCACGAGGTCTTCTCCGCCGAGCCTCTCATCGTCATCGGAACACCCCCGCGGTTCATGGACGTCGCGATGTTCATCGCCATGGACCCACCCAAACACGACATACAGCGTCGCGCCGTCCAAGGTGTCGTCGCACCGAAGAACCTCCATGAGATGGAGGACCTCATTCGCGAGCGCGTCAGGGACGTCCTGGACAACCTGCCCGTCAACGAACCGTTCGACTGGGTGAGCACGGTGTCGATCGAGCTGACCGCCCGCATGCTGGCCACGCTGCTGGACTTCCCCTTCGAGGAGCGGCACAAGCTCGTCGAGTGGTCGGACCTGGCAACCTCGATGGAGCAGACCAACGGCGGCCCCGCCACTACCGACAACGACGAGCTGTTCCGCGGCATGCTCGAGATGGCGCGAGGACTCACGGAACTCTGGCACGCCAAGGCCGCCCGGCTCGCGGCCGGCGAAGAGCCCGGGTTCGACCTGGTCACGATGCTGCAGAGCGATGAGAGCACCAAGGACCTGATCAAGCGTCCGATGGAGTTCATCGGCAACTTCGTTCTGCTGATCGTGGGCGGCAACGACACCACACGCAACTCGATGAGCGGCGGAGTTCTCGCACTCAACCAGTACCCCGACCAGTTCGAGAAGCTCAAGGCCAACCCGGACCTGATCCCGAACATGGTCTCGGAGATCATCCGCTGGCAAACCCCCCTTGCCTACATGCGGCGGATCGCCAAGACCGACACCATGCTGAACGGCCAGTTCATCCGCAAGGGCGACAAGGTGGTCATGTGGTACGCGTCCGGCAACCGCGACGAGACGGTGTTCGAGCGACCGGACGAGCTGATCATCGACCGGCCCAACGCCCGCAACCACATTGCTTTCGGCTTCGGCGTGCATCGGTGCATGGGCAACCGGCTGGCCGAGCTGCAGCTGCGGATCCTCTGGGAGGAGCTGCTCCCGCGCTTCGAGAGGATCGATGTGGTCGGGGAGCCGCAGTACGTGCAGTCCAACTTCGTTCGCGGCATCAGCAAGCTGATGGTCGAGCTCACCCCCAAGGGCGCCGGATGAGCACGGAACGCGCGGTGGTGGTCGGCGCCAGCCATGCCGGGGTACAGCTGGTCACCAGCCTCCGCCAGGAGGGTTGGTCGGGTGACATCGTGCTGGTCGGTGACGAGTCGGCGCTGCCGTACCAAAGACCTCCGCTGTCGAAGGGATATCTGGCCGGGAAGTGCTCGCTGAAGGAGCTGGCCATCCGGTCGGAGGACTTCTACGTCAAGCAGGACGTCGAGCCCCTGACTGCCAGCGTGCAGTCGATCGACCGGTCGGCGGGCGAGCTCGTGCTCGGCACCGGGGACCGCCTGTCCTATGACGCTCTTGCTCTTTGCACGGGAGCGCACCCCCGACGTCTCCGTGCCGAGGGTGCCGACCTCGACGGGGTGCACTACCTGCGTCGGTCGTCGGACGTGGAGCGGATTCGCGAGGACGCGATCCCCGGACGCAACGCCGTCATAGTGGGTGGTGGGTATATAGGGCTGGAGACCGCTGCCTCGCTGCGCTCGTCGGGCCTCCACGTCACGGTCCTCGAGGCCGCAGACCGGGTCCTCGAGCGGGTCACCGCCCCTGAGGTGTCAGCCTTCTTCACGCGGATCCACCAAGAAGAGGGCGTCGACGTGCGGACGAACGCCTCGGTAGAGGCCCTGGTCGGCGACACCCGCCTGCGAGAGGTGGTCCTGGCCAGCGGCGAATCGGTCCGAGCCGATTTTGTGATCGTCGGCATCGGTATCGAGCCGACCACCGAGCTCGCCGAGGCAGCCGGCCTGGTCGTGGACGACGGGATCCTCATCGACGCCCACGCCCGCACCAGTGACCCTGACATCGTGGCGGCCGGGGACTGCGCGTCGCAGGACATCCCCCGCTACGGCCGACGAATCAGGCTGGAGTCGGTCCCGAGCGCAGTGGAGCAGGCCAAGGTGGCAGCAGCGACCATCTGTGGAAAGGACAAGGAGGTGGCGGCGCTCCCGTGGTTCTGGTCGGACCAGTATGACCTCAAGCTCCAGATCGCGGGACTCAACACCGGCTATGACGACATCGTCGTGAGCGGTGACCCGACCCGTGACCGCCACTTCACCTGCTACTACCTCCGGAAGGGCGAGCCGATAGCCGCTGACTGTGTCAACCGTCCCCGCGACTTCATGGCCACCAAACGCATGCTCACCCAGGGGACCGCGATCGACATGGCCGCCCTGACAGCGGAGGTGGCGGTGTGAGAAGCCGCAGTCACCGCTGGTCGTGGTCACCACCGAGCCATCGCCCGCCGAGCTGAGCAAGGATGGCTTGGAGGTCGACGGTCTGGACGGCGATGAGAGTCCTGCATATCGCTCCGGACTTGCGTGACTCGCGTCGGCCCGCGGGCGCGAGACGCGTCCCCGGAGACGCCCGCGGGCCTGCGTGGTGGCTGGCCTTGCTCGTCTGTAAACCGCTGCTCCTGCTGGGCAGGAGAGCGGACTGGCGCCGCACCGAACGCCTGCCCGGGTCGGGAGGCGCGGTGCTCGCCGCCAACCATGTCTCCCAGGCCGACCCGCTGTTCCTGGGGGAGATGATCCTCGCCCAGGGCCGGACCCCCCGGTTCATGGCCAAGGCGAGCCTGTTTCACCGTAGAGCAGTCGGCTGGTGGTTCCGGTCGGCCGGCCACGTCGAGGTCGATCGGTCCGACGGCCGGTCTGGGATCCGTGCCGCGGTCAAAGCCGTGGAGCGTGGCGCTGTTGTCGTCGTGTATCCGGAAGGATCGATCACGAAGCGACCGGATGGGCGCCTGATGTCGCTCAGGTCAGGTGCTGTTCGCATCGCGCTGGAGACGTCAGCTCCACTGATTCCCGTCGCTCAATGGGGCGTGCAGGCGATCGTGCCAGCCTACGAAGGGAGGGTAGTGCTAGGCCGCCGCCGCCGTCGTCGGGTCACCCTGCTGGTCGGGGACCCGGTGCCACTCGAGGACCTCCGAAATTTTCCGAGGGCGACGGCAGTGACTGTAGGGGTGCAGAGACTCCAGGACACCCTCGCCGCCATGGTCGACCAACTGGCCGACGAGCACGCTAGGTAGCGTGCGGGCGTGTCCAGGTCAGGGACGCGAGTCGGTCGCGAGACACATCGCTAACCTCTCTGTCATGCGGGCACCGTCCATGCGCGAACGGTTCAGGGAGCACATGCGCGCCGCTGTCCTCGAGGCTGCCCACGACCTGATCGTCGACCGCGGCTGGGACCGGGTGCGTATGGGGGAGGTCGCGGATCGTGCCGGGGTGTCCCGGGCGGTGCTCTACAAGGAGTTCGGTGACAAGGCCGGCCTCGGAGAAGCCGTCGTACTCCGCGAGGCCTCGCGCTTCCTGGAGGGCATCCAGAAGGCGCTGGAGGCACACATCGGCGATGCGAAACGCGGCATCGCAGCAGCCGTCGACTACACCTTGAACGAGGCCGAACGCAGCCCCCTGCTCAAGGCAGTGCTCATCTCCAACCGCGACCTGGATGCGGGCAGTGAGGCGTCCACGGGGATGCTCCCGCTGCTCACGACATCCGCGCGGCTTCTCGACCTCGCCTCCGACACCCTGGCCGGATGGGTGGCGGAGAGCTACCCGAGCCTTCCCCCGGACGACGTCGTCGACGCGGCCGACACCATGGTGCGCCTGACGGTCAGTCATCTGGCGCTGCCCAAGTGGGACCGGACCGCGACGGCGAGCAAGATCTCCGAAGTCGCCGTACGGTTCCTCTCCCTCGAATCGTGACCTGTTCCAGCCGTCACGACCGCCGTCGACCGCGAGCCCCTGCGTGCCTCAGCGAAATGTGAGTCGAGCAACCCGGCGGCCCGACCCACCGGCGGACGCACAGGGCTGCGAGCCGATTCAGTATGGCTGCCATGTGACCTGAGGTCCTGTGCGTGGCCGGACCCGAGCGCCACCGCCGGTGCTCTTTGCTTCGCACAGCTTAAGCATTCCGGCGATCGCCGAGCCATCTCGACTCGTAGGGGCGGAGCACTTCCCCATCTGCTCGACGATCTCGCGATCCGGCGTAATCTGGGGCCCTATCCGGACGAAAATTCGCCGGACCAACTCAAAATCGCGCTGGTGCTACCCCGTGTAGCGCACCCCCTGGGGCGATGGTGCGAAACGGGAGGAAACGGAACCCGGGATTCGCGCTCAGCAGGGCCAAATTGTCCAATTTGAGCGGTGGAATCTTCCGGTTCAACTCCCCCCTCGCGCACCGGTTGTTGTCTTGAAACGTGGGCTCGGCGTTTGCCAGCCTCCGCCAGGCCCCATCGACGTTAGTCGCGGTCATGGATGAACACGCCCGCACGGCTGATCTCGATGTACTTGTAGGCCGAGAGGGCGGCGTCGAGCGCGGGCTGCTGCCGGTCGAGCAGGGCGAGAAGACCGCGGGTCGTGATGTTTCCGCAGGTGACATGGAGGAGTCGCGTGGGCGGCTTGCCCAGCAGGTGAGAGATGCGGAAGTCGTCGTCCTTGGTCACGACGAATCGACCCTCGGTGTCAGCCAAGCGCGCGATGTCCGAGTCGGGCATCGTGGTGCCGCCGTCGTACTCCTTGATGTGCCGCGCGTCGTGACCACGCTGGGTCAGGAACCTCGCCAGTGCCGTGGGAAGCTGCTGGTCGACGAGGAACGAGGTCACGCCCCGATGCGCTGCAGCCGTGCTGAGGAGTCCAGCGCGGCGAACTCGAGCACCGCGAGAATGTCATCACGCTCGAGTTCGTCGTAGTCGGTGAGGATCTCCTCGTAGGTCATGCCGGAAGCGAGCAGCTCGAGTACGTCCTGCACGCGTAGGCGCATGCCGCGGACGGTTGGTGCACCGTGACAGATCGACGGGTTCACCGTGATTCGATCGAGGCGACTGACGGCTTCGGTCATGATCGGAGTCTACGCGCTGCCGCACGTTCCCTCATGTGCTAAGTCGTGTGCCATCGACCCGAAAGGTCGTCGTATCCCACGATGTCGTTTGCTCTTCGGATGGGCGCTTCGCCCAGTTTGAGCGCGAACCGGGGTTTGGTGGTCCGGCGCGTGCCATCCTCAGCAGCCGACAGCTGACTTGGCTCTCGGGCGCGCATATGGTCGACGAGTGATCCGGACGAATCACCTGAGACAGATCGCCTTCCTGAACTTCTTGGCGGATCGAGTCACTGGCGATGAGCAGGTGGCGCTCCGCCTGGCCGCAGGT
>JBHWSH010000071.1:0-3929 GCA_043427135.1 Marmoricola sp. | reverse complement strand
ATCTAGGATAGCCGTCCTCCGCAGGCCGAGTCCAACTCTGCACCCAGGGCGGCCCTAGGCTGACGACCATGACGATGGACCCCGGCAGTGTCCATCCGGTACGGCGCCCGGTCACCGAGCAGCAGAGCAGGTGGGCCAACCGCATCGACTGGGACTCCTACGCCGACGAGTACCAGGCCACTCACGGCGACTTCCTCGGCGACGTCGGCTTCGTCTGGGGGCCGGAAGGCCATCAGGAGCGCGACCTGCAGGTGCTGGGGTCGTCCGAGTCCCTCGTGGGCAAGCGGGTGCTCGAGCTGGGCAGTGGAGCCGGTCAGTGCGCTCGGTGGCTGCGCAGCCAGGGCGCCTCGGCGTACGGCCTGGACCTCTCTGAACGGCAGCTGCAGCATTCCCGCAGGCTCGACGACGCGACCGGGCTGGGCGTGCCCTCGGTGTGCGGGACGGCCACCGCGCTCCCCTTCAGCGACGACACCTTCGACATCGTCTTCTCGTCCTTTGGCGCGCTGCAGTTCGTCGCCGACGACACGGTCATGGTCGCGGAGGTCGCGCGGGTCCTGCGTCCGGGCGGCACGTTCGCGTTCTCCATCACCCATCCGGTGCGCTGGTCGTTCCCCGACGACGCCGGACCGGAAGGACTGACCGTCACCTCGTCGTACTGGGACCGCACGCCGTACGTCGAGGAGGACGACGAGGGTCGCCCCCGCTACGTCGAGCACCACCGCACCCTCGGCGACTGGGTCCAACTGCTGTACGCCGCCGGCTTCGTCCTGCGTGCGCTGCACGAGCCGCAGTGGCCGGAAGGGCTCGACCGCATCTGGGGTGGATGGGGTCCGTTGCGCGGACGGCTGATCCCGGGTACGGCGATCTTCGTCGCGGACCTGCGCTGAGACGCGAACGACGCTCGCCGCGCAGAGTCGGCGAGCGTCGTAGCGGGGCGGATCAGGCGGCGCGGTCCCCCGCGGGCTCGGGACGGTCACGCACGATCAGGAAGATGCCCAGCGCCAGGAGCACCAGGCCGCCGATGATGCCGGCGATCGGGACGGTCTTGCCTATCAGCGTCAGCTGCGAGACCGCGTCCTTGCCGTCCTTGATGCCCTGCTCGAGCTGCTCGTCGGTGAATGCGACCTGCAGGTCGTTCAACGGGTCGCCGTTGGGCAGGGTGCGGACGTCGCGCTGCTCCTGGTAGACGATCTGGCCCGACATGGGCTCGACCTTGATGGTCTTCTCGGCGGAGTAGAGGCCCTGGATGCCGCTGACGACCTCGGCCGGCTCATCCTCGACGGTGACTTCATAGACGTAGACCTCGAGACCGTCGAGGTTCTCGGTCCCGGTGTACACGGCGTCCACGGCGCGGCCGAGCATGCCGTCCCAGTAGGGGTAGTCCTTCTTCTCCGCGCCGAAGGGCCACTTGTTGATCAGGCCCTCGTGCGGGACGGCGTCGTCGGCGAGGTACTTCTCGTCGTTGACGGCCAGAGCGGTCTTGCGGTCGGTGGCGAAGGTGTCGATGGTCGCGGTGATGAGGCGGTCGTCCTCGCCGTCGACGCAGTCGGGGGTGCCCGGCTCGTCGCGCACGACACAGGTCGTGTTGACCCACGCGACGACGTCGTCGTCGGAGCGCTCGGTGTCGGTCTGAGTCACCGACGTGACCTTGACGTCCATCAGGTTGGTCTCACCGGTGGAGGGGTCGAGCCGATCCGTCGTGCCGGTCAGCCTCGTGACGGAGTCGACTTCCTTGGGGGTCACCTTGAGTGCGTCTGCTCCCCAGAACTGGAGCAGGAGACCAAGCACCAGCGCGAACGCTCCGATGGTCGCGAGCAGCCAACCGATTACCTTACGCATGCTGTTGCAGCCCCTCCGCCGAACGACAAGTCGGCTGAGACTAGCAGTAACGGGCGTCACAGCACGTGACCTACACGGGCCTCCTATCCGTAGCCTTGTCAGGCTGCAGGGGCGATGGCCCACCGCCCGCTGCAGGCGCAACGCGCGTGAGATAGTCGCGCCCATGGAGGACACGGCCGCCCCCGGCAAGCCGGCCCCTCGGGCCTGGTCCCCCGTCCTGGTGATCGGACTGGCCCTGATTGCCCTCCAGCTGGGACTGCGCGTCTGGGCACAGTGGAACAGCTGGTTCTTCACCGACGACTACCGACTGTTGATCGAGGCCACCGGACGCTCGCTCTCGATGTCGTACTTGCTCCAACCTTTCGACAGCCAGTTCATGCCGCTGGGCCGTTTCATCGCTTGGGCCGTCGCCACGAGCTCGCCTCTCGACTGGGGTCTGGCGGCGGCGATCGTCATAGTCGTGCAATTGGCCGCGTCGATGGCCTGCCTCTGGATGCTCGTAGTGATGTTCGGGACACGGCTCGCCGTGCTGCCGCTCTTGGCGTTCTACCTCTTCTCGGCGCTACCGGTCCCAGGATTCATGTGGTGGGCGGCAGCGCTGAACCAACTGCCCATGCAGCTCGTCTTCTTCCTGGCTCTCGGCTTCTGGGTGAAGTACTTGCGATCGCGTCAGTTGCGGCTCTTGGTCACTACGACGCTGCTCATCGCTGTGGGGCTGCTGGCGTACGTCAAAGTCCTGCTGGTCGTAGGTGTGATGGGATATCTCGCGTTCGCCTACTTCGCGCAGGGCTCCGTTGCTCGCCGCTTCGCGCAGCTGTGGAGGGACTTCCGCTCGGCCTTCATCATCGGCGGACTGCTCACAGCCGGCTATCTGGTGGCGTATACGACAGGCGTCCCTCAGCCGTTCGAGGAGTCCAAGAGCAGTCAACTCCTGGCGGTCGCCGACACCATGCTGGGGATCAGCCTTCCCACCGGCCTACTGGGAGGTCCTTGGTCCTGGTGGGACACCAGTCCACCCATCGTCCTCGTGGACCCACCGAACGTCACCGTTCACATCGCTTGGGTCGCGCTCTCAGGACTCCTTGCGTACTCCATGCTGCGTCGACGTCACGCCGGGCGGGCTTGGGTGCTGCTAGGTGGGTACAGCGTCGCTGTCTATGCACTGCTGGCTACCAGTCGCGGACAGATCTTCGGGAGCCTCGCTGGGCTCGAACTGCGTTACCTGACGGACGTCGTCGCGGTCTGGGTCTTGGTCCTGGGGCTCGCATTTCTCGAACTCCCCGGGGCGGTCGAGAGTTCGAGACCTCGCCGGGAACCCCTGCTCACCGTGGCGGTAGGGAAGGCGGTCATTGCCGTGGGCATCGCGCTGGTGACGCTGGGCGGCTTGTACTCGACGATCCAGTACGTCGGGTTCTGGCACCGTGACAACGCTAGCGCGCTCTACACCGCAAACTTGACCCGGACCTTGAGCGAAACGCCGCTGGCGGACGTCGTCGATGGACACGTCCCCGAGACGGTCATGCCTGCTTACACAGCGCCCTACAACCGTCTGTCGGAGTTCGTCGTCCTCACCGGTCACGAGGTGCGCTTTCCTGCGCTCAGTCATCAGCTCCACGTAGTGCAGTCCGATGGCCGGCTCACGCGCGCGCATGTGCGTCCCGTTATCGCCTCTGGTTCTGGACCCATCGAAGGATGCGGGTGGCGAATAGATCGGGCCGCGACACGTGTGCCGTTCAGCTCGGTCGCGTTCCCTTGGGGCTGGTGGATGCGGGTTGCCTACCTATCATCCGATGACGGGGAGGTCGAGATCCAGTTCGGTCGACATCGCGTGCAGGCCCAGGTCTTGCGGGGCCTCAACGACTTGTACGTGAGCGTGCCGGAACCGGTCGACGGCATCGAGCTGCGCAGCCTGGACAGCGGCCTCGCCATCTGCGTGGACGTGATCGAAGTCGGCCCCGTGGAGCCGGCTACAGAGGGAGCACCATGAGCATCGAGAACAACGAACTCACCCGGCAGTTTCCGGCACTGGACTCGCTTCGAGCGGTGGGGTCGCTGGCGGTGCTCGTCACCCATGTGGCCTTCTGGTACGC
>JBHWSH010000070.1:0-6007 GCA_043427135.1 Marmoricola sp. | reverse complement strand
AAGTGTCGAGCGGCGCCGCCAACGGGCACGTCGGATCCCCTGTGGCCGGCGCTGCACCGGCGGGGCCGCTCGCGACGACGCCGGTCAGAGCGAGGGCGGCGCCCCCGGCGACCGCGGTCGCACGGCGGAGGCGGGAGGAGTGGGAGATGCCAGGCATGGCAGAGCCTTTCGCACGGAGCCCGAGCGGACCCAGCGCCATTCAACACCTTGGTGGCGCTGTCGCGACATAGGCGCTCCGTCTGTTGTGGACACGGGCGGTCGGCGGGCATCAGCCGTCGGGGCCGAGCACCACCAATGCTTCCGGCTGGCGCAGCACCTCGGCCGCGAGAGCGTCGACCTGAGGCACGGTGACGGCTTCGACGCGGGCAATCATCTCGTCGATGCTGGGCAGATCGTCGTGGACGAGCTCGGCCTTGGCGATGCGTGACATCCGAGCGGCCGAATCCTCCATACCCAGGACGAGTCCGCCGCGCAGCTGCCCTTGTGCGCGAGCCAGCTCCTCGTCGGTGATGCCCGCGTCCGCGAGCCGAGCGAGCTCCCCGCGCACGACCCGGAGCAGGTCATCGACCTTGGTCGGCAGACACCCTGCGGCGACGCAGAAGGCCCCGGCATCGGCGTAGTGCGCGGCATAGGTGTAGACGGAGTACGCCAGCCCGTGCCTCTCCCTGACGACCTGGAACAAGCGCGAGGACGGCCCACCGCCGAGCACAGCGTTCAGGACGCTGAGTGCATACCGGCGCTTGTCGGTGCGGGTCAGACCGTGGAATCCGAGCAGCACGTTCGCCTGCTCGAGCGAACGCGTGGCCCGGATCTCACCGCCGGCCGCACGCCGCACCCTTCCGCCGAGGCGGGGTGGCGCGGGGCGCAGCGACGGGTCGGTATGGGCCGCCGCCGCAGCGAAGGCAGTGCGCACGCGGCGTACGACGTCGGTGTGGTCCAGGTTGCCGGCGACCGCCACCACGAGGTTCTCGGGGCGGTACCGGGCACGGTAGAACCGCGCGATCTGCGCACGGGTCAGCGCACGGATGCTCGCCTCGGTGCCGGCCACGGGGCGCCCCAGCGGGCTGTCACCCCAAGCCAGACGGGCGTGGAGCGTGCTGGTGACGTCCTCCGGGTCGTCGTCGTGCATCGCGATCTCGTCGAGGATGACCTCGCGTTCGGCCTCGACGTCCTCGGGGTCGATGCTCGACGAGGTCAGCATGTCTCCCAGCACGTCGATCGCCAGCGGCAGATCCTGGTCGAGGACGCGGGCGTGGAAGCAGGTGTACTCCTGCGCGGTGAAGGCGTTGAACTCACCGCCCACGGCATCCAGGGACGCCGAGATGTCCATCGCAGTGCGGCTCGGCGTGCCCTTGAAGAGCAGGTGCTCGAGGAAGTGCGAGGCTCCCGACAGGCGAGGCGGCTCGTCACGAGCCCCCACGCCCACCCAGACGCCGATGCTGGCCGAGCGGGTCCCGGCCATCTGCTCGGTGACCACACGCAGGCCCCCCGGGAGGACGGTCCTCCGGACCGTGGAGACCACGGCGCCCGAGGCGTCCTTCTCGACGAGGAGCCTGCGTGTCGTACCCGGCTTCTGCGAGGCGGCTGACACCACCGGGATCGGCTCAGGCCTCTGTGGCCGCGCTGCCGGACTCGTCAGCGGTGTCGGCGGCATCCGCCGAGTCCTCGACGACCGGGACCAGCGACAGCTTGCCGCGGTCGTCGATCTCGGCGATCTCGACCTGGACCTTCTGGCCGACGGCCAGCACGTCCTCGACGGCCTCGACGCGCTTGCCGCCGGCCAAGGACCGCAGCTTGCTGATGTGCAGCAGGCCGTCCTTGCCAGGCAGCAGCGAGACGAACGCACCGAAGTTGGTCGTCTTCACGACCGTGCCCAGGTAGCGCTCGCCGACCTCGGGCATGGTCGGGTTGGCGATCGCGTTGACAGCCTGGCGAGCAGCCTCCGCGGCCTCGCCGTTCGTCGCGCCGATGTAGATCGTGCCGTCGTCCTCGATGCTCAGCGACGCGCCGGTGTCGTCCTGGATCTGGTTGATCACCTTGCCCTTCGGGCCGATCACCTCGCCGATCTTGTCGACGGGGATCTTCACCGTGATGATGCGCGGAGCGTTGAGACTCATCTCGGCCGGCTCCGCAATGGCCTCGGCCATCACGTCCAGGATCGCGATCCTCGCGTCCTTGGCCTGGGTCAGCGCGCCCGCCAGCACGTCGGCGGGGATGCCGTCGAGCTTCGTGTCGAGCTGAAGCGCGGTGACGAACTCGCGCGTGCCGGCGACCTTGAAGTCCATGTCGCCGAAGGCATCCTCGGCTCCGAGGATGTCGGTCAGGGCGACGTACTCGGTCTTGCCGTCCACCTCATCTGAGATCAGACCCATCGCGATGCCCGCGACCGCGGCGCGCAAAGGCACGCCGGCCTGCAGGAGCGACAGCGTGGAGGCGCAGACCGAGCCCATCGACGTCGAGCCGTTGGAGCCCATCGCCTCCGACAGCTGGCGGATCGCGTAGGGGAATTCCTCGCGGTTGGGCAGGACGGGAAGCAGCGCCCGGCGCGCCAGCGCGCCGTGGCCGATCTCGCGACGCTTCGGCGAGCCGACGCGACCGGTCTCACCGGTGGAGAACGGCGGGAAGACGTACTTGTGCATGTAGCGGCGCGTCTTCTCCGGGGAGAGAGTGTCGAGCTTCTGCTCCAGCGTGAGCATGTTGAGCGTGGTGACACCCAGGATCTGGGTCTCGCCCCGCTCGAACAGCGCCGATCCGTGCACCCGCGGGATCACGCCGACCTCAGCCGAAAGCGTGCGGATGTCACTCAGGCCACGGCCGTCGATGCGCACCTTGTCGCGCAGCACGCGCTGGCGGACGAGGTGCTTGGTCAGCGAGCGGAACGCGGCGCCGATCTCCTTCTCGCGGCCCTCGAACTGCGGGGCCACCTGCTGCAGGACGGCGTCCTTGACCTCGTCGAGGCGCGACTCGCGCTCCTGCTTGCCGGCGATGGTCAGCGCGGCGGCCAGGTCGGCGGACGCAGCGCTTTCCACGGCGGCGTAGACGTCGTCCTCGTAGTCGAGGAAGATCGGGAAGTCCTGAACCGGCTTGGCGGCCTGCTTCGCCAGCTCGACCTGGGCTTCGACCAGCTGCTTGATGAACGGCTTGGCGGCGTCGAGCCCGCTGGCCACCACGGACTCGTTGGGCGCCTGCGCGCCGCTGGCAATGAGGTCCCAAGCGGTCTCCGGCGCCTCGGCCTCGACCATCATGATCGCGACGTCGTCGGACTCGGTCACGCGGCCGGCGACGACCATGTCGAACACGGCGTGCTCGAGCTGACTGTGCGAGGGGAACGCGACCCACTGACCCTCGACGAGCGCCACACGCACGCCGCCGACAGGGCCGGAGAACGGCAGGCCGGAGAGCTGGGTGGACATCGAGGCGGCGTTGATCGCCAGCACGTCGTAGGGCTGGTCGGGGTCGAGCGCCATCACGGTGATGACGACCTGGACCTCGTTGCGCAGTCCCTTCTTGAAGGTCGGGCGCAGCGGGCGGTCGATGAGACGGCAAGTCAGGATCGCGTCCTCACCGGGGCGTCCCTCGCTGCGGAAGAAGGAGCCGGGGATCTGGCCCACGGCGTACATCCGCTCCTCTACGTCGATGGTGAGCGGGAAGAAGTCGAAGTGCTCCTTCGGGTGCTTGCCGGCGGTGGTGGCCGAGAGCAGCATGGTCTCGTCGTCGAGGTAGGCGGTGACCGAGCCGGCGGCCTGACGGGCCAGCAGGCCGGTCTCGAACTTGACGGTGCGCTTGCCGAACCGGCCGTTGTCGAGAACGGTCTCGACGGCGGAGATGACGGGTCCCTCCATGGGGATTCCCCTTTCGTTGTCGCGGAGCGATCACGCGAGGGCGCCGTTCAGCCGGGGTCTACGAGACTCCGGGGCCGGTCTTCGATCGAGGCCTGCGGGGAGTTCGTCGCTGCGGACGAGCACCCGAGGGCCACTACCGAGGACCGGGCAGACGTTGCGGTCGCTCCTGTTGGTGTGCTGTTGAGTTGTCAGTGATACCGGATGATTCAGGTCGTGAAAGTGATGCGGGTCGTGCAGGTCCGAAACTAGCCGGAGCGGCCACCTGGGTCAGGCAGCCGCTCCGGCACAAGTCATCGGCGCAGGCCGAGACGCTCCACGATGGAGCGGTAACGGTTGATGTCCTCTTGCTGCATGTAGTTGAGCAGGCGGCGTCGGCGGCCCACCAGCAGGAGCAGACCACGACGGCTGTGGTGGTCGTGCTTGTGCTGCTTGAGGTGCTCGGTGAGGTGGGCGATCCGGTGGCTCAGCAGAGCCACCTGGACCTCGGGAGAGCCGGTGTCGTTGTCGGACAGGCCGTACTCGGCGATGATCTGCTTCTTGGTCTCGGCGTCGGTTCCTGTCGACACGTCGTCCTCTCTTCCCTTGGGCTCGTTGCGCGGCGCGCCGGGGCCTGTTCACCCGGGCACTGTGGATCCGCGGCCGTCAGACGGCAACCGCACAAGGCTACCAACGCCGGCGCCTCTTCTCCCAATCGTCACGGCCCGGCAACAGATGAGGCTCCCGAGGTTTGGGTTCTCGACGTTCGGCGGAGGATTCGCTAGACAGGTGGACGTGGGCCGCGTCACATTGCGGCTCGCGCGTCCTCACCGGTTCGGGCAATAGGAGTTCACATGACCACACACCAGCGCCGCCGCGTCACCGCGGCCGGCCTCGGTCTGACCCTCGCTTTCGCGGCCACCGGCTGCCTCGGAGGTGACGGAGGCGGTGGTGGAGGAGGCAACCAGGGCAGCGATGCCGGCGATGGCGTCGTCACCATCCTGGGCGCCTTCGCCGGCGCCGAGCAGGACGGCTTCGAGGAGGCACTCAAGGCCTTCGAGGAGGAGTCCGGCATCGACGTCCAATACACCGGCGACCGCGACTTCGACACCACGATCATCACGCGCGCGACGGCCGGCGACGCTCCCGACATCGCGTTGTTCTCCCAGCCCGGCGGCCTGCTCGACCTCGTCGCCGACGACTACATCACCCCGATCGGCGATGTGCTCGACGTCGACGCGCTCGAGGAGACGTTGATCCCCGGCTTCCTGGAGGCGGTGGAGTCGGACGGCGAGTACTACGGCGCTCCGATGCGGATGGCGGTCAAGAGCATCGTGTGGTACCCGAAGCCCGAGTACGAAGAGGCCGGCTACAACACCGCGCCGGCGTCGATGGAAGAGCTGGCCGACATCGCCCAGCAGATGCAGGCCGACGGCACCGCCCCATGGTGCATCGGGTGGGGGTCGGACCAGGCCACCGGCTGGGTCGGCACCGACTGGCTCGAGGACATGGTGCTGCGCACTGCCGGCCCTGAGGTCTACGACCAGTGGGTCTCCCACGAGATCCCGTTCGACGACCCGCAGATCGTCGCGGCGCTCGACGCCATGGGCGAGATCTACAAGACCGACGGCATGGTCCTGGGCGGCAGCCGCACGATCCTGAACACCCCGTTCGCCGAGGCGATGCAGCCGGCCTTCGCCAACCCGCCGGAGTGCTTCCTTCACCGTCAGGCCAACTTCGCCACGTCGTTCTATCCGCCGGAGGTGCAGGAGAACCTCGGTGACGAGGTCGGAACGTTCGTGCTGCCCCCGTTCGAGGACGGCTACGACGGCCAGCCGATTCTCGGTGCTGGTGACTACGCCGCGCTGTTCAACGGCGAAGACGACGAGGCAAAGCAGGTCATGGAGTTCCTCACCTCCGACGAGTTCGGCGGCGAGTGGGCCGCCGTCGGCGGCTACCTGTCGCCGCACGCGACGTTCGACAACTCCCAGTACGTCGACGAGACCACGCGTGACATCGCGACCCTCGCCTCCGAGGCCGACGTGTTCCGCTTCGACGGATCCGACCTGATGCCGGCCAGCATCGGTGCCGGGACCTTCTGGACCGAGATGGTCAAGTGGGTCGACGGTCAGGACTCGGCGACGACGCTCGGCAACATCGAGGCGGACTGGCCGTGAGCACCACCACCA
>JBHWSH010000069.1:0-12505 GCA_043427135.1 Marmoricola sp. | reverse complement strand
GCACTGGCCTCGGCTCCGGGGCGGGCTTGTGCGTCGCCGACGCCGAGGTCGAACAGCACCGCGGCGGGCACGATCGGCACTCGGCCGGCCGGGGTCTCCACGCCGATGCCGCGCTCCTCCAGTCGCCGCATCACCCCGTCGGCCGCGGCCAACCCGAACGCGGACCCGCCTGTCAGCAGCAGAGCGTGCGCGACCTGCACCGAGTTGTCGGGCGCCAGCAAGTCCGTCTCGCGCGTGCCGGGCGCTGCACCTCGTACGGCCACGCTCGTTACCGCGCCCTCGGCAGGCAGCAGCACCACCGTGCATCCGGTGCGTCCGACAGGGTCGGTCCAGTGCCCTACGCCGACGCCGTCCAGCGAGATGTCGTCCATCCGGTCACGCTATCGGCGCGTCAGGTGGAGACAACCGCGAGCAGGCGCTCGACATCGTCCACCAGCCGCCGCCGCAGTGGCCGGGCGCGATCGGCGAAGGCGCGCTGCGCGGCGGCGTACTCCTGCTTGCCCTCGGTCGTCTCGATCGCCACCGGGGGATAGCCGAGCTCGGCGAGGTCGTACGGCGAGGCGCGCATGTCGAGAGCGCGGATGTCGCGCGCCAGCTCGAAGCAGTCGGCGACCAGCTCGCTCGGCACCATCGGACTCAACCGCGACGCGTGCTTGTAGAGGTCCATGTTGGCGTGCAGGCACCCGGGCTGCTCGAAGGCCGGGCGGTCGTCGCGGCCGGGTCGCAGGGCGTTCAACGGCCGGGCGTCTTCGGTGAAGAAGCGGAACGCGTCGAAGTGCGAGCACGCGATCCGGTGCGTCTCCACGACCTCGTCGGTACCGTCGGGGCCGAGCCGCAACGGCCAGGCGGAGTGGCGCACCTGGTCGGGGGACTGCCGGTAGACCATCGCCCACTCGTGCAGACCGAAGCAGCCGAACTGCGCCGGCCGGTCGAGGGTCGCGCGCAACAGCGTGCGCACGGCGCGGAGCAGGGTCGCCTGCGTGCCGACGTACGCCGCCGTGACCGTGACCACCCCCGGCTGTACCTCCGCGTAGCCCTTGAGCCCGAGGTGCTCCTCCGCGTCGACGAGCCCGACGCCGAAGCCGGGGTGCCAGCGTTGCAGCGCCGCCGGGCGGTGGGCGTAGTAGGTGAAGAGGAAGTCCTCGACCGGGTGCGCCTCGCCCCGTCGGCGGCGCTCGAGATGGGGGTCTACCCACGGCCGCACCCGCTCCAGATGGGCTCGCTGCGCCGCCTGCCACTCGTCAGGCGTGAGCACCTGCAGACCTGCCGTCGTCACGGCGTACGGCGAGCCCTCCACAGGCACGAGGGTATCCAGCGCCGCCTGGCTGGCTCGCCGGTAGGCTCGGGCGGTGCGCATCGCGAGATTCACGACCGGGGACGACCCGCAGTTCGGCATCGTGTCCGGAGAGCTCGACGAGCACGGGGAGCTCGACCCCGACGCGACCGTCGTGGCGCTTGCCGGCGACCCCCTCTACATCGGCCTCAAGCCGACCGAGAAGCAGCATCGGCTCGCCGACGTGCGGCTCCTCGCACCCGTGCTGCCGCGCAGCAAGGTCGTCGGCATCGGGCGCAACTACGCCGCGCACGCCGCCGAGATGGGCACCGACGTGCCCGACGAACCGCTCATGTTCATCAAGCCCAACACCTCCGTCGTCGGCCCAGGCGACCCGGTGTTCTACCCCCGCCAGTCGCAGGACGTGCACTACGAGGGCGAGCTGGCCGTGGTGATCGGCCGGATCTGCCGCGACGTCCCCATCGAGCGCGCCGCGGACGTGATCTTCGGCTACACGATCGGCAACGACGTCACCGCCCGCGACCTGCAGCGCGGCGACGTTCAGTTCACCCGCGCCAAGGGTTTCGACTCCTTCTGCCCGCTCGGCCCGTGGGTGGAGACCGAGCTCGACGTCAGCGACCTCCGGGTGCAGACCTTCCTCAACGGCGAGGTCATGCAGGACGGGTCGACCCGCGACATGATCTTCGACGTCCCGCGCCTGGTCGCGCACGTCAGCAGCGTGATGACGCTGCTGCCCGGCGACGTCATCCTCACCGGCACCCCCGAGGGCGTCGGCCCCATGCAGGTCGGTGACGAGATCGATGTCGTGGTCTCCGGCATCGGCACGCTCACCAACCAGATCCGCTCACGTGACTGAGGAAGTGGTCAAGATCAGCGCAGGCACCGCCCCCGCGGACGGTTCAGCTGTCCGGGTCCGGTTCTGTCCCTCCCCGACCGGGTCGCCGCACGTCGGTTTGGCTCGGACCGCCTTGTTCAACTGGGCGTTCGCGCGGCACCACGGCGGCACGTTCGTGTTCCGCATCGAGGACACCGACGCCGCGCGCGACTCCCAGGAGTCCTACGAGACGCTCTTGGAGGTGATGCGCTGGCTGGGCTTCAGCTGGGACGAGGGCCCGGAGGTCGGCGGACCACACGGCCCCTACCGCCAGTCGGAGCGGTTCGACATCTACGCCGATGTCGCCGCCCGCCTGCTCGAGGCTGGTCGCGCCTACCACTGCTACTGCTCGGCCGACGAGCTCGACCAGCGCAACGAGAAGGCACGGTCGGAGGGCCGCACTCCCGGCTACGACGGCCACTGCCGCTCGCTCACCGACGAGCAGCGCGCCGCGTACGAGCAGGAGGGACGCCGCCCGGTCGTCCGCTTTCGCATGCCCGATCACGCGATCACGTTCGACGACCTCGTGCGCGGTGAGATCACCTTCCAGTCCGAGCACGTGCCGGACTACGTGCTCGTGCGCGGCAACGGCCATCCGCTCTACACGCTGGTCAACCCCGTCGACGACGCGCTCATGGAGATCACCCACGTGCTGCGCGGCGAGGACCTGCTGTCCTCCACACCGAGGCAGATCGCGTTGTACGACGCGCTCGCCGAGATCGGCGTGGGCAACGGCTCCGTGCCGGCGTTCGGACACCTGCCCTACGTGATGGGTCAGGGCAACAAGAAGCTGTCCAAGCGCGACCCGGAAGCCAACCTGCTCGGCTACCGCGACCGCGGCTTCCTGCCCGAAGGCCTGCTGAACTACCTCGCACTGCTCGGGTGGGCGATCGCGGAGGACCGCGACATCTTCACGATGCAGGAGATGGTCGAGGCGTTTTCCATCGAGCGGGTCAACCCCAACCCGGCGAGGTTCGACCTCAAGAAGGCCGAGGCGATCAACGCCACCCACCTGCGCATGCTCGAGGTCGGCGAGCTCACCGAGCGGATGCTGCCCTACCTGCGGGACGCCGGCGTCCTGGGCGTCGAGGTCAGCGACGAGCAGAAGGCGCGCCTGGAGGCCGCCGCCCCGTTGGTTTCCTCGCGCATGGTCACGCTGGGGGAGTCCGCCGAGATGCTCGGCTTCCTCTTCGTCGACGAAGCCGACTTCGTCCGGGACCCGGCCGACGTCGCCAAGCTGCTCGAGACCGACGAGGGCCGCAAGGTCGTCCACGCGTCGTACGACGCCTTGACCTCCTTGAGTGAATGGACCACCGAGAGCATCGAGGCAGCTCTGCGCACCGCACTGCTCGACGAGCTCGGCCTCAAGCCGCGCAACGCCTTCGGTGCGGTGCGCGTCGCGGTCACCGGCCGTCGGATCTCCCCGCCGTTGTTCGAGTCGATGGAGCTGCTCGGGCGCGAACGCTCCCTGCAGCGGCTGCGTGAGGCGACTGCGGAGTGACGCAGCCACCTCAGGGCGGCTGGCCGCCACCACCGTCCTATCCGCCCGCCTACCCGCCGTACGCCGCGTGGCCGCCTGCCCCGCCGCCGCGGCCGCCGTACCCGCACCCGGAGCCGCGCGAGTTCCACCAGATGTTCCGGACGTGGACCTACGCCTGGTGGCGGCCGTTCGTGGGCATCATCCTGCTGGCCGCCGGCATGCTCATCGTGCTGCCGCTGGCGATGATGCCGATCCTCATCGGCAGCGTGCTCATCGACGGCGGCGAGGAGGACTTCCTCGACGCGTTCTTCCGGGCGGGGACGTTCCAGGAGTTGACTCCCGGGGGCCTGCTCTACCTGAACCTCTCCTTGGGCGGCCTCATCCTGTGGACGTGGGCACTCATCCGGGTGCTGCATCAGATGCGGCCGCGATGGCTGTCCTCGGTGGTTCCGAAGCTGCGTTGGGACTTCGTCTGGATCTCCGCCGGGTTCGCCGTCATTGCCCTCGCTGCCTCGATAGGTGTGAGCTTCCTCGTGCCGGAGAGCGCGGCACCCGACACCTCGGGGGTCAACGAGGTCACCGGGCGCATGATCGCCCTGGCGGTCATCGTGCTGCTCACGACGCCTCTGCAGGCAGCAGGGGAGGAGTACGCGTTCCGCGGCTATCTGCTGCAGGCGGTCGGCTCGATGGCGCGCAACAAGTGGATCGCGATCATCCTCACCGCCACGCTCTTCGCGATGGCGCACGGGCTGCAGAACTTCCCGCTCTTCTTCGACCGTTTCATGTTCGGGGTGATCTCGGCTTGGCTGGTGATCCGCACCGGCGGGCTCGAGGCGGCGATCGCCATGCACGTGCTCAACAACCTGGTGGCGTTTGGTTTCGCGCTGGCATTCGACGACATCGACGCGACGCTGAGCGTCTCGGAGATCAGCTGGTGGAACATCCCGGTCACCCTCACGCAGAGCGTGGTCTTCGCCGGTCTGGTGGTGTGGGCGGCGAACCGCCGCGGACTGCAGAGACGCACGGTCGTGCCGCAGCTCACCAGCACGGCCTGAAGCACCGCACGGGTTTTGGTCCGCCGTCAGGGGCCATGTATCCTCGTCCGGGCTTCGCAAGGAGCCCAGCACGTCCCATGGGGTATGGGGTAATTGGCAGCCCGACTGGTTCTGGTCCAGTTAGTCTAGGTTCGAGTCCTAGTACCCCAGCGAGTCGGTCGCCACTCGGCACTGCTAGAGTTTCGACCGCTTCAGGCCCCCGTTGTGTAGTGGCCTAGCACGCCGCCCTCTCAAGGCGGTAGCGCCGGTTCGAATCCGGTCGGGGGTACACCGGTATATTGCCGTCTCACCTGCAGGATGCGGATCAAGGCGCCTTCGCCGTTTCGGTTGGCGCAGCTCATGCGTGTGCAGAACGGTGACGTTGACCGAACCGCGACGCCTGTCCCGGTTGAGGCTGGCTCAACAGGGCGACGCCCCCGCGCTGCCGCCAGGCGCCTCCTCTCATCAGGTGCGCTCGGTAAGGGTTGGGCGTGGGCATGACCAGCTGCCACCGCGTACCCTGATTGGTGTGATGGCCGACATTCCGGAAGTGGCCCGCGCCGCGTTGGCGCTGGAGCCTGCGCAGCGGGCTGCCCTGGCCGAGGAGCTCATCCTGAGTCTGGACGCAGCCTCTGAGTTGGATCAGGCCGCCGTCAGCGATGCATGGGCAACTGAGATCGAGCGTCGCGTCGAGGAGATCAGGGCCGGCTCGGTAACCATGCTGACCTGGGATGAGGTCGAGGCACGGATCGATGCTCGGCTCGCTGACCGGCAGCTGTGACGCTTTCGCTCGATGTCCACCCTGACGCGGCGGACGAGTTCGCTGCTGCGGTCTCGTGGTACGCCGAACGCGCAGAGGTCGTCGGGGCCAGGCTTCGCCATGCGGTGAGGGCGACGGTCGGTGGATTGCTCGAGTGGCCCGACTCCGCGCCCATGTATCCAGACTGGGCAGGGGAGCCGATCGTCCGGCAGGCGTCGGTGCCAGGCTTTCCGTATCGAGTCGTCTACTTCGTCGATGCCGATACCCTCAGGATCGTTGCGGTGGCACACTAGCGTCGCGAGCCCGGATACTGGAGGCATCGGCTGGCGCGCTGACCGCCTCTCACGACGGACCCGCTGTCGGCTGATTCGACTCTCAGGGCGGTAGCGCCGGTTCGAATCAGTCGGGGGTACACGTCAGGCAACTCCTAGGTGATCAGCTCGAACCTGCACCGAGGGCCATTCGCGGCGACGAGTTTGCTGTCGCAGGTCACGAATGGGCTTTCGAGTCGTTCAGCAAGTGCGACGTACGCGGCCTCGTAGGCGGTGACGTTGTCGCGCAACTCCCAGATCCGGTGCAGCAGTGGCGCGAGCGCCATGCGGCGAATGGGGAAGCGGGCGAGATGGTCCAGTGCCACAGGTACGGCTGCTCCGAGTGTGGGGTGGGACATGGCCAGGCCTCGCAAAGCAGAAACCACTTCCGCGTCGAGGTGGGCGGGCGCAAAGAGCGCGTCCCCTACAGCGAGGCGGGCGGCCACGAGGTCTCGGCGAGGGTCGTCTGAGGCATAGAACGCGGTCAGCACCGACGCATCGACCACGGCGAGACTCACGAGGCTTCGCGTACCTCTCGCACGGCTGCCGCCGCATCCTCGAGACTGATCCCGCTCGCAGTCGGCGGCGTTGCTCAACCGCATTGCTGTGTCCGATTCCCGCTAGCAACAGCGTGCGGCGCGGGTGAGGATGGAGTGGTGACCATTGAGGCCGAGGTCGCCTACCGGGCGGTGGCGAGCAGGGACCGCCGCTTCGACGGGGTCTTCTTCACCGGCGTACGCAGCACCGGCATCTACTGCCGGCCGTCCTGCCCGGCGCGCACGCCGATGCGCGGCAACGTCACCTTCCACCGGACCGCCGCGGCCGCACAGGCGGCCGGCTTCCGCGCGTGCCGGCGCTGCCGTCCCGACGCCACTCCTGGCTCTCCCGACTGGGACGTCAACGGGGACGTCGCCGGACGCGCGATGCGGCTCATCGCCGATGGGGTCGTGGACCGCGAGGGCGTCGAGGGACTGGCCACACGCCTGGGCTACAGCAGGCGCCAACTCGACCGGGTGCTTCTGTCCGAGCTCGGCGCCGGCCCGCTGGCGCTCGCACGAGCTCAGCGCGCGCAACGTGCCCGCACCCTGATCGAGTCCACGCCGTGGTCCTTTGCCGACGTCGCCCACGCGGCAGGGTTCTCGAGCATCCGCCAGTTCAACGACACCATCCGTGAGGTGTACGCCGCGACGCCGTCGGCACTTCGGGGCAGTCGGGCTCGCGGTGGAGCAAGGCAAGCGCACGCCGGAGAAGTCCAGCTGCGGGTCCCGGTGCGGACTCCCTTCGCGGGAAGCGCGCTGCTCGCCTTCCTGGCTGCGCGCACGGTGCGCGGCGTCGAGGCCGTCTCTGAAGACGAGTACCAACGCTCATTGCGGTTGCCGCACGGGCTCGCAGTCGTCTCCCTGCGCCTGACCGATGTCGTCGAACCCGGCGGCACTCATCGTGTGCCGTGCCGGCTGGTCTTGAGCGACGTGCGCGACCTGGCCGCGGCGGTCGAGCGGTGCCGGCGTCTGCTCGACGCCGACTGCGACCCCGTGGCCGTGGACTCCGCGCTGGGTTCGCATCCACGACTGGGGCGCTCGGTGCTGGCTCGGCCCGGGCTGCGCGTCCCTGGACACGTCGACGGCTTCGAACTCGCGATGCGCGCGATCCTGTGCCAACAGATCTCGGTGTCGCGCGCGACAGCTCTGGTCGAGCAGCTCGTCGACCGAGCAGGTGCGAATCTTCCGGAGGCGCTGGCAACCGCAGAGGTGTGGCGTGGGTTCCCGACGCCCGCTGCGGTCGCCGAGCTCCCCGTCGAATGGTTGCGGGGGCCGCGTCGCCGCGCCGAGGCGCTACGGACGGTGGCGGACGCGGTCGCTCGCGAGGAGGTCCGGTTGGATCGCAGCACAGACCGGAGTGAGGTGCGTGCCCAGCTGCTCGCGCTCCCGGGCATCGGCCCGTGGACGGCGAACGTGGTCGCGATGCGAGCCCTCGGCGACCCCGACGTATTCCTCGGCGGCGACGTCGTCGTCCGCAACGCACTGCGTGCTGACTCGGCGGACCCCGACGCGTGGAGACCGTGGCGCTCCTATGCCGTGATGCACCTGTGGGAAGAGGCCGCCGCAAGACCGAGGAGACAACGCTGATGTGGACCACGATCGAGACCCCAGTGGGCGAGCTGCGACTGGTCAGCGACGGCGAGGCGCTCACCGCCATCGACTTCCTCGGCGACATGCCCCAAGAGCAGAGCCGCAGCGTCGCGCGTGCGGCCGGACGGGCCGCTGCTGCCGTGGGGGAGCAGCGCGACGACGTGCCCGTGCTGCACGCGACTGCTCGTCAGTTGGCCGAGTACTTTGCGGGAGAGCGGGAGGAGTTCGACCTGCCGCTCGCGCCGCAGGGCACGTTCTTCCAGCGACGTGTCTGGGAGGAGCTGCAGCGCATCGCCTACGGCACGACCACGACGTACGGCGGGTTGGCGGCTGCGCTCGGTCTGACCGGTCACGGCGCCCGCGCCGTCGGGATGGCCAACGGGCGCAACCCGATCCCGATCGTGGTGCCGTGCCATCGTGTGGTCGGGGCCGACGGCAGCCTCACCGGGTACGCCGGCGGCACCGACCGAAAGCGTGCGTTGCTCGACCTCGAGCAGGGCACGCCCGCGATGGGGTCACTCGGCGGCGCGGCGCAGTGACTCCGACAGGCGCTCGGCGGCGGCCAGGACCGCAGGAGCGTGCATGCGGCCGGGCTGACGGGTCAGCCGCTCGAGGGGCCCGGAGACCGAGACCGCGGCGATGACCTTGCCGGATGGGGAGCGAACCGGAGCGGACACGGAGCCGACCCCGGCCTCGCGCTCACCGACAGACTGTGCCCACCCTCGGCGCCGAATGCCGGAGAGAGCGGTCGCCGAGTAGGCGGCGTTCTGCAGGCCTCGATGCATGCGCTCGGGGTCCTCCCAGGCCAGCAGCACCTGCGCCGCCGATCCCGCCCGCATCGTCAGCTGCGAGCCGACTGGGATGGTGTCGCGCAGGCCCGAGGGCCGCTCGGCGGCGCCGACGCAGACCCTGTGGTCGCCCTGGCGGCGCCACAGCTGGGCGGACTCGCCGGTGATGTCGCGCAGCCGCGCCAGGACCGGACCGGCAGCCGCGAGCAACCGGTCCTCGCCCGCGGCCGCGCTGAGCTCGGCGAGCCGTGGCCCGAGGACGAACCGGCCTTGCATGTCGCGGGCGACGAGCCGATGGTGTTCCAGCGCGACGGCCAGACGATGTGCAGTGGGCCGCGCCAACCCCGTGGCCGCGACGAGGCCCGCGAGCGTCGCCGGTCCGGACTCGAGGGCGGAGAGCACGAGAGCGGCTTTGTCGAGAACGCCGACTCCGCTAGAGTTGTCCATCATCTGATAATGCCGTCTCGTATGTTGGTATGCAAGCCCTGATCGAGGGTGAGCGCGAGCGGGCTCGAGAGGAGTAGGCGATGGGACGGACCCTGGCGGAGAAGGTATGGGACGAGCACATCGTCCGCAGCGCCGACGGCGAGCCCGACCTCCTCTACATCGATCTCCACCTCGTGCACGAGGTGACCTCGCCCCAGGCGTTCGACGGCCTGCGCCTGGCCGGGCGTCGCGTACGCCGTCCCGATCTCACCCTGGCGACCGAGGACCACAACGTCCCGACCCTGGCCATCGATCAGCCGATCGCCGACCCGGTCAGCCGCACGCAGGTCGAGACGCTGCGCAAGAACGCCGCCGACTTCGGCGTACGCCTGCACCCGCTGGGTGACGTCGAGCAGGGGATCGTCCACGTCGTCGGTCCGCAGTTGGGACTCACGCAGCCGGGCATGACCATCGTGTGCGGCGACTCCCACACCAGCACTCACGGCGCCTTCGGAGCGTTGGCGTTCGGCATCGGCACCTCCGAGGTCGAGCACGTGCTCGCCACCCAGACGCTGCCGCAGGCCAAGCCGAAGATGATGGCCGTCACCGTGGAGGGGTCGCTGCCCGAGGGCGTCACCGCCAAGGACCTGATCCTCACGCTGATCGCCAAGACCGGCACCGGCGGCGGGCAGGGATACATCGTGGAGTACCGCGGCCAGGCCATCGAGGAGCTCTCGATGGAAGCCCGCATGACCATCTGCAACATGTCGATCGAGTGGGGCGCCAAAGCCGGCCTCATCGCGCCGGACCAGACGACGTTCGACTACATCGAGGGCAAGCCCGAAGCCCCCAAGGGTGCGGACTGGGACGCCGCCGTCGCGCACTGGCGGACCCTGGTCACCGACCCCGACGCCGTCTTCGACCGCGAGATCGTGCTCGACGCAGCCGAGGTCACCCCGTTCGTCACCTGGGGCACCAACCCCGGTCAGGGCGTGCCGCTGGCGGCGACGGTCCCGTCCCCCGACGACTTCGCAGACGAGTCCGACCGGGTGGCAGCCCAGAAGGCCTTGGAGTACATGGCTCTCGAGCCCGGCACTCCGATGCGTGAGGTCGCCGTCGACACCGTGTTCGTCGGCTCCTGCACCAACGGACGCATCGAGGACCTCCGCCTCGCGGCTCAGGTGATCGAGGGCCGCAAGGTCGCCGACAACACCAGGCTCCTCGTCGTCCCCGGCTCGGTCCGCGTCCGCCTGCAGGCCGAGGCCGAGGGCCTGGACAAGGTGTTCACCGCCGCCGGCGCGGAGTGGCGCGGAGCCGGGTGCTCGATGTGTCTGGGCATGAACCCCGACCAGCTCGCCCCGGGCGAGCGCAGCGCGTCGACCTCTAACCGCAACTTCGAAGGACGTCAGGGCAAGGGCGGACGCACCCACCTGGTCTCGGTGCCGGTGGCGGCCGCGACCGCCGTACTCGGTCGCCTGGCCAGCCCCTCCGATCTGCCCGCCGTCGGCTGAGCCGAACCCCGAAAGGAACTCTCGATGGACGCCTTCACCACCCACACGGGCACGGCCTTGCCCTTGCGACGCAGCAACGTCGACACCGACCAGATCATCCCGGCGGTCTATCTCAAGCGGGTCACCCGCACCGGCTTCGAGGACGGACTCTTCGGCGCCTGGCGCAACGACCCGGACTTCATCCTCAACAAGCCCGAGTACGCCGGTGTGAGCGTGCTCGTCGCCGGCCCCGACTTCGGCACCGGATCCTCACGTGAGCACGCCGTCTGGGCGCTGATGGACTACGGCTTCAAGGCCGTGATCTCCAGCCGGTTCGCCGACATCTTCCGCGGAAACTCCGGCAAGGCCGGTCTCCTCGCTGCTCAAGCCGACCAGGACGTGGTCGACCGGCTCTGGGATCTCGTCGAGTCCGACCCCTCGACCACGATCACCGTGGACCTCGAAGCTCGTGAGATCCGCGCCGCCGACCTCGTCGCGCCCTTCGACATCGACGACTACACCCGCTACCGACTGCTCAACGGGCTCGACGACATCGCGATCACACTGTCGCACGAGCAGGACATCTCCCGGTTCGAGTCCGGTCGGCCGGAATGGAAGCCCGCCACCCTCTGAGGGCGTGAGCGGACGAGGAGGAACCCGTCGCCGCATCACGCCGTGGCGGGTTTCTCCTTTGCTGCATAGGGATTCGGCCTTCATGCAGGTGCCGCTATTGGACGGCAGAAGGACAACCGAAGCGTTGAATGCCCTTGCAGAACGGGGAATCGCTCATTCGGTGCGCGGAGAAACCCGAAGAAAACAGAGCGGATGTCGTTGTGGCGAACCCAGGTATTGCCTAGCGTGCAAAGCACATGCCGAGCACGGGTTCGGCTCCAGTCGTTCACGAAAGGGAAGCTGGTGAACAAGACTCAGCTGATCGACGCTCTGTCGACACGCTACGAGGGCAACCGCAAGGCAGCCCAGCATGCGCTCGAGAGTGTGCTCGACACCATCACCCGCGAGGTCGCAAAGGGCGAGAAGGTCGCCATCACGGGCTTCGGCTCCTTCGAGAAGCGCGTCCGCGACGCGCGTTGGGTGCGCAACCCGCGCACGGGCGAGCGGATCAAGGCCAAGAAGACCGCGATTCCGAAGTTCAGCCCGGGCGCAGAGCTGAAGGCCGTCGTCTCGGGCGCCAAGAAGCTCCCGAAGGTCACCGTCGCCAAGCCTGCCGCCACGGCCAAGAAGGCAACCTCCGGCGCGGCTTCGGCTGCGAAGAAGGCCACCAGCACGGCCAAGTCGACGGCCGCCAAGGCGACGTCGAAGTCGACGGCCTCGAAGTCGACTGCCAAGAAGGCTCCCGCGAAGTCCACCGCTTCGAAGGCGAGCGCTGCCAAGAAGGCGCCCGCCAAGAAGGCCGCTGCGAAGTCCGCCGCCTCGAAGTCGACTGCCAAGAAGGCGCCGGCCAAGTCGACGGCGTCCAAGACGGCTGCGAAGAAGGCGCCTGCCTCGAAGTCGACTGCCAAGAAGGCCCCCGCGGCCAAGAAGGCACCCGCCAAGAAGTCGACGGCGAAGAAGGCACCAGCGAAGAAGTCGGCCGCCAAGAAGTCCTGAGTCCGCAAGGACACCGAGCGGATCGAGGGGGGTCGCCCCGTCAGGGGGCGGCCCCTCCTGCATGCTCCGCACCTGGCCTTCCCAGACCGTGACGGAGCGCGACGAACGACGTGCGGCGTCCCACTCCCAGCTCGAGCGCTGCCGCCAGATCCTCGGGCACGTCCACGTCCTGGCGTACGCCGGCCGGCGCCTCCACCTCGACGGCGCCGCTCCGCAGGTGGGCGGCACGAGAGTCAGCGCCGAACCGGGGCTCGAAGTCCGCGACGTTCGCGGCGGCGTACACCGTGGTGCCCATGCCCGCCCGGTCAGGG
>JBHWSH010000068.1:0-2841 GCA_043427135.1 Marmoricola sp. | reverse complement strand
GGGTCATCGTCATCGGTCTGCAACTCGCTTCTCGCCCTGTGCAAGGGAAGGAACTCAGCGGATGTGTCTCACCTCAGCCTGACGCACAGGGACACCGTCGTGCCATCGCAATGACTTCGTCAGGTGGGTAGCGGAAGACTCGTCAGACATCACTCAATTCCGATCTGTGTGTTCCAGGCCGAGACCGACCTGAGCAACGATGTGGAGCGCCGTGGCGACGCGGGCCGCTGTCGAAGCGACAGTCGACGGCCGACCGAACACGACCTCGCAAAGTCGCAGGCGCGCGCGGACGGTTGGTGTCTCAGTGGATGAGGGGGGCGATGTTGCGTGCGGCGCGGAGGCCGCTCTCCACAGCTCCGTCCATGAAGCCGTTGAGGCCCTGGGCGACATCGGAGCCCGCGATGACCATTCGGCCGATGGGCTCTTGGAAGTGGGGCAGGAGATCGGTGGCCTGGTTGGGACGCGTGACTCCCCAGACACCCTTTGCAAACTCGTCCTCGAGCCAGTTGTGGGCCTTGACGCTGAGTACCTTCGCGTCGGGTAGGAACGCGTGGACCGCGGCGGTGATGGCCACCTCGTCCTCGGGGTCCAGACGCTTGGCCGACGGCCCGAACCCGATGAGGAGGGTGCGATTGTCGAGGTGGTACTCGCTCTGCAGCCAGGTCAGGGGCGAGTCCTGGGGGGCGAGTGCAAAGAAGTTGTCGACGTGTCCCTCGACCTCAACCCAGACCTTCAGCGCCTCGGATGCCTGGCCCTCGTCGGCATATGCCTTCTGCACGCCACTCAGCGCGGGCGTGATGTCGATGTCACCGAGCACGTTGATCGGCACGGCAACCACCACGACCTTCGCCTCGTGC
Organism: Marmoricola sp.; assembly: GCA_043427135.1. Lineage (GTDB taxonomy): Bacteria > Actinomycetota > Actinomycetes > Propionibacteriales > Nocardioidaceae > Marmoricola_A. The sequence goes on along the minus strand of JBHWSH010000068.1, from coordinate 1,984 downwards.
TGCTGGCCGTCGCGGGTCCACACCGTGACCCCGTCGCTACGGTTGTCGATGCGCTCGACCGGGCTGGACAACACGATCTCGGCACCCGAGTCCTCAGCGATCGCCTCGATCAGGCTGCGAGTGCCCTTCTCGAACTTGTAGCGGGCGATCGCGTCGAGCATCAGCAGCGGCTCCCACGCCGAACAGCCGACCCACCGCAGCGGAACCGTCGCGGCCGCCTCATCCAGCGGTGCTCCACACAGCGTGATCAGCAGGCCGCACAGCAGGTCGTGCTCCTCCTGGGTCAGGTCCAGCTTCTTGACCCGCTCCATCACCGTCTCGGCATCAGCCGCTGCGAACGGCTTGTTGGCGGTCGGGTCGAAGGCCTGCTCGAACAGCTCGCGCACGTCGTGGCTGAACTTCTTCATCACCTCGTCGACACGGTCGTAGAACACCGGCGGGCTATCAACACGCACCGAATCACCATTCACGGTGCGGCACTCGTTGGCAGCCGGGCTCTCCACCATCTTCAGCCCGTAACGGGTGACCTCGGCCCACACGTGCGGCTGCACCCAGTGCACCCAGCCACCGCCCAGCTCGGCCTGCGCACCGGCAAACTCAGTCGTCCAGGTCCTCCCGCCGAGCCGATCGCGCGCCTCGAGCAGCAGGACCCTGTTGCCCCGATGACCCAACTCACGCGCAGCCGTCAGCCCCGCGAAACCTCCACCGATAACGATCACATCATGACTCACCGCTTCATCCTTCCCATCGAAGTGTTCCCGAACTTGCCCGCAAGGAGCTCGACCACCGAGCCCTCATCACGACTCCACCCGTCGCCCAAACAAAACATCCTGGGCACGGACGTCCCAAAATTGACGCACTAATGCGCGCCACAGTAGGCCACCCACTAGTCGGAAGGAAGGCCTTCCTGCCGAATCGCACCAAGGAGCACCCGCTGGCACACCTCGAAGAGGACGGTCTCCCAAAGGGGCCGCAGGCCCTTGAGACAGAGCAACGGGTACCGGACGCGGATGTGCGAGCTCGTACGCGGCATCGCGCGATCGAGAGCAGTCAGATGCAATCAGAATGGTTGCTCGATCGCCAGGACGGCGAGAGCACACCAGGCGAGGCGCTACAGCAGGAGCAGGTAAGTAACACTGGCCGCGCGCCCGAAAGATCAAAGGCCGGCAGGCGGGTCGCAGACATGTGCGCCCACCGGCCGGCCTAGTACTTTAGGAAACGACGACGAGCTTCCTGAAAGGCTTGTCGATCCGCCATTGGGCCTTCGCACCGGCGGCGACGGCGATCACGTCTCCGGCCTTAAGGTTTAGCCTGTCGCCCCCCTCGAAAGTCACCTCAGCCTCCCCCTCGAGAACAGTAATTGTCTCATCGAAAACGAAGTCATACGGAGAGCTGTACGGGAGGTGCTGGTCAGTCAGGCGCCAGACAACCGCCATGTAGGGCGTCCCTGCCCGATCGTCGTTGCGCACGTAGTGGATCTCCCCGTGCTCCCGGCCGTCGATCGCGTACGGCTCGAACTCAGTCGTGTCGATCCGGGACTTTCCGATCAGTCCTGCGACGTGGGTCATCTTGTTTCCTTCCCAGGTGGTGTGACGGTCGCATTCAGCGACCGGGCTCGAGCGCCAGGCGGCGCGGCACTCGCAATCGCCGCGGGCAGCAGGTGCGCAGATCCTAAGAGTAACACTTTACGTAGGTCCGTCCGATGACCGTTTGGTTTTACTATCTCGTGGCGCTCGCTTCTGACAGGACGGCGTAGCGGCCCAACTCGCCGCCTTCGGCTACACGGCCGTCGTAGTAGCCGCGGTGGAGCGCAACGAGGCGTTCGCCGCCCTAGGTGAGCTCTGATACCGGATCCCGCCGATGTTCAGCGGCTTCACCAGTTCACACAGGTGCCCGGTGGGGACGAACTCGAGTTGGTTCTCGCCTGGGCGCGCCGTCTCCGAAAGCTTCCTTCCCAGCTCAGAGAGGAACTGTGTGACACCAA
>JBHWSH010000067.1:0-3835 GCA_043427135.1 Marmoricola sp. | reverse complement strand
TGGTCGAGCGTGTCGCTCTGCCGGACCTCCTCCGCAGTCGATTGCGCGCTCACGTCAGGTGTCTCCCTCCGGCCGACCTCGTGACTCCTACCCCGGGCGCACGCGGTCAAGCAATCTCCAGGAGCCTGCGCAGGCCGCACCGACCGAACGAAGTGCCACCGAAAGCTCACGAGCTCGGGTCAGGACCGACTTTGTCCTGTCCTGGCGGTCCGGCGAGACCGCCGAACTTCGAGTGGAGCTGAGGGGACTCGAACCCCTGACCCCCTCCATGCCATGGAGGTGCGCTACCAGCTGCGCCACAGCCCCGCCACTCCCGTACTGCGGAGCAACTCGCCGATCCTAGCCAATGGGTTCGGGCGATGCGAAATCGCCTCCCCCATAGGTCATCAAGCGCCAACCCTGTGACTCGGCGGGCGTTCCTTCGACGACGGTGGTCGCAGTCGACAGCGCGGCCCAGCGGCAGTTGCCGAGCACCGCAAGCGCCTTCGTCTGCTCGATCGGCCACCCCAGGAGACCGACCACGGCGAGCTTGAGTGCCGCTCCGTGCCCGACGACGACACCGGTCTCCCCGGGGCCCAGCGTGTGGCTGCACTCTTCGAGCGCTGGGAGAAGTCGGGTCATGACGTCGTGGTCGGACTCGGCGCCGGGGACGCCGCGTAGCCGTTCGCCCAAACCGACGCCATCGGCGATGTGCGGGAACTTGGCGACCGACTCCGCCCAGGTCAGCCCCTGCCGCTCCCCTACGTCGAACTCGCGCAGCCGTGGGTCGTGCTCTACCGTCAGATCGGTCGCATCGGAGACGTACGACGCGGTCTGAGCGGCGCGCGCCAGGTCCGAGCTCCACAGGCGCACCGGGCGGAGCGCCGCCAGCAGCGGCGCGGCAGAGCGGGCCTGCTCGTGGCCGGTCTCGTCCAACGGCACGTCAGCGTGCCCCTGCGCGCGACCGACGAGGTTCCACTCGGTCTGCCCGTGGCGCAAGAGCACCAGGGTGCGGGCTTTACTCACCTCGGGGCTGGTCGGGGCCGACGACGTCGGAGACGTCGATCGTCGGGCAGTCGCGCCACAGGCGCTCGAGAGCGTAGAAGCCACGCTCCTCCTCGTGCTGCACATGCACCACGATGTCGGCGTAGTCGAGGAGCACCCAGCGCCCGTCCCGCATACCTTCACGGCGGAGCGGCTTGGCGCCGATCTTGCGCAGGTCGTCCTCCACCGCGTCGACGATGGCACGCACCTGCCGGTCGTTGGGCGCGGAGCAGATGAGGAACGCGTCGGTGATGACGAGCTGGTCGCTGACGTCGAAGGCGACGATGTCGTGGGCCAGCTTGTCGGAGGCCGCAGCTGCAGCGGCACGGACGAGCTCGCGGGCGCGGTCGGTCGCGGTCACATGACTCCCTGAGGATGGTTGCGGTAGAGACGGTGCTTGGAGATGTACTGCACGACGCCGTCGGGGACGAGATACCAGACCGGCTCGCCGCGCGCCGTACGCTGCCGGCAGTCGGTGGAGGAGATCGCCAGCGCCGGGATCTCCACGATCGTCACCCGGTCCTTGGGCATCCCGCTGAGCATCGAGGTGTCCATCTCATAGCCGGGCCGGGTGCAGCCCACGAAGCTGGCGTGCTCGAACATGTCCTTGGCCGAGCGCCACTTGAGGATGTCGGTCAGCGCGTCCGCGCCGGTGATGAAGTAGAGCTCGGCATCGGGATGCTGCTGGTGCAAGTCGGTGAGCGTGTCGATGGTGTACGTCGGGCCGCCGCGGTCGATGTCGACCCGCGAGACGGTGAAGCGAGGGTTGGAGGCGGTGGCGACCACCGTCATGAGGTAGCGGTGCTCGGCGGGAGAGACGTGCCGGTCCTTGTGGTATGGCTCGCCTGTGGGGACGAAGACGACCTCGTCGAGGTCGAACCAGGACAGCACCTCGCTTGCCGCGACGAGGTGCCCGTGATGGATCGGGTCGAACGTGCCGCCCATGATCCCGAGCCTGCGGCGTGCCCCCGACTGGCCGCTCACCCCGGGCTCAGGAGTGATCGCGGCCGCCGCCGATGGCCAGCACGCCGGCGAGGAGCGCCAGCAGGAACAAGAACGTGCTCAGTCCGACGATGTACGGCGTCGCGGTGCCTTCGTGCGAGGCCTCGGCCGCAAACGTGATCAGGGTGCTCACCATGCGCGAAAGCCTACCGCGCCGGCACGGGCAACCCGATCCGGCTCAGACGAGCAAGGGACACCGTCTTGAGCACGAGCAGCGCGGTGGCGACGGCGACCCCCACCCAGACCCACCCCGTGGCGAGCAGCAGTACGGCGAAGAGCGCCGAGTTCACTGCCTTGCCGGGCTTGGACCAGTTCCACAGCCAGAGCTGCCGGTCGACGACGAAGAAGTAGTTCGGGCTGCGGATCGGCCAGGCGAGGTAGGCCAGGGAGAGGAAGCAGTCGATCACCATGAACTCGGCGAGGTAGATCAGCACGGCAGGGGTGAACTCCGGCTGCAGCCACATCAGGCCGAGGTAGAACGCCGCGGCGTTGAACCGGTCGCACAAGATGTCCAACGCAGCGCCGATCCTGGTCTCACAGCGCAGGACGCGTGCGACAGCGCCGTCCAGCATGTCGCCGACCCAGTAGACGACCAGCGCGGCAACGAGCAGCTCCAAGCTCTGGTGGTACGCCGCGGCGCCGGCCAGCGCGACCGAGGCGGCCGTCCGGACGAACGTGACCGCCGTGGCAGGGGTGAGCACCCGTTCCGCCTCGACGTCGGTCCAGACGTCGAGGGTGGCGGGGTCAGCGCGTGTGTCCATGCCCGGTGACGACGTACTTCGTGGAGGTCATCTCGGTCAGGCCCATCGGGCCTCGGGCGTGGAGCTTCTGGGTGGAGATGCCGATCTCGGCGCCGAAACCGAACTCGCCACCATCGGTGAATCGGGTGCTGGCGTTGACCATGACGGCGGCGGCGTCGACGGCCGCGGTGAACCGGTTGGCTGCCTGGAGCGAACCGGTGACGATCGCCTCGGTGTGGCCCGAGGAGTGGGCGCGAATGTGCTCGATCGCCTCCTCGAGGGAGCCGACGACCTTCGCCGCGATCTCCAGGGCGAGGAACTCGGTGTCGTAGTCACCCTCCCCCGCCGCGACGACCCCGTCCTGCCGCTGGAAGACGTCGTCGCCCCGGACCGTCACGCCAGCGTCGCGCAGGGCCTCGGCGACCCGCGGCACGAAAGCGTCCGCGACGTCGGCGTGCACCAGCAGGGACTCGGCCGAGTTGCAGACCGAGGGCCGATGCGTCTTGGAGTTCAGGACGATGTCGAGGGCCATGTCGAGGTCGGCGTCGGCGTCGACGTACACATGCACGATCCCCACACCGGTCTCGATGACCGGCACCGTGGACCCTTCCACCACCGAACGGATCAGGCCGGCACCTCCCCTGGGGATGAGGACGTCGACCAGCCCCCGGGCGCGCATGAGGACCTGCGCCGCCCCATGTCCCTCGCCCGGCACGAGCTGGATGCAGTCCGCAGGAACGCCGGCCGAGGCTGCCCCGTCGCGCAGGGCCGCAACGATGGCGGTGTTCGAGCGCAGCGCCGAAGAGGAGCCGCGGAGCAGGGCGGCGTTGCCGCTCTTGAGACAGATGCCGGCGGCGTCGGCGGTCACGTTGGGCCGTGCCTCGTAGATGATGCCGACGACTCCGAACGGCACCCGCAGCTGGCGCAGCTCGAGCCCGTTGGCCAAAGTCGCTCCGCGCAGTACCTCCCCGACCGGGTCGGGGAGACCGGCGACGTCACGCAGGCCCTGAGCCATGGCGGCCAGCCGCGCGGGGTCCAGCCGCAGCCGGTCGAGCATCGCCGCAGGAGAC
>JBHWSH010000066.1:0-2852 GCA_043427135.1 Marmoricola sp. | reverse complement strand
TCGACGACGCGCGTCGGGTCCAGCTCGCGGACCCGGCGGGCGGCGGTCGCTGCGTCGAACTGACCCCAGCCTTCGTTGAAGGGCACCCAGGCCGCGACGCTGGGCGCCGAGCCGAGCAGCTCGACCGTCTCTTCGAGCTCGCTGTCGAACTCGGCGCGCCCGGCTGCGTCCTGGCGGCCGAAGAGCCGTCGTCGCGAGTCCGGCACGTGGAGGGGGATGAATGCCGGCGCGGTCACGACGCCGTGCCGGTAGGGCCGCCCACCGTTGACCATGTCCTGCCAGACCAGCATGCCGAGCCGGTCGCAGTGGTGGTACCACCGCAAGGACTCGATCTTGATGTGCTTGCGCAGCATCGTGAAGCCAAGCTCCCGGGCTGTCCGGATGTCGTGGATCAACGCCTCGTCCGAGGGCGCGGTGTAGAGGCCGTCGGGCCAGTATCCCTGGTCGAGCAGGCCGGCCTGCAGGAACGGCTCCCCGTTGAGCAGCAGCCGGGTGCGGCCTCGACGGTCGGGTCCGACCCCGAATGACCGCATGCCGAAGTAGCTGGTGACTCGGTCGGCTCCCAGGACGGTCTCGACGTCGTACAGGAAGGGGTCGCCCGGAGACCACTTCCGTACTTGCTCGCCCAGCGACAGCCGGGTGGGTACGCCGGTCGGGACCGTGGCGCGGACGAGGTCGCGGCCGGCGTCCGAGACCACGACGTCGGCGGTCCCGCCATTGCGGCCTGCAGCCGCGACGAGCACCTCGACCTCGCCGCTGTCCAGGTGGGGGGTGAACACCAGCCGATCGACGTACGTCTGCGGGACGCTCTCCATCCAGACCGTCTGCCAGATCCCGGATTGCGGGGTGTACCAGATGCCTCCGGGCGTGAGCTTCTGCTTGCCGCGGCTGCGCCACGAGGTGTCGGTGACGTCGCGGACCCGAACCACCAGCTCGTGCTCCGCGCCTGGCCGGGCCGCGAGCGCATCGGTGACGTCGAACGTGAACGGGAGGTAGCCGCCGCGATGCTCGCCGACGAGGCGCCCGTCGACCCACGCCGTGCAGTCCTGGTCGACCGCGCCGAAGTGCAGGAGCACCCGGTCCTGCGGCGTGCGAACGAACCCGGTCGGCAGGGCCACGTCGCGCCGGTACCAGAGGAACTCCTCAGCCTGCAGTGTCCGCCCCACCCCCGACAGCGGCGCTTCGGGAGAGAACGGCACCAGGATGGCTCCGTCCCATCGCCGCGGGGGCGCGGTGACGCCGAGTCCGGTGAATGCGTAGTCCCACGGGCCGTTGAGGTTCAGGTAGGAGTCGCGGACCAGCTGGGGACGCGGATACTCGGGAAGGACACGTTCGGGATCCAGGGCCTCGCCCCACGGAGTCATCACAACGGCACCCCCACGCGCTCGTCCAGGGAGTCGAGCCGGCGCAACATCCGCATCGGGATGACAATCAGCGTCACGACGAGGGCGGCAGCAGGGAAGATCCACGGCGTCGGCACCTGCTTGACCACTCCCAGCTCCACGAAGGTCTCGTCGGCTCCTGTGATCACCGCAGCACCGATGAAGGGCCCGATGAGCATCGGGACGAGCACCACGAACACCATCCGCAGGCCCTGCACCTGACCGGCACGGTCGACAGGGGTGAGGTTGCGCACCGTCGCGGAGATCGCGGCCACGCCGAGCATGAATCCCGACATCACCACGATGCCGGCACCGGTCACGGTGAAGGGGTCGCGGGCGAGGAACATCGCCAGCAGGCCTACGGCGTACCCGGCCGCGACCGGGACGACCGCGCGCGAGGGCCCGACGCGGTCCAGGACGCGCCCGCCCAGGACGCTCACCACGGACGCGGTCACGAGCACCACGGCCAAGACCAGCGCATAGCCCTCGATGGCCAAGAAGCGCTGGAGATAGATGATCAGGAACGGCAGGAACACCTGGGTGCTGATGCCCAGCACCGCCCAGGCGGCGAGCGCGAGGTACAGGCGAGGGTGTGCGCGAGCGGTGCTGGGACGCAGCCCGTGCACCACGGAGCCGAGGTAGCTGCCGGTGGGTCGCGGGCGCACCGGCTCACAGAGCCAGACCCAAGCAGCGACGCCGACGAGGGCGGTGGCTCCGCCGACGATCGAGAAGAAGAGCTGCCAGTGACCGCCCCGGGTCAATGGGTCGAGCGCCCCGAACACCAGCAGCATGGCCAGCAGCGGCATGGTGGCCAGCACGCCGTCGACGCGCCCGCGATTGCCGACCTCGGTGGAGTCCGTGACCCAGGCGTTGAATGCCGCGTCGTTCGCGGTCGCGCCCAGCACGCTCATGATGCAGTCGAGGAGGACGATGGCGACGATGGCGACCACCACGGCGTCCACGGCCGGCAGCAGTGCCGCGGCCGTGTCCAGGCTGACGAAACCGAACCCGGCGGTGCATGCGCCCCACAGCACGTAGCCCGCGGCGATGAACTCGCGCCTCCGCCCGACGTGGTCGGAGGCCGCACCGGCCAGGAGCGTGGCGACGGTCGCGGCGAGTGCGCTGCTGGCGACGAGTACGGCGAGCACGGTGGGGGAGTCGGTGATCGTCTCGTAGACGAACACGTTGAGGTACATGTTCTCGACGGTCCAGGCCAGTTGCCCGGCCAGCCCCAGGACGATCACCCAGCCCCAGATGCGGCGATCGACGGCGGCCCGCTCCATGACCCAGCACCCTAGCCTCGCGCTTTCACATCGTCGGGGTTGTGTGCGGCGTGTAACGCACGGAAGTGCCTGTCCAGCACGGGAAACTTGGGATTACGACGTCTCAAGGTCACCGAGTGGAAGGCACTCCGTAGGTGAAGCGTAACCCTGCTGCCGGTCTGGTTCTCGATCCTGTCCGCGAGTCGTT
>JBHWSH010000065.1:0-13882 GCA_043427135.1 Marmoricola sp. | reverse complement strand
GACGGCCTCCTTCGTCGGCCTCCTCAACCATCAATGCTTCACGAGGCCGCGACCACTGACGAGAGGCAAGTCGAGGGCGGTGACGATGCCGGGCTTCGCGTCCACGACCGCATGGGCTGCGTTCACGATCCGCATCGCGGTCACGATCATCCCGGAGACGTTGTGGTCGCCGTTCTCGCCGTGGTGGGTGAAGTCGACCTTCATCATCGGCTCGCCCTTGACCTCGACGCGGTAGCAGCCATCGACACCCGCGGGCGGCTTCGGCCAGTCGGGCATCTGGTCGGGGTGGGTGCGGGTGACGTGCTCGAGCACGACGCGAGCAACACCATTGACCTTGCCGACGACCTGGAACCGTACGCCGCAACGGGTGCCGGCCGGGATGGTGAAGTTCACCGTCTCCACGTCGGTCTCGGCTTGCGCGAACTCGACGATCTCCTCCAGCGGCTCGTCGAGAGTCAGCCCGAGACCGGCGGCGATGATCCGCACGACCGACCCCCAGCCCATCGAAAGCACGCCGCCGGCGAAGAGGAACGGCACGTCGTCCATGGCCTTGCCGAAGCCGAAGAGCTCCCCGTTCACGAACGGCTGGTAGTACGTCGAGTAGTCGGCGATCTCCGAGCAGCGCACCTCGTCGATCCGCTGCGACAGCGACGTCATGGCCAGCGCGAGCGCGTCGTTGGCGAAGCCGGGGTCGATGCCGTTGACGAAGATCGAGGCACCGCCCTTCTCCCCGGCCCGCTGCAGCCGGTCGATCATGTCCTGCGGCACGATCCCCCACGGGTACTGCAGCAGCACCGGACCGCTGGACACCACGTCGATGCCGGCCTCGAGCAGCTCGGCGAACAGGTCGAAGCAGCCGAACGGGTCCGCGTCGGTCATCGCGGTGTGCACGACGAGGTCGGGCTTCAGCGCGATCAGCTCGTCCTTGTGCATCGTCGCCGCGAGGCCGATGGGGTCGCGGCCGATCAGCTCGCCGACGTCCTTGCCGTGCTTGGCGTCGCTGGAGACCCACACCCCGACCAGCTCCATGTCAGGACGGGCCAGGATGCCGTCGATGGCGTGGCGGCCGACGGTGCCGGTGGACCACTCCACGACGCGCAACGTCTTCTCGGGTGCCTGCTGGGTCATGCGGTCCTCCTGGATGTACGCCGGATGGCGGGCTGTGCGTCGAAAACGGCGGGCAGGTCAGGACTCGGGCGTCAGGTCGGGGAAGCCGAGGTCGAGGTTGGGCCGGTCGAGGCCGCCGTCGATCTCGAGGATCTTGCCGGTGAGGAACGACCCGGCGGCGCTGGACAGGTAGACCACGCCGGAGGCGATGTCCTCGACCTCGCCCATGCGGCGCAACGGCGTGGCTGTCTCCATGATGTTCTTGATCTCCTCGTTCGCGGCCACGACGTCGAGGGCGGAGGTCAACACGGAGCCGACCGCGATGCCGTTGACCCGGATGTGCGGGTCGAGGTCGCGGGCCACCAGGCGCGTCCAGTGCGACAGCCCGGCCTTGGCGACGCCGTACGCGACGTACCCCCGCGCCGCGGTCCGGCTGATCATCGAGGAGATCGTGATCACCGACCCGGCGCTGCCGTGGGGTCCGTCGGCGTGCTTCAGCATCAGGGGGACGGCCGCGCGAGTGAGCGTGTGGGCGGTCGAGACGTTGAACCGGAAGGCACCTTCGAGGGTCTCCGCGCTGGTGTCGAGGAACGGCGCAGGCATCGACCCACCGACGTTATTGACCACGATGTCGAGCCGGCCGAGCTCGTCGTACGCCGTCTGCGCGAGCTTCTCGACCTCCTCGAGCTTGTAGAGGTTGGCTGGTACGACGACCGCGCGCCGGCCGAGCGCCTCGATCTTGGCGGCGACCTCCTCGAGCTGGGCGGACGTGCGCGCCGAGATCAAGACGTCGGCACCGGCCTCCGCGAGGGCGACCGCGCTGCCCGCGCCGATGCCGCGGCCTGCCCCGGTGACGATGGCGACCTGACCGTCGAGACGGAAGCGGTCGAGGATCATGCGGGCTCCTTCACACGGGGGGCGAGCGGCCCGAGGTCGAGCGGCTCGGGGTGGTCCAGCGCGCAGCGGGTGCCGCTGTAGATCGTCGGCATGCAGAGGTTGCAGTGGATGCAGGACGCGACCTGCTGCCGACCGGACTGCATGCGGTCGATCAGGTCGGGCTCGCGCAGCAGTGCGCGGCCCATCGCGACGTACTCGAAGCCCTCCCGCATCGCCCGCTCCATCGTCTCCACGGTGGAGATGCCGCCGAGCAGCACGAGCGGCAGGTCGAGCGCCTCGCGGAACAGGCGGGCGTGCTCGAGGAGGTAGGCCTCCTCGTACGGGTACTCCTTGAGGAAGCCCTTGCCGACCGGGGTCTGCAGGCCCAACCGGATCGGCCACGGCATGGTCGCGGCGAACTCCTTGAGCGGGACGTCGCCGCGGAACAGGTACATCGGGTTCATCAGGCTCGACCCGGCCGAGAGCTGGATCGCGTCGAGGTGCCCGTCGTCCTCGAGCATCTTCGCGAACTCGACCGACTCGTCGACCCAGAAGCCGCCGCGGATGCCGTCGGCCATGCCGAGCTTGGCGATCACCGCGACCTCGTCGCCGACCTCCTCCTTCACCGCGCGCAGCACCTGCCTGGGGAAGCGGGCGCGGTTGGCCAGGCTGCCGCCGTACTCGTCCTTGCGGCGGTTGACGTTGCGAGCGAGGAACGAGCTGAGCAGGTAGCCGTGGCCCAGGTGCATCTCCAGGCAGTCGAAGCCGGCGCGGGCGGCGAGGCGTACGCCGGACACGTAGTCGCGCGTGATGCGCGCCAGGTCGCCGGCCGAGGCCGAGCGGATCATCTGGAAGCTGAGCGGGCTGAACATGCCCGACGCTGCGACGGCCTGCGTTCCGTTGGAGCGGCCGTTGGCGACCGGTCCGGCGTGGCCAATCTGCGCGGAGACCTTGGCGCCTTCGGAGTGTACGGCGTCGGTCAGCTTGCGCAGACCGGGCAGCGCCGCCTCGCGCAGGAACACCTGGTCACGATGCGTGCGACCCTCGGGCGCGACCGCGACGTACGCCATCGTCGTCATGCCGACCCCGCCCGCGGCGAACGAGCAGTGGAACTCGACGAGCCGATCCGAGACGAGCGCACCGGGGGTCATGCCCTCGAAGGTCGCCGCCTTGATGACGCGGTTGCGCAGCTCGATCGGCCCCAGCCGCGCAGGGCCGAAGACATCGGGGGCGGGCACGGTCATGCCCGGGAATGTAACAGGTTCTAGTTCTGTGGCGGTCTGCGTCCGTCGCTCAGTGACCGGCCATGATCGTCGGGTCGACCGGCTTGGCGGCCTTGTGCCGCGGCAGGAAGAACGCCGGCACCAGCACGAGGGCGACCAGCACCGCCGAGACCAGGAAGACGTCGGCGAAGGCGCCGGCCAGCTCCGGCATCGCCGCCGCCTTCAGCTGCTCGAGCTGCGGCACGATCTCGGCGAGCTTCTCCGGGGTCGCGGTCAGCAGCTGCTGCGCCAGCCCCATGTAGACCGACGCGCTGTCGGTGCTCTTGATGTTGTTGGTCAGCAGCACCGAGAACAGCGCCGTGCCCGCGGAGGCGGCGACCTGCTGGACGATGTTCATCAGCGTCGAGCCCCGCGCGATGTTGTGGTCGGCCAGCGTCGCGAGCGCCGCGGCCATGATCGGCATCATCGTGCCGCCCATCCCCAGGCCCATCACGAACAGCGCACCGATCATGAGCTCGTACGACGTGGTGTCGGTGACCTGGGTGAACACCGACATGCCGATCGTGATCAGCACGATGCCGGTCATCACGATCTTGCCGGGGCCGATCTTGTCGGCGAGGAGACCTGCGAGGGGCATCGTCAGCATCGCTCCCAGCCCCTGCGGAGCCAGGATCAGGCCGGCGCCGAGGGCGTCTTCGCCACGCACCTGCTGGAAGTACAGCGGGAACAGCAGGCTGGCACCGAAGAACGCCAAGGCGAACAGGAACATCGCCGTCACCGCAACGGTCATGTCGCGGTTGCGGAACAACCTCAGCTCGATCAACGGGTGGCGGTTGCCCGGACGCAGTGCCCAGGGCACGAACAGCAGGATCAACATGATCCCGAGCAGGCCGGGCACGAGCACCTCGGCGTCCCAGACGGTGCCGGTCTCAGGGATGGTGCTGACGCCGTACAGGAACGCCGCCAGTCCTGGCGAGAGCAGCAGCATGCCGACGAAGTCGAAGGTCTCCGACGGCTCGACATGGTCGCGCGGCAGGACAAGCGCGGCGTACACCAGGCCGATGATCCCGATCGGCAGGTTGATCAGGAAGATCCAGTGCCAGGAGGCGGCGTCGATCAGCCAGCCGCCCAGGATGGGGCCGAAGATCGGGCCGAGCAGCATCGGGATACCGAGGATGGCCATGACCCGGCCGACGCGCTCGGGGCCGGCGGCGCGGGTCAGGATCGTCATGCCCAGCGGCATCAGCATGCCGCCGCCGAGACCCTGCAGGACGCGGTAGGCGACCAGCGCCTGCAGCGAGTCGGCCAGCGCACAGAGCACCGAGCCGATCGTGAACAGCGCGACCGCGGTCATGTAGAGCCGCTTGGTGCCGAACCGGTCCGCCGCCCAGCCGGTGAGCGGGATGACGCTGGCCAGCGCGAGTGTGTAGCCCGTCATCGTCCAGGCGACCTGCGCCGAGGTGGCGTCGAACTCGAGCTGGAACGTCTGCAACGCCACCGAGACGACTGTGATGTCGAGGATCGACATGATGCCGCCCAGGACGACGACGCCGGCGATGATCAGGACGCGGGCGTCGTCCAGCTGCGGCGGGGCGCCCGCTGCGTCGGCGGGCGGGTTCGCGCAGGACTCGGTGAGGTCGGACACGAGGGGCAACGTTACGCGTAGTTGCGCGATGCATGCTTCGCGAGCACCGCCCGAGAGCTGTGATGCTCGTCGCGTCGTACTCGACCTGGCATCCTCGGTCGCGTCCCCCATCGGAGAGGTCACGATGTCGCAGCACTACCCGCCCGGCGTACCTCCCGGGCAGCCGCACGGATGGAGTCCCCACCCCGCGGGCAGCCCTCCCGCCGACCCGTGGCTCACGACGGCGAAGGCGACGCTGATCAGCTGCGCGATCAACACGGTGGCGCAGTTGGTCGCATTGGCGGTCGTCATCGTGGGCTTCACCATCGCGTTCGACTTCGAGTCATGGCTCGGGCTCTACGAACAGACCGGCACTCCGGAGGAGCTGGACCAGTGGTTCGCCGACATCTTCGGCGACAGCAGCGCCTGGATCGGCTACGCCCTGCTGGTGCTCGCGGTCCTCCTGGCGCTGTTCGTCGCGCTACTGATCTCCGCTTTGGTGATGGCGCGCTACCTGCGCAACCGCGGACTGCCTCAACCCGCCCTCGCCGCCTGGTCGGGCACCGCCACCTTCGCCGTGGTCTGCCTGCTCGGCTTCTTGTTCCTCGGCCCGTTCGTCCTGCCCGTCGGCTATGCGCTGATGTGGGTAGTGATGGCACTGATCTGCCAGTAGCCGAGTCGGCGCCGATTTCGACGAGCGGGACTCCGGAGTCTGTGACTCACCGGGTGGCCAAAGGCTCCGGAGCCTCCTGCACGAAGGGCGGCTCGGCGGATCAGGCGAGGACGAGGACGAGGTCGCCGCCCTCGACCTGAGACGGTCCGGCCAGTGCGACCCGCTCGACGGTGCCGGCGACAGGCGCGGTGATCGAGGCCTCCATCTTCATCGCCTCGATCGTCGCGACCGTGTCACCCGCCTCGACGGTGTCGCCCTCGGCCACGGTCGGTGTCACCACCCCGCCGTACGGCGCGGCGACGTGGCCCGGCTTGGAGGTGTCGGCCTTCTCGACGCTCGGCACGTCGGCCGACACCGCCCGGTCGCGCACGTTGACCGGCCGCAGCTGGCCGTTGATCGTGCACAGCACGCTGCGGAAACCGCGCTCGTCCGGCTCGCCTACCGCCTCGAGCCCGAGCAGGAGCGTCTTGCCCTCCTCGATCTCGACGGCGTGCTCCTCGCCCTGGCGCAGCCCGTAGAGGTAGTCGCGCGTCGCCAGCACCGAGGTGTCGCCGTACTTCTCCCGCGACTCCAGGAACTCCTTGGTCGGGCCGGGGAAGAGCAAAGCGTTCAACGTCGTACGCCGCGTGGTCGCGTCGTCGCTGACGAGTCCGGCCTCCTCGTCGGGCGTCAGGGACCCGACCTGCGGCTTGAACGTCTTGCCCTCCAGCGCCTTGGTGCGGAACGGCTCCGGCCACCCGCCCGGGGGGTCGCCGAGCTCGCCGGAGAGGAAACCGATCACCGAGTCCGGCACGTCGAAGCGGCCCGGGTCCTCAGCGAACTCGGCCGGGTCGGCCCCGACCGCGACGAGGTGCAGGGCGAGGTCACCGACGACCTTCGACGACGGGGTGACCTTGACGATGTTGCCGAGGATGCCGTTCGCCGCGGCGTACATGTCTTCAATCTGCTCGAACCGCTCGCCCAAGCCGAGCGCGATCGCCTGCTGGCGCAGGTTGGACAATTGACCGCCGGGGATCTCGTGGGTGTAGACCCGACCGGTCGGCGACGGGAGCCCGGACTCGAACGGGGCGTAGACGCGACGGGTCGCCTCCCAGTACGGCTCGAGGTCGCAGACGGCCTGCAGGTCCAGACCGGTCTCGCGCTCGGAGTGGTCGGTCGCGGCGACCAGCGACGACAACGCCGGCTGGCTGGTGGTCCCTGCAAGCGGCGCCGAAGCGGCATCGACTGCGTCGACCCCGGCATCGATCGCGGCCAGCAGGGTGGCGAGCTGACCACCAGGGGTGTCGTGCGTGTGCAGATGGACAGGCAGGTCGAACTCGGCACGAAGCGCGGAGACGAGCCTGCGCGCGGCAGGCGCCCGCAGCAGACCGGCCATGTCCTTGATCGCCAGCACATGCGCGCCGGCGTCGACGATCTGCTCGGCCAGCCGCAGGTAGTAGTCCAGCGTATAGAGCTTCTCCCCCGGGTTCGACAGGTCGCCGGTGTAGCAGAGCGCGACCTCCGCGACCGTCGTACCCGTTGCGCGCACGGCGTCGATGGCCGGCCGCATCTGGTCGACGTCGTTGAGCGCGTCGAAG
Source organism: Marmoricola sp. (assembly GCA_043427135.1). Classification (GTDB taxonomy): domain Bacteria; phylum Actinomycetota; class Actinomycetes; order Propionibacteriales; family Nocardioidaceae; genus Marmoricola_A. The sequence goes on along the minus strand of JBHWSH010000065.1, from coordinate 6,802 downwards.
ATCCGGAACACGTCGATGCCGGTGGCCGCAGCCTCGGCGACGAACGCGTCGGTCACCGCGGTCGGGTACGGCGTGTAGCCCACGGTGTTGCGGCCACGCAGCAGCATCTGCAGGCAGATGTTCGGCACCGCCTCGCGCAACGCGGCCAGCCGCTCCCACGGGTCCTCGGCCAGGAAGCGCAACGCCACGTCGTACGTCGCGCCGCCCCAGGCCTCCAGCGACCACAGCTGCGGCAGCATCCGCGAGACGTGGCCGGCGACGCCGAGCAGGTCCTTGGTGCGCACCCGGGTCGCGAGCAGGGACTGGTGCGCGTCGCGGAACGTCGTGTCGGTGACCGCGACCTCGCTCTGCGAGCGCAGTTGAGCAGCGAACGACTCGGGACCGATCGCCAGCAGGCGTTGACGAGACGCGTTCGGCGCCTCGCCCTCCGGCAGCTCCGGCAGCTTGCTCAGCGGGTCCACATGGGCCCGCAGCTCGCCGTACGGTTGGTTGACGGTGACGTCGGCGAGGTAGGTCAGCAGCTTGGTGCCGCGGTCAGCGCTCGATCGCGCGGTCAGCAAGTGCGGGTGCGTCTCGATGAACGCCGTCGTCACCCGTCCGGCACGGAAGTCGGGATCGTCGAGGACGGCCTGCAGGAACGGGATGTTGGTCGCGACGCCGCGGATGCGGAACTCCGCGACCGCCCGCCGCGCCCGGTCGACGGCGGTGTCGAAGTCGCGGCCGCGACAGGTCAACTTGGTCAGCATCGAGTCGAAGTGCGCAGACACCTCCGCCCCGGTGTACGTCGTACCGCCGTCCAGCCGGATGCCGGCGCCGCCGGGCGAGCGGTACGTCGTGATGACGCCCGTGTCGGGGCGGAACCCGTTGGCCGGGTCCTCTGTCGTGATCCGGCACTGCAGCGCCGCACCACGCAAGGTGATCGTGTCCTGCGAGAGACCGAGGTCGGCGAGGGTCGCGCCCGAGGCGATCCGCAGCTGCGCGCGCACCAGGTCGACGTCGGTGACCTCTTCGGTCACGGTGTGCTCGACCTGGATGCGCGGGTTCATCTCGATGAAGACGTAGCGCCCCTGCGGGTCGAGCAGGAACTCCACGGTGCCGGCGTTGACGTAACCGATCTCCCGGGCGAACCGCACCGCGTCGGCGCACATCCGCTCGCGTAGCTCGGGGTCGAGGTTGGGGGCCGGCGCGATCTCGACGACCTTCTGGTGCCGGCGCTGCACCGAGCAGTCGCGCTCGAACAGGTGGATCACGTTGCCCTGCGCGTCCGCGAGGATCTGCACCTCGATGTGGCGCGGCTCGACGACGGCCTGCTCGATGAAGACGGTGGGGTCGCCGAAGGCCGCCTCGGCTTCGCGCATGCAGACCTCGACGGCCTCGCGCAGTTGGCCGGGCTCATCGACACGGCGCATGCCGCGGCCGCCGCCGCCGGCGACGGCCTTGACGAACAGCGGGAAGTCCATGCCCTCGGCGGCCGCGACGAGCGCGTCGACGTTGGTCGAGGGTTCGACGCTCTCCAGCGTCGGTACGCCGGCGGCCTTGGCCGCGGCGATCGCGCGCGCCTTGTTGCCGGTCAGCGTCAGCACCTCTGCCGGCGGACCGACGAACGTGATGCCGGCCGCCGCACACGCCTCGGCGAGCTGGGGATTCTCCGACATGAACCCGTAGCCGGGATAGACGGCGTCCGCGCCCGCACGCACGGCGGTCTCGACGACGCCCTCGGGGTCGAGGTAGGCACGGACCGGGTGGCCGGGCTCGCCGATCTGGTAGGCCTCGTCGGCCTTCAGCCGGTGCTCCGATCCCCTGTCCTCGTAGGGGAAAACTGCAACCGTCTGCGCACCGAGCTCGTACGCCGCGCGGAACGCCCGGATCGCGATCTCGCCGCGGTTGGCGACCAGCACCTTCTCGAACACAGCTACCTCCGGGCTCGTCTGGTTCTGTCCAACGCTAGGGCCCGTGTCCCCACCCGCCGTCACGCGGGGTTGCTCGGCGTACCAGCGGTGGAGCGGCCGCGCGCTCTGGTGCGGTGCTGTTGCCACTGAGTGCGCACTGTGCGGGCTCTGCCGCGGCGATAACCCCGCGTTACAGCTCCACCCGCACGGTTCAGCGGCGCTCGAGGAGGAGGGCGACCTCGGCGTGCGCCGTGTGGGGGAACATGTCGAAGAGCCGCGCCCGGCGTACGTCGAAGGAGCGCAACTGCGCGAGGTCGCGATGCAGCGACTGGGGGTTGCACGAGGAGTAGACCAGCCACCGCGTCGAGGACGCGTCGAGCCGGCCGGCCAGGTCGTCACCGATGCCGCGCCGGGGCGGGTTCACGATCACCAGATCGGCCGTGCCGTCGTACGCCGTCGCATCGCCCACCTCGAACCGGACCCGGTCGAGCCCGAGTGACTCCGCGGTACGCCGCGCGGCCGCGATCGCTTCGGCGCTCTCCTCGATGCCGAGCACGTCGCGAGACGAGCCCCCCGGAGAACTCGCGCAGTGCAGGGCGAAGCCGCCGACCCCGCAGTAGAGATCGACCAACGTCGCCGGATCCACGAGCTCGACCCAGTCGCGAACCTGCCGGTAGAGGGCAGCGGCGATGCCGGTGTTGGTCTGGAAGAAACTCTGCGGTCGCAGGTGCAGGTCGGTGCCGTTGATCCGCATGCGGAGCGCCTCCTGCTCGGTCAGGAAGATCTCCCGCAGCCCTTCGAGCGTCGCCTTGTGTTCGGGCAGCAGATTGACCGACGCGACGACCAGGTGCGGCAGCTCAGCGTGCAGCGCCGGCAGGTGCTTGCGGATCCGGGCCACGGGTTCTTGGGAGCGCAGCACGAACCGCACCATCAGCTCGCCGTCGGGAGAGCCCGTCACCAGCAGGTGCTTGAGCTCGCCACGACGCGTCGAGACGTCGTACGGCGTGAGGCCGGCGAGGCGGACGAACGACGCGAGCACGGGCAGGGCTGCCTGGATCACCGGCAGGTGGAGCGGACAGTCCTGCAGGTCGATGCCGTCGCCCTGGGCGTCGAGGATGCCCAGGGTCGGCGCGTCGAGCGTGCCGGCGACGACCATCTTGGCCTTGTTGCGGAACTCCCTGACCGGGCTGGCCACCGGAGGTGACCACACCAGGCCGCGGGCGGTCCGCAGGTCGCCCAGCAGCCGCTCGACCTGCTCCTGCGCAGCGGCCAGCTGCGCGGCGTACGGCTGGTCGAGCAGGGCGCACGACCGGCAGCGGAAGGCGTCGAAGTGGCCGCACTGCAGCTCGCCCGTCGAGGTGACGGTCATGGACGGGAGGCAACCCGCTCGAGCGCGGCGGCCGCCTCGCCACGCAACAGCGCCGCTCCGGCGGGGGCGTCCTGCTCGATGGCCGCGGCGAGGTGGACCGCCCCGTCGATGATCGGCGCCGCCGGGACACCACGAGGCACGAGCAGGGCGAGCAGCCAGTCGAGGAGGTCGCCGACCAGGCTGTGATCGTCGCAGAGCAGACCGGCCGCAGTGTGTCTGGCCATCCAGCGCAGGTCCTTTTGCGTCTCGCGGCGCTGCCGGTCGTCCATCGTCGACATCCACCGGTCCGCGGCGTAGTGGCGGTCCATCGCCTCGAGGATGACGTACTGCGGCAGGTCGTCGAGCCAGCGGATCTCCTCGGTGACCACCGGGAGCGGGGGCGGGTCCATCGCGCGCAGATCCCCGATGCGTGCTGGGATCTCGCGCAGGTCGTCCAGCCGTGCATAGGCGCCGAGCGCATGCGCCCGGCGCTGCCCCTCGCCCCAGCCCGCTCCGCCGACCACGACCGGGATCCCCATCTCCCGGCTCGCGGCCAAGCTCGACGCGGCACCCAGCAGGTTGGCGGACAACGTGACCGACAGAGCGAGTACGTCGGGACCGACGTCGCCCAGGTAGCGGCGCAGGTGCTCGGCGGGGATGCTCGGCCCGAGCACCGTGACGTCCATGCCCGCGTCACGCCCGAGCTCGGCGGCGAGCCTGGTCGGCAGCGTGTGCCACTCTCCTTCGGCACAGGCGATCGCGACGTGCGGCCCCTTGCCGAGCCGTGGGCGCGGGGGGCTCACGATCGTCAGCGCCTGCTCGGCGACGGCCGTGGCGGCATGCTCGTCGGCGACGGTCCACTCGCCGCTCATCCACTTCTCACCGACCCTGCGCTGGGCGCGGGCGAGCACGTCGGTCATGACCAGCGCCGGCGGGTCGCCGCGGTCGAGGGCGACTCCGACGGCCTCCACCGCCTCGTGCGGGTCGGCGACGGAGAGCGCATGGAAGTACTGCTCGAACAGCTGCTCGAGCATCAGCCGCCGCCGCCTGAAGCCTCGGCTATGGCGTCGGGCGTGGTGATCCCCGCTGACGTCTCCACCCGCGCATCGTGCCATGCCTCGCGGCGCCGTAGGGAGTGCGAACGCAGGCGTCTCAGGTCCGGATCGTGTCGCGGAGGGCTTCGAGCGCCGACCACCGCGGCTCCCAGCCGAGCTCTCCCCGAGCGCGACTGATGTCCATCACCGCCGGCTGGCTGAGCGCTTCGACCCACTGGGCGAACGACGGCAGCCCCGGCACCTTGATCAACGAGCGCGCCGCGGTCGAGACCGCCCCGTGCGGCACCGACACCGGCACCAGGCCGACCTCGCGCGCCAGGTCGGCGATCGTCACCACGTCTGCCGCGGCGATGTTGTACGCGCCCGGCGTACCGGCGCCCAGCACGCACCTGTGCAGGGCGGTGGCGACGTCCTCCTGGTGGATCAGCTGGAGTTGCAGGTCGGGCACGAGCACCGGGAGCGGCACCTTCGTCACGAGCCCGCGCAACGAGTCCAGGAATCGCAGCAGTGGCGTCGGCACCGATGCCTTGCCGCCGATCGCGTCTGGCCCCAGGACGATCGGCGGACGCAGCAGGTAGAGCTCCATCTCCGGGTGCGCCGCGGCCTCACGCTCCAGCAGCTGCTCCAGCTCTGCCTTCTCCTGCGCGTAGAACAACCGGTCCGCGGGCCTCGTCGGCCAGTCCTCGGTCATGCCGACGGGGTTGTCGGCATGGAAGCCGTACGCCGACACCGACGAGGCGTAGACGAAGCGGCGTACGCCGGCCGCGGCCGCCTCGCGAAACGCGTTGAGCGTGCCCTCGATGTTGATCGCCCGGGTGGTGCTCGCGGAACCGCTGAGGATCAGGAACGCCAGATGCACCACCACGTCGGCGCCCTCGAATGCGGCACGCAGGTCCTCGGGGCGGCGTACGTCTCCGCGGCGGTACTCCAGCTTGGTCCACCCGCGGCCTTCCGGATCGAACTGCCTGCGCGCGATCCCGATCACGCGGGCGACTTCATCGTCAGCTTGGAGCAGGGGCATCAGCGCGGAACCGAAGGTGCCAGTGGGGCCGGTGACGGCGACGGTGAGCGACATGGGGGAGGTCTACCCACCGGTCGACGTGACCACCCCCACGCCCCCAATCGCGATGCGGCCCGACGATGCGGTCTAGCGTGAAAGTGCGCCCCCGGGTGAGGGGCCAGCCGAGAGAAGGGACAGGGTCATGCAGATCGACGGACGGGTCTTCGTCGTCACCGGAGGCGGCAACGGCATCGGGCGCGAGGTCGTGCTTCTCCTGCTGCGCAACGGCGCTCGTGTCGCGGCTCTGGACCTGCGCGGCGAGGCACTCGCCGAGACCGCCCGGCTCGCGAATGCGGGCGACCGGTTGACCCTGCACACCGTCGACGTCTCCGACAACCTGCGCGTCGAGGCCGTTGCCGACGAGGTGGCCGCCGCCCACGGCCCGGTCGACGGCCTGGTCAACGTCGCCGGCATCATCCAGCGCTTCGTCGACTTCACCGAACTCGACCTCGCCGAGATCGAGAAGGTGATGGCGGTGAACTTCTGGGGCGTCGTCCACACCACCAAGGCGTTCCTTCCGGTGCTGATGCAGCGCCCCGAGGCCAGCCTGGTCAACGTCGCCAGCATGGGGGCGTTCGTGCCTGTGCCTGGTCAGTCGGTCTACGGCGCGAGCAAGGCCGCGGTGATGCTGCTGACCGAGGGCCTGTACGCCGAGCTGCAGGATTCGCGCATCGCCGTGAGCGCCGTCTACCCGGGCGCCATCGAGACCGGCATCGCGACCAACTCAGAGGCGTCGATCCCACAGCCGACCGGGGACGCACCGAGCATGAAGATGACGCCGGCGCCCGAGGCGGGCCGTCAGATCGTCGAGGCGATCGAGAAGGGCAGCCCCCGGGTCCGCATCGGCAACGACGCCAAGCTGCTCGACGTACTTTCCCGGCTGATGCCGGTCAAAGCGACCGAGTTCGTCGCCAAGAAGATGGCCTCGATCAAGGGGTGAGCGGCGGGGGACGGAATCCCATGGGATGCAGAGGTTCTGCCACTCCCCACGTGAAATTTCGCGTGGGAAGCGGCGGTTTCTCTGCATCCCATGGGAAACCGACCGGAGCCGCCGACCGGCCAGCGGCTCAGGCGGCGCGGACGAACGCCAGCCGCCAGGCCTCGGGGCCGCGCTCGAGGTAGCTGACCTCGAAGGCGCCGTCGTAGCGGTCCTGCACCTGCGCCAGCAAAGGCAGCGGGTCGTGCGGCGCGACGAGGACGAGGCCGGAGCCGGCGCCGATCGAGTCCAGGGCGCCGAAGATCGTGGCGTGCCGGATGGCGTGCGGGATCGCGCGGGCGTCGAGCTCGGGGTAGCCGGCGGGGTCCTGCTCTCCGCAAGCACAGTTGTGACCGTGACCGACCTCGGTGATGCCGAGCTCGCTGTTCATGGGGCCTCCTCAGAAGGCGATCGGTGAAGTGGAACCGACCGCCACAATAAACTACAGTCATTCCCGTGGAAAATGCGCGACAG
>JBHWSH010000064.1:0-7029 GCA_043427135.1 Marmoricola sp. | reverse complement strand
TGCGGCTGCTCGTCCTCCCCGGCCCGCAGGAACATCACGTCATGGGGGTTGACCATGGAGGAGACCAGGAACCACGGCTGGTCGTGCGGGCGCCGGTGCCGCAGCCAGTCGACGGTCTCGAAGGCGACCGCAGGGTCGAGCGTCTGCCCGTGCATGGGCGCGCCCCAGTTGTCGCCCCACGACTGGTAGTCGGAGAACCCATAGTCCTCCAGCGCGTCGGGGGAGTGCGCGGGGTGGGAGAGGTGCCACTTGCCCTTGAACGCCGTGTAGTAGCCCTGCTCGCGCAGCATGTGGCCGACGGTCGGGACCTCGGGGCTCAGCACGTCGATCCACGCGAAGTTGGTGTTGTCCCACAGCCCGACGTCCTTGGCGTGCTGGCCGGTCCACATGGTTGCGCGCGAGGGCGTGCACTGGGGGACCGAGCAGTACTGGTTGTCGAGGCTGACGCCGGCACCCATCAGGCGCTGGATCGCCGGCAGGTCGACGCCGGGTGGCAAGTCCATGTGCACGTCCCACTGGTCCATGCACAGCACCAGGATGTTCGGGCGCTCGGTCGTCGGGCTCATCGGGTCTCCTCGGGGGTGCGGGACGGTTCGCCCGGGACGTCGGCCGCCACCGGGACCAGGAAGTCGAACGTGTTGTCCCTGCTCATCAGCTTCGCCGCGACCATGAGCATCACCACGGTGAGAGTGTTGAGCAGGGTGATCACCACGAGCACGCGCGGGTCATCGAAGTTGTCCTGAGCGACGATCAGCGCTGCGGCGGTGTTGCGTTGCGCAGTCGCCAGCCCGCCGACGTCGGCGAGGTGATCGTGGCCGTCGCCCATCGTCCAGCCCAGGAACAGTGCCAAGAACAACACGACCATGCCGACGCCGATGGCCTTCCACAGCGCAGGATCGGCCATGTCGGGCAGATATCCGATGATGATCGCAGCGATCAGGATCCAGAGCGACGTTGTGGAGATCCGCGCGACCCACGGCTGCGCGACGGCGGCGAACCTCTCGGCGTACTCCAGCAGGAGCATGCCGACGATCAGCGGCGCGATCATCTGCACCAGCAGACTGCGGACGACCGAGGCGGTGTCGACCGTGAGCCCCTCCAGGACGCGTGGCAGGAGGAACGGCAGGACCAGCACGGTGCCGACCATCAAGACCAGCAGCACCGTCGCGGCCAAGGCGATATCGGACTGCGAGACGCCCGCCAGCTTGATGAGGAAGGGGGCACCTGCGGCGAGGGAGAACAGAAGCAAGCCCGCGGCGTACACCGGCTCGAGGTCCACCAGCTCGGTCGCGGCGATCATCAGTGCCGGCACCACGACGAAGTTGAGCAACAGCATGCGCAGCAGGAACGCTCGGTTGTCCAGGTGGTGGAGCAGACGCGAAGGTTTCTGGGTCAGCCCGACGTTGAGCATGGAGGTGATCACGAAGACGGTCACACCCCACGACCCCGCGGTCTGGAAGAACTCGTACATCGCCGCATCACCCGAACGGAGGAGGCCGCCGCGCGATCGCGGAGGTCGCTGCCCTGGGCTTACCCGGATCAGGAGTCAGGCATGCCGGAGGACGACTCCAGGGACGGTACGGCGCGGGTTGCGCTGCCGCGGCTGAGGGACCTCCCTGCCGATGTCGTCTCCTGTGCGGGATGACGTCGGAGGTGAGGGACACGATCCGGCGGGTCCAACGCTTCGATCTCGAGGACGACCCGGCCCACCACGCACTTCGCCTTACGTCGGCGACCCGAGTGCGTGAAGCGCTCGGTCGTGGTCGGCGGCGGTGCTGCGGCGAAGACCGTGTGGACGCTGGCTATCGTGGCCAGGTGCCCTCGGACGACTATTGCGACTTCTGCGACCTGCCGCTCTCGCAGTGCATCCACGGGATGCCGACGCCCCCGCCGGCACCGGCTGCAGAGCCGAAACCCGCCCCGGCGAGGCGTGCGAGCACGCCCCGCAAGCGGGCAACCCCGGCGGCCGTCACGGAACGGCCGGTCCAGCGTCGCTGGACGCAGCCGGAGGCGTTGGAGCCGCTGATCGTCGACGTCCTGCGCGATGCCGGCGGCGAGTTGACCAGCGAGGAGGCGCTCGCCGGGCTGGAGACCGCAGCCGCCGACGTACTGCTCCCCGGCGACCACGAGCGGACGCCGGACGGTGAGCTGCGCTGGCACCTCGCAGCCCGCAAGGCGCGCATCGCCCTCATCGAACGAGGCACGATGACAAAGGGTCGCCCGGGCGTCTGGGCTCTCGCCTGATGGCGTACTTCCTCCGCGCGAGCGACAACTCGTTCCGCGCCACTGAGCACGTCAGCGGCGCGTGGGACGTGCGCGAGCAGCACATCGCGCCGGCCATCGGGCTGCTGGCCCATGTCGTCGAGGCAGACCGCGACCGCCGTGGCCGTCACGATCTGGAGCTGGCCCGGATGTCGTACGACATCTGGGGCACGGTGCCGGTCGAGACCGTCAAGACCCGTGTCGAGGTGCGACGACCCGGACGCACGGTGGAGCTGGTCGAGGCCGAGCTGATCCATGCCGGCCGGACGATCGTGACGATGCAAGCCTGGTTGATGCAGCCGCGGGACACGTCGCAGATCGCCGCGTCGCCGCTGCCGCCGATCCCAGGACCGGACGAGACTCCCGCGTGGGACCCGCGTGAGGTGTGGCCGGGCGGGTTCATCGAGTCCGTCGAGGTACGCCGCGTGGCCGAGCCGGGACGCGGCCACGTCTGGGTGCGCACTGACCTGCCGCTGGTCGCTGAGGAGGACGTCAGTGCGCTGGCCTCGGCCGCGGGGCTGTTCGACATCGCCAACGGGATGGCGGTGCGGCACGACCCTCGACGGGTGGGGTTCCCCAACGTCGACCTGACCGCTCACCTGTTCCGGCAGCCGGCCGGAGGGTGGGTCGGCTTCGACATCTCGGTCTCCTTCGGCGCCGGTGGGCTGGGGCTCACCAGCAGCGTCCTCCACGACGTCGACGGTCCGATCGGGACGATGGCGCAGATGCTCACCGTCCGCCCCGGGTGAAGCCGCCGGTCAGGAGCGGCGGCCCAAGACCTTGCGCACCCCGGCGTACGCCGCCACCGCGACTGCGGCGGAAGGCCCGATGGCGATGACGGGGTCGAGGGCCTGGTGACGGATGTCGGTGTGGTTGCTGCCCAGCCGCGACGACAGCCCGCGGGCCTTGCGCTCGCTGAGGATGCCGGTCTCGGTGATCGGGTTGTCCGGCTTGCCTCGCAGGAGTCCGGTCACCCGGCTCTCCATCACGTCGACCCGGTCGGCGCCGAGCAGCAGCAGCCAGTGGGCGGCACGGCCCTCGCTGAAGCGGCGGTAGGAGTAGCGGCGGACGACCCCGGAGAGGCCCTTCGTCGGCACCGAGGTGCCGAAGACAGGGGTGAGCATGGCGTGCTCGATCGAACGCTCCCGAGGGGTGTCCTCCGGCTGGCGCTCGGGGAACTCCCAGGTCGGCGGCTCGTCGATGCCGGGGTGTGGCTGGAAGCGCGGGACGGACGGGCGGTCGGCGGGGTCGAGGTCGACACCCCAGCCGGGGATGCGGGCGCGCAGCTCCTCGCTCGGCGGCGGGGTGTTGGGCCGATGCGGTGTGTAGGGCATCCGGGGTCTCCTGGGAGGTCGCGGGTCAGGCCGCGGAGTCGGGGATCAACAGGGGCTTGATGCAGCCGTCGAGCTTGGCCGAGAAGATGTGATAGCCCTCGGCGATGTGCTCCAGGGGGGATCCGGTGAGTCACCAGCTCGTTGGGTTTGAGGTAGCCGTTGCGGACATGCTCGAAGAGTCGCGGCCACTGCCGCTTGACCGGGCACTGGTTCATGTTGAGGGTGAGCCCCTTGTTGAGCGCGTCGCCGAACTTCACCGCGCTGAACATCGGCCCGTAGGCGCCGACCACCGACACGGTGCCGCCCTTGCGAACCGAGTCGATCGCCCAGTTGAGAGCGACCGGCGAGCCGCCCTGCAGCTTGAGCTTGGCCGAGGTGACGTGCATGAGGAGGTTGCCGTCCGCCTCCGCGCCGACCGCGTCGATCGCCACGTCGGCGCCGAGGTGGTCGGTGGTCTTCTTCATCTGGACGACGATGTCGTCGTAGTCGTTGTAGTTGAACGTCTCGGCGTGGGCGAACTCCCGGGCCTTCTCCAGCCGGTAGTCGAGCTGGTCGATGACGATCACCCGGCCCGCGCCCATCAGCCAGGCCGACTTCGCGGCGTACAACCCGACGGGGCCGGAGCCGAAGACGACGACGGTGTCACCCTCGGCGATGTCGCCGATGGCAGCGCCGAAGTAGCCGGTGGCGACCGCATCGGTCAGGAGGACGGCGTCCTCCTCGTCCATCCAGTCCGGGATGATGCTCGGGCCGACGTCGGCGAACGGCACCCGGACGTACTCCGCCTGGCCGCCGTCGTAGCCGCCGCAGGTGTGGGAGTAGCCGTAGATGCCGCCGACGGCGGTCGCGTTGGCGTTGACGTTGTGGCAGTTGGAGTACAGGCCGCGTGCGCAGAAGTAGCAGTTGCCGCAGAACACGTTGAACGGCACCATCACCCAGGTCGGAGCCGCAGATGGCCGCCGTCGTCACCCGGATGATCGCGTCGCGCGGATGCTGGATCGTCGGGACGTCCTTTTCCTCGACGCGGATCCGGTAGGGCCCTCGGTACACCATCGCTCGCATGTGGCTTGCGGCACCCGACGCCGTCCAGGGTGAAACGACGGCGAGGGCCCAGCCCTCCGGCGTGGCGTTGGTCTCAGGAGCGGTTGACCGACGACCGCGCGGGGATGGAGCAGCGGTTGCCTCGTCCCTCGCGATCCTCCGACAGGAGCGTTCTTGTCCCCGCAGCTCGTCCTGCCCGTGCTCTCACGTCGTCAGAAGGTCTTCCTCGCCGTTCTGCTGGTCGTTTCCGTCGTCGCCACCCTCGTGCTGGTCTTCGGACCCGGCCGGGGCGCTCGGCAGGACATCGCCCATGTGCGCTCGGACCTGCATGCGTCGCGCGACGACATCGACGACACCTTGGAGGTCATGCAGGTGACCCTCGAGCAGATCACCGAGCAACTCCTGATCGCCGAGACCTCGTTGGAGATCCAGCAGGAGGGACTCTCGGTCGCCCGCAACAGCGAGCAGGTCGCGGGCCGCGCGCTGGAGTCCACCCAGACGATCGAGCAGCAGACTGCGGAGACGTTGAGCATCGTGCGCAGCATGCTGGAGACCCTCGGGCCGCTGCGAGAGATGCGTGGCGACCTGGAGACGGTCGTGGCGGCGGTGCAGTCCGGGGTGGAGCTTGCACAGACGACGCTCGAAGTTGCCCGCAAGACGCTGCGCGACGGCGAGCGGGCCTTGGAGATCGCGGTCGAAACCCTCGACACTCTCGAGCGCTCCGAGCAGATCCAGCGCGAGCTGCTCGTCGTGGGCCGCAAGGCGCTGCGCGAGGTCGAGGAGATCAATCGCAAGATCCCGGTGCCACCGGTGTTCGAGACCAGTCCCTGAGTGCCTCGGTGGCACGGGCTCGGCCGAAGTTCCACTCCAGCCAATCGTCCTCCGAGACCCCCCGGGACGACAGCGCGCAGCCGAGTTGCTCGTCGGGCAGGCGTTCGGCGATGACCGGCACCGCGTCGTCGGAGAGGCCTTCGAGGTAGTACCAGTCGACCTTGCCGGTCTCGGCGTACCTCTCCAGGTTGCGCTCCGCGATCCAGGCGTCCGGGTTGAGCGCCGTGAGGCCCAGTAGGGCGACGACGCCGCTGACCACCGCGAACCGCGGCACCCAGCCGCCCTTGGCGATCAGTCCGGCGAGCATCACCGCGAGGATCACCACTCCGAGCCAGCTCTCGAAGAGCACGACGAGCAGGCGCAGCCGGGTGAAGCCGTAGGCCTCTTGGTAGAGGTCCACCCGGTGCAGGGCCGAGGCCACCACGACCAGAGTCTGCACGAGCAGCAGCCCGAGCGATCCGAGCAGCCACGGCCGGTCCGCCGGAGCCGCCTTACGGGCGGCGAGACCCGCGACGAGCAGGGTCAGCGCGGTCGCGACGGTGAGCTGCCCGAAGCCCTGGTGCACATACTCGGCATAGGTGAGTCCCGTCGTACGCCGCAGGTGGTCGTGGCCGCCGAAGATCACCGTCGCTTGAGCGACCAAGAACGCCGCGAAGACGCCGTTGACGACCAGCACCGGGGCCAACCACTCGAAGCGCCGCGTGACGGGTCGAGGACCGCGCCCGGGCAGGTCGACGTGCGGCGGGTTGAGGGCGAGGTACGCCGCGGCGAGGACCGCCCCGGTGACCGCGAGGGTGATGAACAGGCGCAGGACGAGTGTGTCGGCCGACAGGTCGGGGACCAGCGCATCCACCCACCGGCCGAGCAGTGCGTCCGCCGAGGCGAACAGGGCGCCGAACACGACCAGCGCGAGCACCGACCACAACGCGGTGCGCAGGACCGCGGCGCCGTGTCCGCGCCCGGTCACCGCAGCCAGGGTGCGGCCCAGCCAGGGCAGCCCGCGGATGCCGGCAACCGGCCACGACAGACCGGCGAGCACGAAGCCCGGCAGGGTTCTGCCCCGCGTCAACCCGATCAGGCAGAGTGCGGTCGCGGCGAGGATCGACAGCACGACGATCCATTCCGCGTCCCGGACGACGGCGGTGACCGAGAGCAGCACGCAGAGCGCCGCACAGGTCAGCGTGAACGGGTCGCGCCGGTGCCGGCTCGCGGTCAGCAGGACTCCGCCCGCGGCCAGGAGCACCAACAGCGTGCCCAGGCCGAAGTCGCGCCACGGCATCACGATCGCCGTCAACACGCCCACCGCGAAGGCGCCGCCGAGCAGGCCCGGCCGCGGCGGCGTACCCCGGCCTGGCCACAGGTCGCCGAAGAGGTCGTCGAGCAGCGAGGGGGTGTGCACCGGTCTGAGCGCGACGTCTGGGTGGTTTCGAGACGCCTCGCCCTGGGGGCTCGGCTCCTCAACCACCGCAGGCATCGCCTCGCCCTGGGGGCTCGGCTCCTCAACCACCGCAGGCATCGCCTCGCCCTGGGGGCTCGGCTCCTCAACCACCGCAGGCAGACT
>JBHWSH010000063.1:0-3000 GCA_043427135.1 Marmoricola sp. | reverse complement strand
CGTGTGGTCCCAGGTCGCGCCGGCGTCGATGGAGCGGTAGATGCCGGTGCTGGTGGCGACGTGCCAGGTCTCGTCCTCGGCGACGAGGGCCTCGGGGTCCCCCGGGACACCACCGGTGCGGACCCAGCTCGCGCCGCGGTCCGTGCTGGTGTAGACGGTCGCGTCCGGGCCGAGCCCCACCAGGGTGTCGAGGTCGGCCCAGTCGAGGAACCGCAACGGAGGAGCGGAGCCGAGCACGCTGTTGGCGCCGTTGCGCTGGTAGCGGTGCACGGTGCCATCGGGCCGGGTCATCAGCACCTGGTCGGAGTCGCCCGGGTCCACGGCCAGGTCGGTCGCCTCGGTGGGCTCGGCCACCGTCTCCCAGGTCTGCCCGTCGAGGCTGGTGAGCAACGCTCGAGTCAGTGAGTCGTAGCCGTAGATGCGCCGGTCCGCGGCGTCGAGGGCGTGGAAGTCGGCTTCACCGGCCAGTGAGAGGGACTGCCAGGTGTCGGCGGCGTCGGTGGACTCGATCAACCCGAGGTGGATCGGGCCGTCTTCGCGCAGGTCGGGGTGGCCGCTGGCCAGCAGGTGCCCGGGCCCGATGACGGTGAAGGCCATCGTGTCCTGCCATCGGTCTGCCACCCGTTGCGGCGTCCCGGCAGTGGAGAAGGTGAACACCCCGTGGTGCGCGGCGGCGTAGAGCTCGCCTGTCTCCGGGTCGGTTCCCAGGTCGTGGATGTGTCCCATCAGGGTCTCGGTGGCCTGTTCGGCGGAGTCGATTGCGTCGGCCTCGCTGCAGCCGACCAGCGCGACCAGACTGAAGGCGACCGTCGCAGCGCCGACGCGTCGTAGCTGGGGGTGGGCAGTGTTCACTGTCTCCTCTCGGGTCGGATGTGGCGCCGGGTGGTCAGTCCGTGCGGGCTTCAAGCAGGGTGATCATCGTCGCGATCTCGGCTTCCTGGTCGGCGACGACCTGCTCGGCCAGGGCGGTGACCTCGGCGTCTCGGCCGGTTTCGATCTGGGTGCGGGCCATCTCGATGGCGCCTTCGTGGTGGCGGATCATCATCGTCAGGAACATCCGCTCCCACTCGACACCCTCGAGGGACTCCAGCTCGGTCATCTCCGCGGCGCTCATCATCCCCGGCATCTCTTCATCGGTGCCGTGGCCCATGGCACCGTGGTCCATCGAGGTCGGAGGGGCGTCCTCGCCCCAGGACTCCAGCCATCCGGTCATCTGGTCGATCTCCGGGTCCTGGGCGGCCTCGATCTCTGCGGCCAGCTCGAGGATCTCGGGATCCTCGGTGTGGTCGGGGGCCATCCTGGCCATCTCCAGCGCCTGCTGGTGGTGCGGGATCATGTCGCGGGCGAATGCCAGGTCGGCGTCGACCACACCCGGTGTCGCGCCCTCGGCCGCCTCGGCGGTGGCAGTGGTCTCGGATGCAGACGGTTCGTCGCTGCCACAACCGGCCAGGGCGAACACCGGGAGCGTGGCGGCCATGAGCACAGCGAGGAGCCTGGGGGACCTGGACATCGGGGACTCTTCTCTCGGGCAGGGGAGCGGGCCGGGGGCGGTTTCATCCTGTCTCGCGTAGAGGGGTAATTCACGGCGTGAACCCTCAAGATCCGATGAAGAACCTCGCCTGTGGCTATGAGGTTTTTCTGCGAGGCGCCTCAGTCCGGTGAGGAGTGGTGCACCGGCACTCGGAACGTCACGCTCGTGCCTTGCCCCGGGCCGGGGCTCGTGGCGCGGATGCTGCCTCCGTGGGCACGCACGATCGCTCGCGCGATGGCCAGGCCGATGCCGGACCCGCCGCTGCCGCGGGTGCGGGAGGGGTCGATGCGGTAGAAGCGGTCGAAGAGATGGTCGAGGTGCTCGGCTGCGATGCCTTCACCGGTGTCACGTACCTGGACGACCCACTGGTCGATCTCGTACCTCGAGGTGAGGGTGACCTCGCCACCGGGTGGAGTGTGCCGGAGTGCGTTGTCCAGCAGGTTGGTCAACACCTGACCTATCCGGTCCCGGTCCACCCACACGGTGGCACCGCCGAGCTCGTCGGACCTGGGGTCGAGAACAAGATTGACGTCGCGGGCGGCGTACCGCTCGGAGAAGGCGTCCACGGTCTCGGTCAGCAGCGAGGACACCTCGACCCGGCGGCGGCGCAGCGGCAGGGTGAGCTCCTCGGCGGCGGAGACTGCGGCGATGTCCTCGGCGAGGCGACGCAGGCGCTGGGTGCTGCTGTTCAGCACCTCCATCGTGCCGTCGTCCATCTCCCGGACGCCGTCCTCGACGGCCTCGAGGTGCGCGCCGATGGTGGCCAGCGGGGTCCGCATCTCGTGCGCCAGGTCGGCGAGCATCCGGCGGCGGGTGGTCTCGGTCGCTCCCAGTCGCTCGGCGAGTGCGTTGAAGCCGTGGGCGAGGTCGGTGAACTCCTCACCGAGCCCCGGGTCGGGCACCCGTGCGTCGTAGGAGCCGGCAGAGATCTGGGCCGCAGCGCGGGTGACGGGCCGGATGCTGCGGCGGACCCGGATGCCGAAGTACCACGAGACCACCAGCGCCGCGCCCACCGCCAACAGGCTCGCCACCCCGAGGGCGATCAGCAGCGATGAGACGAACGCCTCCTCGATGTGGCCGGCCTCCTCCGGCGAATGTCCCAGACCGGCCCGGACGAGGTGGTCATGGAAGATGCTCGGCCCGACCACCGTGGCCACCACCCAGGTCGTCACCGCGCCGGCGACCAGGACCAGTGCCTGGGCGGCGAGCAGCCGGCCGGCGAAGCTGCCCCGCAGCCCCCCGGGGCGCTGCTTGGCAGGCGATGTCATGAGCCGGTGCCCATCCGGTAGCCGACACCACGAACGGTCCGCACGAACCGCCCTTGGGTTGGGTCGTCGCCCAGCTTGCGGCGCAGGTGCCCGATATGGACGTCGACCAGGTGCTCGTCACCCACCCAGTTCGCGCCCCACACCCCGTCGATGAGCTGGCGTCGCGAGTACGCCGTCCCCGGCTCTTCCGATCTGGGTGTT
>JBHWSH010000062.1:0-4384 GCA_043427135.1 Marmoricola sp. | reverse complement strand
GGAGTCGTTGCCCAACGTGACCTCAAGCAGTTGCTTGCCGCCTCGACCTCGGCCCAGCTCGGTTTCGTGGTGATGGGTGCCGGGCTGGCGTCGGTGAGTGGGGGAGCGGCCCACCTCGTCGCGCACGCCTCCACCAAAGCGCTGCTCTTCCTCGCAGCCGGTGCCTGGCTCACCGCGCTGGGCACCAAACACCTGACCGGCCTGCAAGGTGTCGCGCGACGATGGCGACTGGTCGGCTGGGCCACGACACTGGGGGCGCTCTCCCTCGCCGGAGTCGCCCCACTCGCCCTGTGGGCGACCAAGGACTCCGTCCTCGCCGCGGCGTTGGAGCAGTCGGCGTGGCTCTACGCCGTCGGGCTCGCCGCGGCGGCGCTCTCGGCGGCGTACGCCGGCAAGATCCTCGTCGTCATATGGCGGCACGTTCCCGATGCGGAGCTCGCGCAGGTCGAGGCACGCTACGACGAGGAGGAGCAGGGCACCGGCCACGTCGGTGTGCTCGAGCAGGCGCCCATGATGGTGCTGGCGCTCGGGGCGGTGTCACTCGGCCTGCTCGCGCTGCCGCCGGTCGGTGACACGGTGGCGCGTGCCCTGGGTGAGGCGCCGCTCCACCCGAGCCTGGTGGAGATGGCCGGGTCGGCCGCGATCGCGCTGGTGGTGCTCGCGCTCGTGTGGTGGCGTCCGGTGCCCGAACCACGGTGGGCACAGACTTGGCTTGGGCTCGAACATGCGGTGCAGTGGACCGTCGTACGTCCGACCCTTGCGGCGGCGAAGGCCCTGGCGCTCTTCGACGACCGCGTCCTCGACAGGGTTGTGACCGGGTCCGCCACGGCAGTAGGCAGTGCGGCACGTAGAGCAGCTGCCTTCGATGACCACGTGCTCGACGGACTCGTGGAGGCGACCTCCCGTGCGTCGATGCGCATTGCGCAACGAGCCGCTCGGGACGACGACCAGTGGTTCGACGGAGCCGTGGAAGCGCTCGCGATGCAGATGCGCCGGCTCGGCCAGGTCGCGCGCCGTCCGCAGACCGGCCAGCTGCACCACTACTACATCCAAACGGTCGCGGTGCTCGCGATCGGCGTCCTGCTTCTCGTCACGGTGAGGTGAACGTGCTCAGTCTGATTGTCTTCTTGCCCCTCGCGGCAGCGTTGGCCCTGATCGCCGCGCCACGGCTCGGCGACAGGGCTGCGCGCTGGGTATGGGTCGCGGTCACCGCCATCGAGCTCGCCCTCGTGGTCGCGGTGTGGCTCGCCTACGAGACGCCCCAGGCCGGCGGGCTGGCGTTCGAGGAACAGGTCCCCTGGATCCCCGGCGTGAACAGCAGCTACCACGTCGGCGTCGACGGATTATCCCTGCCGCTGATCGCGATGACAGCGGTGATCTTCCTGGCCTGCGCGGTGTACGCCCTGCGCGACACCGATCGCCCCCGAATGGCAGCGGCGTTGTTCTTGTTCCTGCAAAGCGTGAGCATGGGACTGTTCGTCTCCGCGGACCTGATCCTGTTCTTCGTCTTCTTCGACCTGTCCATCGTTGGGATGTACTTCGTGATCGCCGGCTGGGGACACGGCGACGCCGCCCGGTCGGCGATGAAGTTCTTCCTCTACACCTTCTTCGGCTCGCTCGCGCTGCTCGTCGGCTTCATCGGGCTCTACATCGCCGCGGACCCGCACACCTTCGACATGGTCGAGCTCGCAGAGCAAACGCCGTTGGCCGGGTCCTCGCTGGCCGGCGGCTTGGTGTTGGCCGCGATCCTCGTCGGACTGGCCGTGAAGACACCGACGGTGCCGTTCCACACCTGGCTGCCGCCAGCCCACACCGATGCTCCCGCGATCGGGTCAGCGGTGCTGGCTGCGGTGCTGCTGAAGATGGGCACCTATGGGTTCGTGCGGATCGCGATGCCGATGCTGCCGGAGGCGTGGCGGGCCTGGGCATGGGCGATCGTCGTGGTCGGCATCGTGTCGGTGGTGTACGGCGCGCTCGTGGCCCTGGCTCAGACGGACTTCAAACGGATGGTCGCCTATACGTCGGTGAACCACATGGGCTACATCGTCATCGCCGTCGGCGCCGCCGGTATCGTCGCCGACGACACCGCGCAGGCGCGCGGCGTGGCGGTCACAGGGGCCGTGACCCAGATGGTCAGCCACGGACTGATCACGGCAGCCCTGTTCCTCCTCGCCGGCGTCCTACGAGACCGGGCAGGCACCTACGACATGGACTCCTACGGCGGACTCGCCGAGCCTGCTCCACGTCTCGCGGCCCTCTTCGCCGTCGGTGCCTTCGCCTCCCTCGGCCTGCCCGGCCTCTCGGGCTTCATCGCGGAGTTCCAGATCTTCACCGGAAGCATCGCCGCCGCACCCGTCACCGCCGTGGCATTGGTGGGCATCTTGATCACCGCGGCCCTCTTCCTGCGCGCCCTGCAGCGCATCTTCACCGGCGAGACCCGCGGCCGATCCGCCGGGTTCGGCGACCTCCGCCCCGCCGAGATCTGGTCGATCGGCCCGCTGCTCCTGCTCTCCCTGCTGATCGGCGTCCTTCCCCGCCCCCTCCTCGACGTGATCGAACCCGCGGCCGACATGGTCGTCGAACTCGTCGGCAGGTAGGCCGCGGTGGAATCCATGGGCATGCGGCCGGCCCTCCTCCTGCCAGAGATCGTGCTGTTCCTCGGCGGACTCGCGGTCCTGATGAGCGGCTCCTTCCTCCCACGGACCCGCCAATGGGTCACTCAAGGCATCGCTGCCACCTCGCTGATCGTCGCGGCCATCGCCGCCGCGGTCGACCTACCGGGCCCGGCGCAAGCGGCGATGAGCGGCACCTTCACGGCCGACACCGCCACTGGGGTCGCCCGGATCGCCGCCTCTCTGGGCACACTGGTCGTGCTGGCCTTGGCCTCCGACGAGATCGCCGGCTCACCGAGGGAGAGCGAGACCTACGCGCTGCTGCTGTTCTCGACCACCGGCACGCTCGTTCTCGCCGGCGCCGACGACCTCCTCGTGGTGATCGTTGGCTTCCTGCTCGCCAGCGTGCCGCTCTACGGCCTGATCGGCATCGCCCGCACGCCACTGGGCGCGGAAGCGGCCATGAAGACCTACCTCATGGGCGCCCTCTTCGGCATTCTGTTGCTCGCCGGGGTCACCGTGCTGTACGGGGTCACAGCGACCACGTCCTACGCCGAGCTCACCGACCGCCTCGCCGACGCGCCCACGGCCGCGGTCGCCGCAGGCGTCGTCGGTGTCCTGGCCGGGCTGATGTTCAAGGCCGGCGGCGTCCCGGGCCACTTCTGGATACCCGACGCCGCCCAAGGGGCGGGCGGTGCGGTCGCCGCCTTCCTCACCACCGTCCCGAAAATTGGGGCGGTGATCGCCGCGTTCCGAATCGTCGCGACGCTCCCCGACACCTTGGCCTGGCCTTTGCTGATCGCGCTGATCGCAGTCGCGAGCATGACGTTGGGGAACCTCGCCGCCTACTGGCAGACCCACCCCCGACGTCTACTCGGTTGGTCCACCGTCAGCCAGGTCGGCTACATGCTCGTCCCGGTCGCGGTCGCCGGCCGCAGCGATCTCGCACTGCCCTCACTGCTGCTCTACCTCACCGGCTACACCGCGACCAACCTGGCGGCGTTTGCTGTCACGACCGCGCTTCCGGATCGGCGCAACCTTGAGTCTTACCGCGGGTTGGCGAGGGAGCAGCCGTGGCTGGCAGCCTCGCTGACCGTCGCCCTGCTCGGCCTCGTCGGGACCCCGCCGACGGCGGTCTTCTTCAGCAAGCTCACCACCGCCGCCTCCGCCTGGGACGGCGACCACGCCTGGCTCGCGGTGGTCGTCTTCATCAACTCCGTGATCAGCCTCTTCTACTACCTTCGGTGGATCGCGCCGGTCTACGCACGACGAGAGGCCCCAGAAGGCGGCATCATCCCGGCCGCATGCGCTCCGCGCGTGTGGTCGGCGACGACGGCGATAGCGACCGCGGCAACCAGTCTTGCCCTGGGCCTTGCCGCAGGACTCTTGTGGGGTGTTGAGAACTGACCTCGGGAGGAGGCTAGGGCATATCCCTCAGCACCAAGACACGTGCCGACCTACTGATGCAAGGCACCCTCACGTTCTGACAGCGTCACGTCAAGGTTTGCCTCGATCTCACCGTGACCGTCGGAAGGCGCAAGAAGGCAGCTGCTATCGGGATCAACGATCGTCGAGTCTGCGATGGCTCGCGCGGTGACGTTGGCGTGGGGAGACCTCGGGTCCCAGTGCCGGCGTACGACCTCGAATCCGGCACGGGCCAGTGCGTGGTCCATCCTCTCCATCGGCCAGCGATAGGCGGTCGTCGCCGGATGACTGAATGCTTCGGGCCGAGGACCGGAGAAGAAGGAGATCAGAATGCTTCCCCGGTAGCT